>JANYJX010000031.1 GCA_025358355.1 Actinomycetes bacterium | reverse complement strand
TAGGCGGCGAGTAGCCTTCCAGCCATGTTCACAGGGATCGTGCGCGAGGTCGGCCGGGTGGTCGCTCTCGAAGGTGGCGTCGACGAAGGAGCCGTGCTCGTCGTCGAGGCGCCCGAGACGGCGCCGACAGTCGACATCGGCGGATCGGTCGCGATCGACGGTTGCTGTCTCACGGTCGAGGAGATCTCCGGCACGCGACTGCGTTTCCACGCTGGCACCGAGACACTCGCACGCACGTCGCTCTCGCGTTTTGTCCCCGGTGACGCGGTGAACATCGAGCCGGCGCTTCGAGCGGGCGAGCCGCTCGGCGGCCACTACGTCCAAGGCCATGTGGACGGTGTCGGAACGGTGCGCGAGGTCGAGAAGGCAGGCGAAGGGACTCGCGTCGTCGTCGAAGCGCCACCGGAGCTGCTCCGCTACTGCGTCGAGAAAGGCTCGATCACGGTAGACGGCATCTCGCTCACGGTCGTCGCGGTCGAGAGCCACACGTTCGAGCTCGCGCTGATCCCGCACACGCTCGCGGCGACGACCTTCGGCTCATTCGCGGCTGGCCGCATCGTGAATCTCGAGATCGACGTGCTCGCGAAGTACGTCGAGCGTCTGCTGCCGCCGCGCTGACCGCGGCTACGATGGCCAGGTGGCGGTCGAATTGAAAGAGCCTGAGACGTCGCCGTTCGCGACCGTCGAAGAGGCCATCGAGGAGATCCGCGCCGGCCGCTTCGTGGTCGTGTGCGACGACGCCGACCGCGAGAACGAAGGCGATTTGACGATCGCGGCCGAGTTCACGACACCCGCCGCAGTGAACTTCATGGCGACCCACGGCCGCGGTCTCATCTGCCTGTGCCTGATGCCGGAGCGCTGCGACGAGCTTGGGCTGCGCCAGATGACCGACCAGAACGAGACACCGTTCGGCACCGCGTTCACCGTCTCGATTGAGGCCCGCGACGGCATCTCCACCGGGATCTCTGCCGGCGATCGCTCCCGCACGATCCAGGTTGCGATCGACCCGGCGAGCGGTCCGCGGGACATCGTCCAGCCGGGCCATGTCTTCCCGTTGCGCGCGAAGGCCGGCGGGGTGCTGGAGCGCATCGGTCAGACCGAAGCCGCCGTCGACCTCGCCCGACTCGCTGGCCTTGTCCCGGCCGGCGTCGTCTGCGAGATCATGAAGGACGACGGCACGATGGCTCGCGTCGCCGACCTCGTCGCGTACTGCGCTCAGCACGGCCTGAAGATGGTCACTGTCGCCGATCTCGTCGAGTACCGCCGCCGCCACGAGAAGCTCGTCGAGCGCGGCGCGTCCGTCCGCCTGCCCACAGAGCACGGCGAGTTCAAAGGGGTTGCGTTCCGCGAGAAGCTCACCGGCAAGACGCACCTCGCGCTCGTGATGGGCGACATCGACGGCGCCGAGAACGTCCTCGTGCGCGTCCACTCCGAGTGTCTCACCGGCGACGTCTTCCACTCGCTGCGCTGCGACTGCGGCGAACAGCTCGAGCAGGCGCTCGTCCAGATCGAGGCGGAAGGCCGCGGCGTCCTGCTCTACATGGCCCAGGAGGGGCGCGGCATCGGCCTGCTCAACAAGCTGCGCGCGTACGAGCTGCAAGAGGCCGGAATGGACACGGTCGAGGCCAACCTCGAGCTCGGCTTCCCCGCCGACGCGCGCGACTACGGCATCGGCAACCAGATCCTCGCCGACCTCGGCCTGACCACAATCCGCATCCTCACGAACAATCCGAAGAAGCTGATCGGGATCGACGGGTTCGGCCTCACGGTCGTCGAGCAGGTGCCGATCGAGATCCACCCGAACGCCGAGAACCGCCGCTATCTGGAGACGAAGCGCGAGAAGCTCGGGCACACCATCGGTCCTGCCATCGGACAGCGCCTGCATCATCAAGGGATCAGATTCGAATCAGACGACTACGAAGGGGCTGAAGCGTGAGCGAGCCATACGACCGAACCTCCGGCGAGCGCGGCGCAACGCCCGACTCGATCGAGAATGCGCGCGAGAACGTCCTCGACGGCTGGCCATCCTCGGAGGACGTGTCCCGTTTCATTGACGAACGCCGCTCCGAGCGCGAGACGGCGCTGTTCTCCAGCGTGCAAGACGACGAGCCAGTGGCCGTCACCGAGCCGGAAGCCGATCCCGAGCCTGAAGCCGACGAGCCGGACCTCGCGTCTGAGCCTGCGCTCGCGCCCGAGCCGGAAGCCGTTGCGGAGACGGACGCGGAGGAAGACCCTGCGCCGCTCGTCGATCCGGACCCGATCGTCCATGCGTCCAGCGAGCATGCACCCGGCGAGTTCGCCATCCCACCGGGCTACAGCGTCCTCGAAGGAGCTGCGAACGGGGCGCGGCGAGCAGTCGGCGTCGTCGTCAGCCGCTTTAACGGCGATGTGACCTCGCGCCTGCTCGCGAACGCGCTCGACGAGCTCGAGGCGGCCGGAGTCGCGAGTGACGCGATCACCGTGATGCCGGTTCCCGGTGCGTTCGAGCTGCCAATCGGCGCGATGGCACTCGCCAAGACCCGCCGCTACGCGTGCATCGTCGCGCTTGGCTGCGTGATCCGAGGCGATACGCCGCACTTCGACTATGTCGCGGCAGAGGCTGCCAGCGGGCTGCAGCTCGCCGCGCTCGAAACCGGCGTTCCGGTGTCGTTTGGCGTCCTTACGCTCGAGCGAGCCGACCAGGCGGATGCGCGGGTCGACAAGGGCGCCGAAGCGGCGCGCACTGCGCTCGAGATGGCGGATCTCTTCGCCCATCTCCGTGCAGCCGCCGCCCGCTAGCGCACCTCCGGTACACTCGTCAACCGCATGTCGAAGATTTGCGCCATTTGCGGTAAGAAGCCCTCGTTTGGCCACAATCGGAGCCACTCCATGGTGGCGACGAAGCGGCGCTTCAACCCGAACCTCCAGCGGGTTCGCGCGTTGATCGACGGCAAGGCAACTCGTGCGTACGTGTGCACCCGCTGCCTCAAAGCCGGCAAAGTCACAAAGGCGATCTAGCCCCCGTCCGCGTCGCGGTCGACTAGGGTCGCGGCGTGGAGCGAACGCACCTGACGGCGACGACCGAGCTCGGGCGCATCTCGATCTCATCCGAAGCGGTCGCTCAGCTTGTTGGGACCACAACCGCTGAGTGTTACGGCGTCGTCGGTATGGCGAGCCGTGGACGCCTCCCACGCCTCCTCGCTCGTAACAGGCTGAGGAAGGGAATCGTCGTCGAGGGCCGCGACGACGGTCTCGCGATCGACCTGCACGTCGTCATCGAGTACGGCCTGAACCTTGCGGAGGTTGCCGCGACAGTCCGGTCGCGTGTCACATACGAGGTCGAGCGGCTGACGGGCCTCAAGGTCGTCGCCATCGACGTCCACGTCGAGGATGTCCGCCGTGGCTGAGCTGCAAATCGAGCGGGCACGGGAGCTGGCTCGCGCGTCGCTCGCGAACCTCGAGGCGAATCGCCGGCGGATCGACGATCTCAACGTCTACCCGGTGCCGGACGGCGACACGGGGACGAACCTGACGCTGACGGTCAGAGCCGTCGTCGAGGCGCTCGAGAAATCCAGCGCCGGTGGGCAGGCGGCGGTCGCCAAGGAATTGAGCCGCGCGGCGCTGATGGGCGCGCGCGGGAACTCGGGCGTCATCTTCTCGCAGATCGTCCGTGGCTTCGCCGACGTGCTGGCTGAGCACGAGGAGATCGACGCTGCGGTGCTCTCGCAGGCGTTTCGCTCGGCGAGCGATGCTGCCTACCGCGCTGTGCGGCGGCCGGTCGAAGGGACGATGCTCACCGTTGTCCGCGAGATGGCGGAGGAAGGTGAGAAGCCAGATGTGCTGGCGCTGCCAAAGACCGAGTTCCTGCGGCGCGTCGTCGCGCGTGGGGAGGAGGCCGTCGCGCGCACGCCCGAGTTGCTCGCGGTGCTGAAGGACGCGGGCGTCGTCGATGCCGGCGGTGCGGGTTTACTCGAGATCACGCGGGGGCTCGCGGCGAGCGCCGCGGGCGAGGCTGTGCCGGAACCTGTCGCAGATCAGCCGACGGTGGGCTTCGACGCGATCCATCTCGAGGAATCGCGCTACCGCTACTGCACCGTCTTCGTCGTCGAAGGCGAAGGGCTCGACGCGGAGGAGCTCGAGCGCGAGCTGGAGCAGCTCGGCGATTCGCTGCTCGTTGTCGGCGACGCCAGCGCGCTCAAGATCCACGTTCATACGGACGATCCTGGCGCGGCGCTGGGTCTTGGGACGCGAGTCGGCGCGATCGAAGGCATCGAGATCGCGAACATGCAGCGCCAGGCCGCGGAGCGTGAGGAACGGCTCGAGGCAAGCGCCGCCGCGACGCTCGACCTGCCGACGCTCGAGACCGGCGTCGTTGTGGTCGCGGCGGGTGCGGGCAACCGCCGGCTGTTCGAGAGCTACGGCGCCACGCGGGTGATCGAAGGCGGGCAGTCGATGAACCCGTCGACGGCGGACATCGTCGCGGCGATCGAGGCGACGCCTGCGACGGAGGTAATCGTGCTGCCGAACAACGGCAACGTGATTCTCAGTGCCGAACAGGCGATCGGTCTCGCCTCCAAGCCGGCGCGCGTCGTGGCGTCCCGCTCGCAGCAGGCCGGCCTCGCGGCGATGGCGCGCTACGTCGCGTCGATCTCGGCCGACGAGAACGAGGCGGCGATGACGGCGGCGCTGGCCGATGTCGCGACCGGTGAAGTCGTTCGGGCGTCGCGGACGGTCGAGCTCGACGGGATCGACGTTCGCGCAGGCGCGTGGCTCGGGCTCGTCGATGAGGTCGCGGTAGCGGCGGGGGACGACTTCGACGAGGTCGCGACCGCGGTAGTCGAGCGCGTGCTCGGTGGCTATCGCGAACTCCTCACGCTGTTGACCGGAACCGAGGAGCCGGATCTGGACGTGTTGCTCGCTCGCGTTCGGAGCGCGCACCCGCTGGCCGAGATCGAGACCCACGCAGGCGGGCAGCCGCACTACCCGCTCCTCGTCTTCGCCGAGTAGCCTCCCGGGATGGCCGCTGCGATCCGGATCCTGCTGGTCGAGGACAACGACGTGTACCGCGCGTCGCTCGAGCTGTTGCTCGGCATGCAGGACGGGCTCGAGGTCGTGGGCGGTGTGTCTGACGGCGCTGCGGCGGCTGCGGCTTGCGCGGCGCTCCAGGCCGATGTCGTGCTGATGGATTTGCGGCTGCCTGGCCTCGACGGCCCGGCCGCGACCGAGGCTGTACGCGCGACGTGCCCGGCCGCTGCAGTCCTCGGCTTGACGGCGGAGGCGACCGACGACGAGGCTGAAGCAATGACTGCGGCTGGCGCCGTTGAGATCGTGCGCAAGGGCGGGCCGGTAGATGAGCTTGTCGGCTCGATCAGACGCGTGGCAGGCTCCCACCCGTGAATCTCACCGCGCAGAACACGGCGATCATCCTCGACTCGACGAGCGATTGGCCCGAGGCGGCCGAGCGGTTCCCGAACATGCGCGTCGTCCCGCTGTACGTGCGGTTCGGCGACGAGATGTTCCGCGACCACGTCGACCTCTCGCCGCACGAGTTCTACGAGCGGCTGCGTCACGTGACCGAGCTGCCGTCGACCTCGCAGCCGACGCCGCAGGACTTCATCGACGCGTACACCGCGTTTGCCGCGTACGAGCGGATCTACGTGCTCACGGTCTCGGCGAAGCTCTCCGGGACGTTCCAGTCGGCGTTGCTCGCGGCCGAGGAGGACGGCGGCGATCGCGTGCGCGTGGTCGATACGGCAACGGCGTCGATGGCGATGGCGATGCTGGCGCTCGCGATCCAGCGCAGGCTGGAGCAGGGCACGACCGACGATGAGATCGACGCGCTCGTCGACCGATTCCGGCGCGACAATCGCGTGGTCTTTACCGTCGACACGCTCGAGTGCCTGCAGAAGGGCGGGCGCATCGGCAAGGCGCAGGCGCTTGCGGGGACGATCCTCAACGTCAAGCCGATTCTCTCTGTCGAAGACGGCGTCATCGTCCCGATCGCCCGTGTCCGCGGACGCCAGAAGGCGTTGCAGGAGTTCGGGCGCCTGTTCATGGAGGGCACCGAGAACCGGCCAGGGCTACACGTCTCGATCGCGCACGCCGACGCGCCGGAGTGGGTCGACGTCCTTACCGATCTCGTTGAGAAGGCGCGCCCGCAAGCGCAGATCGATGTTGTGGCAACGCTCGGTGCGGTCGTCGGCACGCACGCCGGGCCGGGCGCCGTCGGTTTCTTCTGGCTCCAGGACTGACGACTGAGGCCTGCGGCCCCAGCCCTTTGTTGAGACCTTCGGTCGCTGTCTTCGCCTAGCGTCGGGCTGTTGCGCCGACTCGGGACCTATACTCGGTCCCGAGGTGGCGGCGACGATGTCACACATCCGGCTTCCCGCCGGCTTTGCCGGCGTGGACCCGACCACGGACGAGCGGGCCGATTGGCTCCGTTCCCGGTCGACCCCGCAGCCTGAGCTGCTCGACCAGCCGGTTGATGTTCTGACCGGCGTTGGGCCGACCGCGAAGCGGAAGCTTGCGCGGCTCGGGCTGCACACGATCGGTGATCTACTCGCGCACAGGCCGCGCCGCTACGAGCATCCCGTGCCTGAGCGCCGCATCTCAGAGCTTTTCGGCGAGGACGAAGCAGTGCTCCACGGCATGGTCGGTAAGGCGTCCAGCCGCCGGCGCGGGCGACTCCACATCCTCACCGCATGGGTTGCAGACGGCACGGGCGAGATTCGCGCGACCTGGTTCAACCAGCCGTGGCTCGAAGCGAAGCTCGTTCCCGGAACGCGGGTGCGCCTGCGTGGACGGCCGAACAGGCACGGCTTTGCCGTCGAGTCGTACGACCTCGGCGATGCCTCTGCGACCGCGGACTTCGCGCCCGTCTATCCGGCGAGCGAGGACCTAGGTCAGAAGCAGCTGCGCGGGTTGGTCGAAGCGGCGCTCGCCTACGCACGAGCTGCCGGCGATCCGCTTCCAGCGGAGCTGCGCCGTGCCGAAGGCTTGCCGTTGGCGGCCGACGCTCTCGTCGCGCTGCATCGCCCGCGCTCGCTGGAGGAGGCCGAGGAAGGTCGCCGGCGACTGGCGTTCGACGAGCTGCTGACGCTCCAGCTTGCGCTTTCCCGCCGCGCCGCCGCGCATGACGAGGCCGTCGCCGAGCCGCTCCTCACGGCCGGCGAGCTGATCGCGAGCTACCGCGACGCGCTCCCGTTCACGCTCACCGATGCGCAGGAGCGCGCGATCGCCGAGATCGCCGCGGATCTCGCGCGCGAGACGCCGATGCAGCGCCTGCTCCAAGGCGACGTCGGCTCGGGCAAGACCGTCGTCGCCCTCTACGCGCTGCTCCGCGCGGTCGAGG
>JANYJX010000087.1 GCA_025358355.1 Actinomycetes bacterium | reverse complement strand
GTTGCCCCGGCGATCAGGCCATGCCGGTTCATCATCTTGAGCGGCACCTTGACGACCGCCTCATGGACGAGCGCGCCGTTGTGGACGCCCTGGCCAAGCTCGATCGCCGGCCCTTGCGTCGTGTAAGCCTGCGCGATCGTTGTTGCGAAGTCTGTCATCGTCGCGGCATTCTAAATGGTTCACTCGGGCGCTTCCTCAGTAGAGTGCGAACGTGTTGAAGTCGCTGAGAGTGGAGCCAGGGAAGCCGGCGCGGATCGCGGATCGCGACCCACGCGACACGCTTAGGTTCGACAAGGATGAGGCAAAGGATCGGCTCGACAAGCTGCACGAGAACCTCTCGCTGCTCCATAACAGGCTGTTCGCCGAAGGCAAGCGGAGCCTCCTGCTCGTGCTCCAGGGACTAGACGCGTCGGGCAAAGACGGCGTCGTGCGCTCAGTCTTCACCGGCGTGAATCCTCAAGGCTGTCGGGTTGTCTCGTTTCGCGCGCCGTCGTCGAGCGAGCTGGCGCACGACTACCTCTGGCGCGTCCGCGAGGTGCTTCCCGCGCGTGGCGAGATCGGCATCTTCAACCGTTCGCACTACGAGGACATCGTCGCCGTGGGGATGCTGCAGCTGGCGCCCGAAGAGGTCTGGAAGCGTCGGCCGGATCACATCCGCGAGTTCGAACGAGAGCTGACCGACGAGGGCACGACGATCGTCAAGGTCTTCCTCAACGTCTCGAAGGACGAGCAGAAGGTGCGACTCCAAGATCGCGTCGATGATCCCGAGAAGCGCTGGAAGTTCAAGCTCACGGATCTCAAAGTGCGCGAGCAGTTCGACGGCTACGTCGAGGCCTGGGACGACGCGATCACGGCGACGTCGACCGACTGGGCGCCGTGGTATGTAGTGCCCGCCGACCGAAACTGGGTGAAGGCGGTTGCTGTCGCTGAGCTCCTCGTCGACGCACTCGAGCAGATGGATCCGCAGCTCCCCGGCGCCGAGCCCGGCGTCGAGGGGCTGCAGATCACCTAGCTCGCTCTAGTTCCCGTGGCCGCAGTGGCGTAGCGCGTCGAGGCACCTCGTCACGAGGCGATTCAGCTCGTCCTGGTTCCAGGCGTTGAAGAAGTCGGCGTGGCCGGTAAACGCGCTGCCAGAAGCGAGCGCCGTGAGCGGTCCGCCGACAGTCGGATAGCGGTAGATCAGCGTGATTGCCGGAACCGGCACAGGGTGGTTGGTCGGGCAGATCCCGCGGGTTGGGTAGGCCATGTGCGACTTGTGGTCGAGGCTGTCGAGGTCGCGGCCGTCCCAGCAGCTTGGGAACGTGACGTGTAGCCGCAGCGCATCGGTCGTCGTGTTCGCGCAGGTGGGTGGCGTGCTGGACGGCCGGACTCCGCCGTCGACGCCGCAGTTCCAGAAGACGATGCGCGTGTCCTGCGTTCCGATCGTCCTCGAGTCGCCCGCGATTATCTTCAGCCCGGCGGGAAACGCCTGAGGCGTAGCGAGAGTGGCGCGGCGGTAGTAGATCGTGGCCTGTGTCGGCGCGATCGGCTGGCTGTCGACGAGTAACGTCGGCATCCAGTAGCCGGCGGTGTCTCCCAGGCGTCGGCACGTCGTGGCTGCGGCGCGCAGGGTTGCGAGCGTCGAGTACGCGTTCGTCGAAGCATTGCCGACGAAGCTGTGGTCGTGCGACCGCCCCGGCTGGCCCGGGTAGACGATCGGGTCGTCGGGCGAGCGGTGGCTAAAACCGCAGCCGCTGACGAAGTTCACGCCGGCAAGTTGGCGCATGCTCAACGCGGTGACGCCGGCGGAGCCGCTCGCGCGCACGGCCGAGACGACGATGGTTGCCGTCAACGAGGCGGCGATCAAAAGGGAGGCGATGCGGTGGCGACTCACGGTTTCTCCTCTCGCGGGGGCACCCAGACCATCGAGGCCCGAGCGGAGGAATCCGTCAGCGCAGCGTAAGGCGCCCGTAAGGCGTGAGTGGCCGGCTAGAGCAGGATGCGGAGCGCGGTCTCGTGTGCGCAGCCGCGTTCCACGAGGTCGACCGCGGTGTGCAGGTCGATCTCGACATGCGACGCGAGGATCGCTGCGTCACCGGCCGAGAAGCCGACGACCGCGAGCTGCTCGAATCTCCAGCAAAGGACCTTTTCCGCCGCAGGCGCATCCAGGGTCTCGAACTGTGCGGCCGTCATAGCTGTCTCCTCTGCTCTTGGTGATCCGTTTCACTGTTCTAGTCACCCCCTTTGTCCCTCATCATGGGTGACCGTTGCATCACCCTTGTGAGGGAAGAACGTCACTCGATCGAGTGATCCGGGCGCCGAACCCGCCCATACCTCGCGCGAGTGAAGTTCGGCAGCGCGCTTCCATTGTGGGATGTCCGACCGCGGCGAGTGAGTCCGACGACGTGAATTCAGTCGTCGTCGGCAGGAGACACACAGGTGTCCATGCGGATCCACCGTCGAGCGTTTGCGGCAGGAATTGCAGTTATTGCGCTGGGAGCAGCCGGTTTGGCGCTCGCGTCTGTCCTCACGTCAAACGGGGTCATCAACACCTGTTACATGCGGAGCGGCATTTTTCGCGTGATCGATACCGGTGACGGCCAGACGTGCCGTGGCTGGGAGAAGGAGCTGTCGTGGAACCAGAGCGGTGGTGGCCAGGCCGGGCTGCCAGGCCCTGCGGGTGCGGTCGGACCGGCAGGAGCGCCCGCTGTGAAGGGCGATCCGGGGGTCAAGGGCGATACAGGTGACACCGGCCCGGCCGGTCCGCCAACGCCGCCGCCGGGCTTCTACAACGTGAACAACGGGACGGCAGTTCTAGGGACAACCGAGTCGCAGGTCGTGACGGTCACGCTCGATCCGGGCCAGTACTTCGCGATCGGGTCGTCGTCGATCCGCGTCAACTCGGGTGGCGGAACCGTCGCTCAGGCGGAGTGCCACCTCGACGTCGATATGAGTGCGAAGTCGATCGTGGATCTCTCGACGAGCTCCACTGGGGCTGTGATCCAGGCCACAGCCGCGGTGAACGACTTCGTCACGGTTGCAGTCAAGCGAACGGTCTCGTTGATGTGCGCGGCGTTGGACGGGAGCACAAGCGCGTCGCTCTCGTCGCTGCGAGCGATCCGCGTGGCCAGCGCCTCGCTCTCGCCATAGATCGTGTAGCGCACGTTTGGGGGCGGCGCAATTGCGTCGCCCCTCTCTGCTCAGAGCCAGGGCTTCCAGCGGAAGAACGAAGTAGCCGCGTGACTGCCGACGTCGGCGAACACAACTTGCTCAGGCCAGCCCATCATCGTGGGCAACAGCAGTGACACGACCTTCAACATCCAGACTCAGGATCAGTTCGGGAACGCTTCGGCAGCCGGCGTGGCCATCACCATCACCTTCACGAACAGCGATGGCACCTTCAGCATCACATCGGGCGCGCCAGCAAGCATCGGCGCAGCCGGGACAACGAGCGGCCAAGTCACGCTTCATCATGCGAATAACGGCGGAACTAACACGCTCACTGCCACGGCAAGCTCCACCTTCGGGGCCATTACCCTGACTGCCAAGAAGTAGCTGCTGTGCTCACACGAGGTGCCCGAGTCGCCTGATCACGACCACCTCCTGATCCGCCGGTGCCTCGGGATGTGCGGATTGGAGCGTCTCCCCGAACCTGCCTTCCAGCCGTTCCATCACGGTGGCGGCGTGCTCGGCGTGGTCGAACAGGTGCGTGTAGACGTTCAGCATCAGCGGCCGAAGATCGACCGAGCCGAGATGCGAACCCTGAACGCGAACGAGATCGACGAACTCGTCCGAGAGGCTCCCGAGCGGTATCGCACGCTGCTCGCCACCGCGACCTTCACCGGCTTAAGGGCAGGAGAAACAAAGCGGCCGACAAACTGACATGGAGGCTTCGCCCTGACTAACGTGCTGCCCTGGTGTGATCCCGGTGTGGTCCCGGCCACCGCAGACGGGCTGCAAACGGCTTGAAACCTTAGAGCCAGCGCTTCCAGCGGAAAAAGCCGAACATGCCGGCTATCACCCCGACCATCAGGCCGACGATCACCCAGAACAGTGCGGCGGTGTCGAACCCGGGGAAGTGCACGTTCATGCCGAAGATGCCCGAGATCAGGGTCAGGGGCAGCAGGATCACGCTGAAGATCGTGAGCACGCGCAGGATGTCGTTCTGCCGGTGGGAGATGACCGACTCGTTCGTCGACTCGAGGCCGTCGACGACCTCCTTGTAGTTGTCGAGCTGATCCCAGATCCGCTCGGCGGAGTCGACGATGTCGTCGAAGTAGAGGTCGAGCTCCTCGGGCAGGAACTTGTCGACGCGGCGCTCGAGCACGCGCAAGGTCGAGCGCTCGGGCTTGATCACCTTGCGATAGCTGATGATCTCCTGCTTCACATTGGAGATGTCGCGCACGACGTCCTCGGCGCGCTTCTCAAACATGTCGTCCTCGATCGAGTCGAGCTTGTGGCCGATCTTGTCCAGGATCGGGAAGCAGTAGTCGAACAGGTCGTCGAGCACCTCGTAGAGCAAGCGGCCGGCGCCCTTCGCGAACAGCTGCTCGCGCAGCACATCGTCGTTCTCGCAGCGGGCGAAGAGACGGGTGACGGGGAGCAGCTCGCGGTTCGGGATCGTCACGAGGTAGTCGGGGCCGAGGAAGATGTCGATCTCGGCCGCGTTCAGCCGCTGCACGGCTTTGTCGTAGGCCGGGAAGTGGAGGACGGCGAACAGGTAGCCATCGTCCTCGTAGTCGTCGATCTTCGGCCGCTGACGCTTCGAGACGATGTCCTCGACGTCGAGCGGATGCCAGCCGAAGCGTTCGGCGAGCTCGGTGGCCGTCTCCACACCCGGAGCGACAACATTGAGCCAGGTGAGCCCGCTAGCTGTGAGCGAGCGGACCGCGGAATCGATCCGTGCGACAACATCCGCGCCGGTGCGCGTGCGGCTCCGCTTGAGGCGTGGCAGCGTCGGCATAGGTACTGAGCGGGTCGTCGATAGACAACAACATCTTCGACACTCTACTCGCCTCGCCTGCCCCGTCTATGCAGGCGTAGCTTGCGGGGTGTGCCGGGCGTGATGGGGGAGAAGCGGCTCGAGGGCGAGCGCAAGCAGGCCGGTGGCGCCGCAGATGGCTGCGGCCCCGATCCACGTGCCGTGCGGGCTGAGTGCGATTGCAAAGCCGCCCACGGCCGGGCCGAGCATGAAGCCGACCTGCCACGAGAGTGCGGAGAGCGCCATGTAGCGGCCGATCAGGTCGGGCTCGGCGAGATCCGTCACGAGCGGCGCCTGGACCGCTCCGTGGAGGCATTCCCCGATCCCGAAGACGCCCACTGCGACCGCGAGCAGCGTTGCCGCTGCGGTCCCCCGAAGCCAGATGCCGGCAACGGGTACGAGCAGCCATGCGCCAGCCCACACGAAGCCCATGAGACCGAGCGTCGCCATCCGCCGGCGTCCCTCCACGAGCTTTGCGATCGGCAGTTGCGCGACAACGATCACGAGCGTGTTGACGAGAAACACAAGCCCGATCGCGCGCTCGTCGACGCCGGCCAGGTTCTTCGCGTAGACAGCGACGAGATCGAACCCTGCGAAGCCGGCGAAGATGAAGAGCGTGTTGACGAGGAGTACCGCACGGAACGGTCGGTTGCGCAGCACGTCCGCATAGCCCCGCGAGGGTGCACGCGTGTCACCGCGAGGCGCCGGAGGCACGTCGGGGACAAGGATCCAGAGCACGGCGAGGTAGACGAGGAAGGTCGCCGCGTCGACGAGGAAGAGGAGCTCGAAGCTGCCTGGCTGCGAGGTGGAGGCGACGAGGCCGCCGGTAAGCGCTCCGAGGCCGATACCGAGGTTCATCACCACCCGTTGCATCGCGAAGGCCGGAGTCCGCTTCGACTCCGGTGTTAGCCCGGCGATCAGCGTCGACTGCGCCGGCCAGAACGCACCGTTCCCGATCCCCGCCACCGCGGCGGTGACGAAGCCCTGCCAGGGGTGGTGGACGAACGCGTAGCCGCCGTAGCCCGCCGTGAGGAAGAGCAGGGACGCGGCGAGGAGGCGCTTCCCGCCGACGCGGTCGACGAGCGTTCCCGTCACCGGGCCGGCGACGAGGCTCACCGCCGCGTTCGTAGCGAGGATCAGGCCGATCATGCCGAGCCCGATCCCGCGCACGTTGTGCAGGTAGATGAACGTGAACGGAATGACGATGCCGTTCCCGAACGCATTCGCGAGGCCGCCGACTTGGAGGGTCTGCACCGAGCGGGGAAGCTGAGGGTTCAGGCTGCGGAGGAACCCCATCCCACGACAGTAGCGGGGGTTACCCGGGGTCGTGTCGGATGCGCCCGGCAGGATTCGAACCTGCGACCTCGCGCTCCGGAGGCGCGCGCTCTATCCCCTGAGCTACGGGCGCTTGGGCCCGGCCAGTCTACTGGCCGACGCCCGAGAGTTGTCCAGGCACCCCTGTGCACGCGGGCCTTGGTCTCCTAGACTCGTGCGTCTCGCGACGAGGAGTCCGGATGGGCCTGCTACTCGATGTGAACCGCACCTATACGGACGTCGTCACGTCCGTCTTCTCGTCAACGATCGCGATGAAGGCGTGGTTCGCAACGGCGGCAATCGTGCTGGTTGTCGTCCAGGTGTCGACGGCGACCCGCATGTGGGGACGCCTCGAGGGAGTCATCAGGCTGCCGTTCCCGGTCGTGAAGAGCATCCATCGCTGGTCGGGGCGGATCGCCTTCCTCTGCACGCTGCCGGTCTTCTTCCACTGCGTGTTCATCCTCGGCTTCCAGACGCCGAACGCGCGGGTGGCAGCGCACTCCGTCGCCGGCTCGTTCGTCTACGGGGTGTTCGCTGCAAAGATGCTGATCATCCGCAAGAAGGGCTACCCGCACTGGGTGCTGCCGGTCGCCGGCGGGACGGTCGCCGTGCTGCTCGTCACGCTGTGGTTCACCTCGGCGTACTGGTACTTCACCAACATCCGCTTCGGGTTCTGAGATGCGGAAGGCGTTGCGCCCTCTTGCCCTCTTCGCCGCGGTCACCGTGACGACCGTCGTGCTCGCGACGCTGCACGTCTTCAAGCCAGGCACGCCGAAGGCGGCGGTGGGATCCGGCGTCAAGCTCGGCGATATCTACCGGGGCGAGACGGTCTACTCGCAGAGCTGTGCGTCGTGCCACGGCGCGGACGGTGGTGGCGGCGTCGGCCCGGCACTTGTCGGCCGCGGGATCCCGGTCACCCGCATCAAGAGCCAGATCGATGCCGGCGGCGGCGTCATGCCGGCCCAGATCGTCAGCGGGCAGGCTGAGGAAGACGCGATTGCCTACGTCGCGTCGCTCACCGCGAAGTAGGCTCCTCCAGTGGAGGTCAGCGCGCGGATCGTCCAGCTTCGACTTGCCGAGACGTTCGTCATCTCGCGCGAATCGACCGACGTCGCGGACGTTGTCCAAGTCTCGATTAAGCACGACGGGGTCACCGGCTACGGTGAGGCCGCTCCGATCGAGCGGTACGACGAGACAGCCGAGTCGGCGCTTGCGTTCGTCGCAGCGCACGGCGATCTCCTGGGCGACGATCCGTTCGCGCTCGAGGAGATCGGCGCTCGGCTCGACGATGCGGGACACGAACAGGCTGCGAAGTCGGCGATCGACGCGGCGCTGCATGATCTGCAGGGGAAGCTCCTCGGCGTTCCGGCGTGGCGCTTGCTGGGCCTGCCGCGGATGGGGCCGCCGACGTCTTGGACGGTGTGGCTTGGCGACCCTGATGACATGGCGCGTCGCGCCGAAGCTGCAGCGCCCCGCTTTCGCCGGCTCAAGCTGAAGCTCGGCGCGGGAGACGGCCTCGACGTGGAGCGAGTTCGCGCCGTGCGCGGCGTCGTTGG
>JANYJX010000036.1 GCA_025358355.1 Actinomycetes bacterium | reverse complement strand
GCCGGCGTCCGTGAAGGGTTTGGTGGGGTCGGATGGTGTTGAAGAGCTGCCGGTAGGTCTCGGTTTCGATGCCGAGCTGGTGGCCGTCGTCGATCTCGTGGCGGTAGAGGTGCTCGTACTTCAGTGATTGGAACGCTCTCTCGCGGACGCCGTTCTGGCCGGGGCTCTTCACTCTGGTGCGGATGTGGATCAGTTCGGGGTGCCTGTCGATGAAGCGGGCGAACGCGTGCGACTTGAAGCAGGGGCCGTTGTCGGTGACGATCGCAACGGGCCGCAGTTCGCCGGTCTCCTCGACGGTGATGGTCTCGAGCAGCGATCGTCCGAGCAGCCGCTCGGTCTCGTCTAGCGCGACCTGGACGGCCGCGATCGCGTCGTGCTAGTTCTGGGTCGGTGAGACCTGCCAGCCGAACTCGAGCTTGCTCCAGTAGTCGGCGACGCCGGCGATCCGCCAGGTGCCGCCCATCGACGTTTCGAACTCGGTGAAGTCGAGCTGCCAGACCTGGTTGGGCGCCGACGGGGGCACCACGAACGCCGCCTTACGCGCCTGGGCGTGCTGGCGCCGTTCGGCCTGGTAGTTGACCTCGAGTACCCTGCCCGTGCGCTTCAGAGCCCGGTAGGTCGTCGAGTCGGGCGCATCAAAGCCGTCGGTCCGCATCAGAGTGGCGATCGTGCGTGAGCCCCACTGCGGCCAGCGATCCGCGTACTGGATCGCTGTCGGCTCGTTGTGCTCCTTAACGATCGATGCGGCCGCGGCCGCCCATGCCGCCTCGAGGTCGAGGCCTTCAACGTCGAAGGGCTCGGCGCCCTCCGGATCGATGCGGCGGAGCATTTCAAGGTCGGAATCGAGCACCTCTCTCGTCCCCGACTCGACATAGCGCCAGTACCGGTAGCCACGCCGTGCACCATCCATGGGCCTCGTTCGTGTCGCGAAGAAGACCCCGGGCTCGCCGCGTGAGCGCCCGACCGCCGTCTGCCGGAACGCGGCGCCGATCCCCCATGGGAGTGCCTCGACGCGCGCGATCTCGCCTTCGAGTTGCGCGCGAAGGAGCTTCGCGCGGAGAAGCTCGCCGAGGAAGGCTCCCGAGAGCCCGTCGTCCTCGTCGGCGAATAGCTCGATGTCGGCACCGGCGAGACGCTCGGCGTACTGACGCAGATCGCTCTCGACGCCGTCGATGACCTCGACTTCCATCCCGTACACGCCGGCTGCTCGGATCTTCGCGCGCACGAGCGTCTCGAGCTTCAGCATCTCCTCGAGGTCACCCGGCTCCGGCAGGATCGTCGTTAGGAAGACCTCGTCGTGGAGTGAGAGCAGGCGGATCACGCGGCCGTTTCGCTGCACGACCCGTTGCGGGTTCCAGGGCATGTCGTAGGAGACGACGGCTTGCGCCTGCTGGAGGTTCTGGCCTTCGGAGAGCACGTCGGTGGACAGCAGCAAGTCCACCTCTCCGTCGGGAGGCTCGTAGCCCGGCCCCACAACGGTGTTCGGCGCAAACCGGGAGATCGAAGGCCTAGACGGGCCGGGCGTCAGAGATCCCGAGTCATCCGCGCCGAGGCCTCTAGCACGGCCCCGCCCACGTTCGCGCAGCCGCTCCGAGTATCGCGTTGGCCCCGTGGTGCTAAATGATCCCGTTCGACTCTTCCACCTCGTACCGTTCCCGCGCCGCTGCTCTGCAAGTGTTGATCGTCGGCTCGTCCAGGTCGGTCGCAAACTCGGCCGCGAGGATTGCCGCCGCCTTGGCCTTCCCTTCGTCAGGAGCGATCAGTTCGAGGTAGAAAGCCTCGACGAGCGCCTGCGATGGTCTCGGGGTTGCTTCCCGGCGAAGCGCTCGGAGCGATAGGTCACTTCGCCATTCCGGCCGCTTGGCGTCGCCGACACGACGGACTAGATTCGGGTCATGGGGTTGTTCTCGTACAAGAAGGCGCTCCATCCTGTGCGGACAACGCGCCGCGCCGCTGTGCGCTCCGCCCGCCGCCGAAGTCCTCCACTTGCGCTCTGACTGACGCGATGGGCTCCCCGTCGAGCGCGCCCAGCGCGCAGCCGAGCGAGTCGAGGACGCGCAACTTCAGTGCCTGCCGCGCCTCGGCGGAGACCTCCTCCCAGGAGCTCCGCGTGACGAACGCCGCGGGCTGCCGGGCGATGGTCATGAGGCACCAAGTTTGGGACGTGTCCGCACCGACTGCCTGAGCGGGATCGACATCGCTAGATGCGGACGAGGGTCACGACGGTCAGAGCCGTGCCTGCGAGGGCGGTGCCGTAACAGGCCGCTGCCACCAGCCGCCTGCCGCCGTGCAGGCCGAGCTGGTGGTGGATCACGAACCGGAGCCGGTGGGCGGCGTGGTAGAGGGGGAGGGCGACGAGCACCCCGAGGTAGACCTTCGTGATGGGGTGGCGGACGAGGTCGAGGGCGTGGTCGTAGGAGAGAGCGTCGCTCGGGAGCCATCCCGCCGCGTAGGCGATCCCTAGGATCGCCACGTGGACAGGTAGGAGGAGCGCGGCCACCGTCCCTCCGGCGGCGAAGAGCGACCAGACGACCGGCTCCAACCGCGACGACCGCGGCTTCGTCGCCTTCGCCTTCGTCACAGCCAGATGTGGAGGTAGGCGACGATTGCGGATACCGCGACCCAAAGAGTGAGCAGGCCGGCCAGCACGAGGCGCCGCGGCAGCACCCGCCGCCCCAGCCGCACCACCTGGATGTGCGCGGTGAGGCGTAACCAGGTGATCGTGTGGTAGAGGACGCCTACGAGGATGATCGCGCTGAGAACGACCGCTCCGGACGAGTCGAGCCAGCCGAGGAAGCCCTCGTAGGCGTCGCGGCCCCGCGAGAGTGCGAAGAGGAGGGTGAGGAGGATCACCGAGGAGGCTGCCACAGCCACGGACGTGATTTCGCGGAGGGCGAAGCGGCGGTAGCGGTGGGTCCGGAGCCACCACGTGCGGGGCATCGGGCGGACGTAGGCGGGGGAGCGCCCATCCTGCGTACCGCTCATGCTCGACTGCCGAACGGCCACACCAGCGCCTGGAGGCCGTGCGCTGCCGCGTCCACCTTTGAGCGCTGGATGGCTGCGGCCGGGTCGACGTCCTTCGGGCAGACCTCGGTGCACGCGCCGACGAATGTGCAGTCCCAGACGCCCGTCTCCTGCCCAAGCACGTCCCGCCGCTCGGCCCGCCCCGCGTCCCGCGAATCGAGGTTGTACCGGTGGGCCAGGGCGATAGCCGCTGGGCCGAGGAACTCTGGGTCTTGACCGACGACGGGGCAGGCCGAGTAGCAGAGCATGCAGTTGATGCAGCCGCTGAACTGCG
>JANYJX010000012.1 GCA_025358355.1 Actinomycetes bacterium | reverse complement strand
CCGTCAGAACCTGCTCGGCAAGCGTGTCGACTACTCGGGCCGCTCGGTGATCGTCTCTGGACCCCGCCTGAAGCTGTACCAGTGCGGTCTGCCGAAGCTGATGGCGCTCGAGCTGTTCAAGCCGTTCATCATGAGCCGGCTTGTCGAGCGGAAGGCCGTCCAGAACATCAAGGCGGCGAAGAAGCATGTGGAGTCGATGGTTCCCGAGGTTTGGGACGTGCTCGAGGAAGTGATCGCGGAGCATCCGGTTCTGCTGAACCGCGCTCCGACGCTGCATCGCCTCGGAATCCAGGCGTTCGAGCCGGTGCTCGTCGAGGGCAAGGCGATCCAAGTGCATCCGCTCGTGTGTCACGCGTTCAACGCCGACTTCGACGGCGACCAGATGGCTGTCCACCTGCCGCTGTCCGCAGAGGCGCAGGCGGAGTGCCGCACGCTGATGCTGTCGTCGAACAACATCCTCTCACCGGCGCACGGGCGTCCGCTCGCGACGCCGACGCAGGACATGGTGCTCGGCTCGTACTACCTCACCTACTGCCCGCACGATCTCACGGTCCCGCCGGAGCAGATCGCGAAGTCACTCGGTCTAAAGGGGTTGAAGCGCTTCCAGTCGGAGGAGGAGGTCGAGTTCCACGTCGAGTCGCGCGCGATCGGTCTGCAGGATCCGATCCAGTACCGCTGGAACGGCGAGCTGCGGTCGACCACGCCGGGTCGCGTCATCTTCTCCCGCGAGATCGAGCGGTCGCTGATCGAGGCGATCTTCGGTGCCGAGCTGAAGGAAGACGTGTTCATCGACACCGCCCTCACGAAGCGTGAACTCGACGCGTTCATCGACAAGCTCGTCGGTGACTACGGCGCGTACGCGGTCGCCAGCGTCCTTGACACGATCAAGACGATCTCGTTCAAGTACGCCACGATCGCCGGTGTCACAATCTCGAAGAACGACATCGTCGTCCCGCCGTCGAAGGGCGCAATCCTCGCCGAGTACGAGGCGAAGGTCGCGGCGGTCGAGCGCGATTACGACCGCGGCCTCGCGAGCGAGGAAGGGCGCAAGGAGAGCATCATCGAGATCTGGACGGAGGCGACGAACGTCGTCCGCCAGGCGATGACGGACAACCTCCACCAGACGAACTCCGTCTTCATGATGGCCAACTCTGGTGCCCGCGGCTCGTTTAACCAGATCGGGCAGCTCGCCGGGATGCGTGGCCTGATGGCCAATCCGAAGGGCGAGATCATCGAGCGGCCGATCAAGGCGAACTTCATGGAGGGCCTGTCGGTGCTCGAGTACTTCATCTCGACGCACGGCGCCCGCAAGGGCCTCGCCGACACCGCGCTCCGCACAGCCGACTCCGGCTACCTGACGAGGCGTCTCGTCGACGTCTCGCAGGACGTGATCATCCGCGAGGAGGACTGCGGCACGCCCGACCACATCGAGCTGCCCGCGGTTGTCGACGGTCAGCTCAACCGCAGCGCGGCCGGGCGGATCGTGGCGGAAGACATCCACAAGCCCCTCAAGGACGGCAAGCCCGGCAAGGTCGTGCTCGCCACGAAGGGCGAGGAGCTGACGATCAGGAAGCTCGAGATCGTGCTCGAGGAGCTCGGGGAGCAGGCGGCCGAGACGATGCTGCCGGTGCGCACCGTGCTGAAGTGTCGCTGCGAGTTCGGTATCTGCCGAGCCTGCTACGGCACGTTCCTCGCGACCGGCGACATGACCGAGATCGGTGACGCTGTCGGCATCATCGCGGCGCAGTCGATCGGCGAGCCAGGCACGCAGCTGACGATGCGGACGTTCCACACCGGCGGTGTCGCCGGGTCGGACATCACGCACGGCCTGCCGCGTGTCGTCGAGATCTTCGAGGCCCGCAACCCGAAGGGTGCGGCGACGCTGGCGGAGATTTCGGGCAAGGTCGAGGTCGAGGAGCAGGACAGGACGATCACGGTGACCGTCGTCCCGGGCACGCTCGACGAGGCCGGCGAGCCGATCCCGTCGAAGGACTACACGTTCCCGCGCCGCACGCGGATGCTCGTCCGGTCCGGTGACACGATCGAGGCGGGCGAGCCGTTGAACGACGGCTCGCTCAACCCGGCCGAGTTGCTCATGCTGCGGAGCCCGACGACGACCGAGCAGTACCTCGTCGCTGAGGTGCAGAAGGTCTACAAGTCGCAGGGCGTCGATATCCACGACAAGCACATCGAGCTGATCGTCCGGCAGATGCTGAAGAAAGTTCGCATCGAGAGCGCCGGCGACACGGATCTGCTGCCGGGCCAGCTCGTCGACAAGCCGGTGCTGATCCGCGAGAACGAGCGGATCAAGAAGGCGAAGAAGGAGCAGGCGACCTTCGAGCCGCTGATCCTCGGGATCACGAAGGCGTCGCTCGCGACGGAGTCGTTCCTCTCGGCGGCCTCCTTCCAGGAGACCACGAAGGTGCTCACCGACGCGGCGATCGAGGGCAAGGTCGACCATCTGCTTGGCTTGAAGGAGAACGTGATCATCGGCAAGCTGATCCCGGCCGCGACCGGGCTGAAGCGCTACCGGACGATCGAGATCGAGCCGTCCGAGCCGCTGCCGACGCTCTCCTTCGGCTCGGAGGCGGAGGCGGAGCTGCTTGCAGCGCTGGAGGAGATCGGCGGCGACGTCGACCTGGAAGCCTTCGGCCTCGGCTTCGAAGAGCCGGCCGCGGAGGCCGATGTGCCCCCCGCGCCCGAGCCGACCGACGACTAGGCGCTAGGCGATCGAGAACGACGGAGGGCGGCGAAAGCCGCCCTCCGCGCTTGAAGGCGGGCTACGCCACGTCTGACGGTTCTAGCTCCCGCCTGTTGACATCGAGCCAATACGCCTCTGGACGAGTAACCAGTCGCGCATTTCGATAAGCCCATTCAAGCGGCAACACGGTATAGGCGCGATAGCACGCGTTCGTGGTCTCGGGTTGCTCGGCGTACGACGGGTACCGGTCAACGACGAGTGCTAGATCGACCCGATCGGGATTGATCAGCGAGAGCGGCAGCAACAGCTGGATGCGGCCCGGCCCGCTGTGTGGCCAGTAGAACTGGGGAGCTGCTAGGCGCCAGTTGCTTCGCGCCTTGGCCGCTGCAACCTGGATTGCATGATCAAGTGTCGCCTTCCTGAGGTAGGCGTTCTCTCGAAGCTCCGCGGGATAACGGTCGACGTTGTGGTCGAGGATGTGTTCGAGGTTTGGGACAACCGGTAGGCGTGGGTCGAACACGGCCTCAGCTGGTTCCGAGAAGAAGAGAGCTCGGCGTAACCGACTAGTGTCGAAATCCCGTAGCCGAGGCGACGCCGGAGAGGCCCATTCCTTGTGAACCCATGGCTGTCGGGCCGGATCGCGATTGGCCTCGAAGACGGCGTAGATCGGCTCGAAATGTCTCGACAAGAGGCCCGTGTCAAATGCAGACCCGGTGATACCAGCGGGGGAGGTCGCTTCGATCCAGATGCCCTCTTCACCCGCCCGACGCGCGTAGTACTTGAAGTAGTTACGGAGGATGGGCTGCCGGCCGCTCTCGTCGTCATCCCATTGTTCTTCGAGGGCAGCATCGGCTAGTTCGTCGTACCAGTCGCTGTTGGGGAACCACACCTGGTCGTAGAGCTCGCCCGCGTTAGCTGCGGGTCCGGAGACCGGTTGAGTCATTTGTTCCTGCCTTTCGTCAAACGCAGGCTACGCGCCGTCTGCGACGGCGCGGTTCTTGCCGCTGCCTTTCGCGGCGTAGGAGCGAACCGGTCGGCGCGCTGGAACCCGCTGATTGAGTCGTCGTCTGCTCGCAGCTCGCCGATGCCAGCTGAGAACTGGACGGAGCCGATGTCGGAGATCGGGCGGTAACACCGGGTCCGCGGGCGGCGAAAGCCGCCCCTTCCGGTTCGTAGCTAACGCTGCGATCGTGTTACGCGACACGGACAGCACGTCGCGTCGCGGGGTGTACCGTTCGTTCCTAGTGCCGGACGAGCTTGAAGAGCTGAGACATTCGCTTCTGAGGCGGCTGCGTGTCGAACTGGGTCCGGAGCACGGTGACGCAGCATTCGACCAGCACGTGCTCCTCGCAGCCCGCGTACACCGGGTCGCGAGACTATCTCAGACCGTCAAAGGGGAGGGGGCTGGCTGGGAGCAGTTGTTCATCGAGTTCTTCCCGGCCGGACGAAGCAGTCGAGCTGACGCGAAGCTGCTGTGGACAAAGTGGCGGATTGGACTAGTGAAAGACCTCGCGCCCGCAAGTGGTGTCGCTCTCGCTCATGGGCAACGCGGACTGCACTGGCAGCTGGATATGCAGGAGGCGCTCGTGATCGACCTTGAGTCCATGTGCGACGACTTTGAGCACGCTGTCAACGAGCTAGTTGCCGTGCTGGCCAAAGACGTTTCACGGCGGGCGATGGTGATGGAGCGCTGGCGCGAGCGGACGTGGACGGTCCGGCCGGCACAGCTTCTCCAGCAAACGCAGTTCCGTGCTGGTTCGCGGAGCACGAGTTTCCTCCCGATCGGGAGCACCATGGCCGTAAGCGCCGTCTCCGTGGTGCCGACCAAGCATCGACCCACGAGCGCCTCCCGCCCGTAGGGGAGCTACGCGCCGTCTACGATGGCGCGGTTCTTGCCCGCGCTCTTTGCTGCGTACAGCGAGCGGTCGGCGCGTTCGAACAGGCTGACCGGGGTCGTCGTCGGGTCGCAGCTCGCCGATTCCAGCGGAGAACTGGACGGAGCCGACCTCGGAGATCGGATCGCAGCATATGTAGCATGTTTCGTGCTACATTTCGGGAATGGCGCGTTCGGTGCATGTTCGGCTCGACAACGCGTCGGCTGCGGCGCTCGACGTGGTGCGCGCTGGCGGCATGACGGACTCCGAAGCGGTCCGCGCTGCGTTGCTCGAGGCTGCGGCGCGCCGACGGGTTCGTTCGGCGATTCGCGATGAGGTGCGGCGCGTCGCGTCCGACGCGGCTGATCGCGACGAAATGCGCCTCGTTCGAGAGCAGATGGCCGAGCTCGCGCCGGGACTCTCCGACTGATGGTTCGCGGCGAGATCTTCTACTTGCCGCCTCCGCGTGGCGCGCGAGGACACGAACAGAGCGGCGCCCGCTACGCGATTGTCGTACAGGCCGACGAGTTTCTCGACCTGAGCACGACACTGGTTGCACCTACCTCTGCAAGCGCACGCCCGGCGAGCTTTCGTCCTGCGATCACGCTCGAAGGGCGCGAGACGCGCGTCCTCGTCGAGCAGACCACCGTCGTCGATCCCCAGCGCCTTGGCCGCTCAGCCGGACGGCTCGACACAGCCGAGCTACTCGCGGTCGACGAGGCACTCGGCCTGATCCTCGGTCTTTGACGCGCGCGGGCGGTTACGCGCCGTCTGCGACGGCGCGGTTCTTGCCCGCGCCCTTCGCTGCATACAGCGAGCGATCGGCTCGCTCGAACAGGCTGACCGGGTCGTCGTCCGGGCGTAGCTCTCCGATCCCGGCAGAGAACTGGACGGAGCCGATCTCGGAGATCGGCTTGGTCGAGATCGCCGTCGCGAGCCGCTGGTAGAACGCCTCCGCATCGACCAGGCCGCACTCCGGGAGGATGACCGCAAACTCCTCGCCGCCGATCCGGCAGGCGATATCCGCGCTGCGCGCCACGCTCCGCAGCCGCTCACCCACCTCGGCGAGCACCGCGTCGCCCGCGAGGTGCCCGAAGCTGTCGTTGACCTGCTTGAAGTCGTCGAGGTCGAGCACGATCAGGGCCAGCGTGCGGCCGTAGCGCTGTGCTCGCGCGACCTCACGGCTTAGTGTCTCGTGGAAGGTGCGGCGGTTGTGGAGGCCGGTGAGTGCGTCGGTGTCGGCGAGCTGACGCGCCTCGCTGTAGCGCCGCGCGTTGGCGACCGCCGGAGCGACCCGCAGCGCCAGCAGCTCCAGGTCGCCGAGCGTCCGCTCGCTCAACTCGTCGGTCGTCGTCCCGTAGACCGAGAGGAACCCAACCGACTCGCCGCCCTCGCCGAAGAGGGGCACCGCAAGGCCGGAGCGGATCGACGATCGGTCGGCGCTGCCGCTTGGATAGAGATAGGAGAGCGACACTGCGCGCACCTCGCCGCCATCGGGAGGGCCCGAGATCACGTGCCGCTCGATCGCCTCCTCCTCGAGCCCAGCCGCGGCCCCGACGACGGAGCCATCGTGAGCGCTCGCACGCACGAGGCTCGCGTCGACGCCGGGGATCAGCGCCGCCGCCTCGACGGCGCGTTCCAGCACCTCGTCGAGATCGATCGACGTGCCGAGCTCGCCGATCACCTGCTGACGGCGATTTTCCGTCTGCACATGCGAGATCGCATCGCCCAGTTCGTGGGCGATCGACTCCATCCTCGAGCCGAGTTCGCCGAGCGCCCGCGTCATCCGGATTTCGGATCTTTCGCGGGCACGGAGAAGCAAGGCCGTCACGAGGACAACCAGCACTAGGGTCACCGCCGCAGCGGCGAGCGCGATCCCCGCAGTCGTCATCTCCCCCTACCAATACCTCCCACGCGCACTGTACTCAGGATCGTCGCGAGCGCCATCCCAGGCGGCATGCGCTTTTTCCGCATCTCGTTCACCTTGCGGCGGGTGGGCGTGTTCCGCTACCATCCCCGTTCCGGTTGGCAGGGCCAGCAGCCCCGCCGACTTTTTCCGTGTGACGAAACGCGACTGTGTGTTCTTAAAAGGCGAATAGGGAGCTCAGTAGACACTCGTGCCAACCGTGAACCAACTTGTCCGGAAAGGCCGCCAGGCACCGGCGAAGAAGACGAAGACCCCAGCGCTCCGTGGCGCACCGCAGAAGCGCGGTGTCTGCACGCGTGTCTACACGACCACCCCGAAGAAGCCAAACTCAGCGCTGCGGAAGGTCGCGCGCGTCCGGCTCACGAACGGGATGGAGGTCGGCGCGTACATCCCGGGTGAAGGGCACAACCTGCAAGAGCACTCTGTTGTCCTGATCCGTGGCGGCCGCGTCAAAGACCTCCCGGGTTTCCGGTACAAGGTGATCCGCGGCGGGCTCGATACTTCCGGCGTCTCCGATCGTCGCCAGGGCCGGTCTAAGTACGGCGCGAAGCGCGGTAGCTGATGCCACGTCGCGCAGAGATTCAGCCCCGCAAGCTCGAGAACGATCCCGTTCACGGGTCGTTGCTCGTCACCCAGCTGATCAACCGGGTGATGCTCGACGGCAAGAAGTCCGTCGCCGAGAAGATGGTCTATGACGCACTCGCGATCGTCTCCGAGAAATCGGGCAAGTCGGCCGTTGAGGTGCTCGACCAGGCGGTGAAGACCGTCACACCGGTGCTTGAGGTTCGCTCGCGCCGGGTCGGTGGCGCCAACTACCAGGTGCCGATCGAGGTGCCGCAGCGCCGCGCGCGCACCCTCGCGATCCGCTGGCTCGTGCAGTACGCACGCGAGCGCCGCGAGAAGGGCATGCCGGCCAAGCTCGCGGGTGAGCTGCTCGACGCGATCAATCAGCAGGGCGGGGCATTCAAACGGAAAGACGACCAGTACCGGATGGCACAGGCCAATAAGGCCTTCGCCCATTACCGCTGGTAACGAGAGATGAGCACCGCCACCATGGGCA
Organism: Actinomycetes bacterium; assembly: GCA_025358355.1. Taxonomy (GTDB): domain Bacteria; phylum Actinomycetota; class Thermoleophilia; order Gaiellales; family Gaiellaceae; genus Gaiella. The sequence goes on along the minus strand of JANYJX010000012.1, from coordinate 68,433 downwards.
TTGGACTGGACCGCGTCCGCAATATCGGGATCATGGCGCACATCGACGCCGGCAAGACCACGACGACGGAGCGGATCCTCTACTACACCGGCCGCACCCACAAGCTGGGCGAGGTGCACGAGGGCGCCGCCACGATGGACTGGATGGCGCAGGAGCAGGAGCGGGGGATCACGATCACGTCTGCCGCCACGACCGCGTCGTGGAAGGACTATCGGATCAACATTATCGATACGCCCGGGCACGTGGACTTTACGATGGAGGTCGAGCGGAGCCTCCGCGTGCTCGACGGCGCTGTCGCCGTTTTCGACTCCGTTGCAGGGGTTCAGCCGCAGTCCGAGACCGTCTGGCGCCAGGCCGACCGCTACAACGTCCCGCGGATCGCGTTTATCAACAAGATGGATCGCACCGGCGCGGATTTCTTCGCCGCCGTCCAGTCGATACGCGACCGGCTCGGCGCGCGCGCCGTCCCGGTGCAGCTGCCGATTGGCCAGGAGGAGCATCACGTCGGGATCATCGATCTTGTCGAGATGAACGCCATTACGTGGTCGGACGACCTCGGTACGAAGATGGACATTGGCGAGATCCCGGCCGAGCTTCGCGAGCAGGCCGAGGAGTACCACCACGCATTGATCGACGCTATCGCCGAGTTCGACGACGAGTTGACCGAGACCTACCTCGAGGACGAGGGCTCTGTCACGCCCGAGATGATCCGCCGCGCGCTCCGCACCGGAACGCTCGCCGACGCGATCACACCGGTTCTGCTCGGGTCGGCGTTCAAGAACAAAGGCGTGCAGCCGCTGCTCGACGGTGTCGTCGAGTATCTGCCGAGCCCGCTCGATGTCCCGCCGATCCAGGGCATCGACCCCAGGAAGGACACCGAGACAACGCGCGAGGCTTCACCTGACGCGCCGTTCTCGGCCCTTGTCTTCAAGGTGATGTCCGACCCGTTCGTCGGCAAGCTCACCTACTTCCGCGTCTACTCCGGCACCGTCAAGGCCGGCGATCGCGTGATGAACACGACGAACGGCAAGACCGAGCGCCTCGGTCGCATCCTCCAGATGCACGCGAACCACCGCGAGGAGCGCGACGAGATTAGCGCTGGCGACATCGCCGCAGCCGTCGGCCTCAAGCAGTCGACGACCGGCGATACGCTCGCAATCGAGAGTGCGCCGATCATTCTCGAGTCGATGACGTTCCCGGAGCCGGTGATCTCGGTCGCGATCGAGCCGAAGACGAAGGGCGACCAGGACAAGCTTTCGCAGGGCCTCCAGCGGCTCGCTGAGGAGGATCCGACCTTCCGCGTGATGACCGACGAGGAGACGGCGCAGACGCTGATCGCCGGCATGGGCGAGCTGCACCTCGAGATCATCGTCGACCGCCTGATGCGCGAGTTCAAAGTCGATGCGAACGTCGGTCGCCCGCAGGTCGCGTACCGCGAGACTGCCGGCAAGACCGTCGAGAAGGTGCAGGGCAAGTTCGTGCGTCAGACCGGCGGCTCGGGCCAGTACGGCGACGTCACGATCAACCTGCTGCCCCAGGAGCCGGGCGTGGGATACGAGTTCGTCGACAAGATCGTCGGCGGCAAGATCCCGAAGGAGTACATCAAGCCCGTCGACGAAGGCATTCGCGAGGCGATGAACTCCGGCATCCTCGCCGGCTACCCGGTCGTGGACATCAAGATCGAGCTCACCGACGGCAGCTACCACGACGTCGACTCGAGCGAACGCGCCTTCAAGATCGCCGGCTCGATGGCCTTCAAGGAAGCGATGCGACGGTCCAAGCCGAAGCTCCTCGAGCCGGTCATGGCCGTCGAGGTCGTCACACCCGAGGACTACCTCGGCGACGTTATGGGTAACCTGTCGAGCCGCCGAGGTCGCGTCGAGCACCTCGAGCCGATCGGGAACTCGCAGGCAGTCAAGGCGAGCGTCCCGCTCGCAGAGATGTTCGGATACGCAACCGACCTGCGCTCCATGAGCCAAGGTCGCGCCACTTTCACGATGCAGTTCGACCGCTACGAGGACGTCCCGCAGTCGATTGCGAGCGACATCGTCGACTCGCATACAGGTTCGTAGGAAGGGAGACCGGAGACAGCATGGCCAAGCAGAAGTTCGACCGGAACAAGCCGCACGTCAACGTCGGCACCATCGGTCACATCGACCACGGCAAGACCACGCTCACCGCGGCGATCACGAAAGTGCTCGCCGAGTCCGGTACCGGCACAACGGTGCGTGACTTCGCATCGATCGACGCCGCTCCCGAGGAGCGTCAACGCGGCATCACGATCAACACCGCGCATGTCGAGTACGAGACCCTCAACCGCCACTACGCGCACGTCGACTGCCCGGGGCACGCGGACTACATCAAGAACATGATCACGGGTGCCGCCCAGATGGACGGCGCCATCCTCGTGGTCTCGGCTGCAGATGGCCCGATGCCGCAAACCCGCGAGCACATCCTGCTCGCCCGCCAGGTCGACGTTCCCGCCATGGTCGTCGCGCTCAACAAGGCCGACATGGTCGACGATCCGGAGCTGCTCGAGCTTGTTGAGATGGAAGTCCGTGAGCTGCTCTCGAAGTACGACTTCCCCGGCGACGACATCCCGGTGATCCAGGTCTCGGCGCTGAAGGCGCTCGAGGGCGACCCGGAGTGGACGGCGAAGATCCTCGAGCTGATGGCCGCTGTGGACTCCTACATCCCGGAACCGATCCGCGACGTCGAGAAGCCGTTCCTGATGCCGATCGAGGACGTGTTCACGATCACCGGCCGCGGCACCGTCGTGACCGGCCGCATCGAGCAGGGCCAGCTGAAGGTCGGCGAGGAAGTCGAGATCGTCGGCATCCACGAGAAGACCGAGAAGACGACGGTCACCGGACTCGAGATGTTCCTGAAGACGCTCGACTACGCGCAGGCTGGCGACAATGCTGGCGCACTCCTCCGCGGCATCAAGCGCGAGGATGTCGAGCGTGGTCAGGTGCTCGCTAAACCCGGCTCGATCACGCCGCACACGCACTTCAAGGCCGAGGTCTACGTGCTCTCGAAGGACGAAGGTGGCCGCCACACGCCGTTCTTCAACGGCTACCGGCCGCAGTTTTACTTCCGCACGACGGACGTGACGGGCTCGATCAAGCTCCCGGACGGCCAGGAGATGGTCATCCCGGGTGACAACACGGAGATGGAGATCGAGCTGATTCAGCCGATCGCCATGGATCCGGGTCAGCGCTTCACCGTTCGCGAAGGCGGCCGCACCGTCGGTGCCGGCGTCACAACCGAGATCATCAAGTAGCGAAGCCGAGACGGGAGAGATCGTGGCGCAACAGAAAATCCGTATCCGGCTCAAGGGCTACGACCATCAACAGGTCGACCGCTCCGCGTCTCAGATCGTCGAGACCGCGCAGCGGACCGGTGCGACGATCACCGGCCCCGTGCCCCTGCCCACCGAGAGGAACGTCTACTGCGTGATCCGAAGCCCGTTCAAGGACAAGGACTCGCGGGAGCATTTCGAGGTGCGCACGCACAAGCGCCTGATCGACATCCATAGCCCCACCCCGAAAACGGTCGATTCGCTGATGCGCCTCGATCTCCCTGCTGGCGTCGACATCGAGATCAAGCTCTAGTTATGCCCGCCAACCTCACATCTCACGCTCTCGTCGCGGCTGCAAAGCGTCGCATCGCGTTGTCCTCGGTCGCGTCCATAGCTTCCAGCTACGAACGCTCCCTGCGTCCTAGCGCTGCTCGCTTTTCGCCGTCCGAGAGCACGAGCTGTTCGGCTGGAGGCCAGTGATGAAGGGCATTCTCGGCAGGAAGCTCGGCATGACCCAGATCTTCGATCAGGAGTCGGGTCGTGTCACGCCCGTCACCGTGATCGAGGCCGGGCCGTGCCCGGTGACACAGGTACGAACGACCGCAGCCGACGGCTACGACGCCGTCCAGCTCGCCTTCGAGCCGGTCGCCGAGCGCAAGATCACCAAGGGCGAGATCGGCCATCTCAAGAAGGCGGGCGTCGATGCGCACCGCCATCTCGCCGAGTTCCGTGGCGAGAGCGCGCTGGCAGTCGGCGAAACGGTCACCGTCGAGTCGTTCGTGCCGGGTGACAAGGTCAAGATCGCTGGGATCTCGATCGGCAAAGGCTTCCAGGGCACGATCAAGCGCCACAACTTCAAGCGTGGCCCGGTCTCGCACGGCTCGCACAACGTCCGCGCGCCAGGCTCGATCGGCGCGTCGGCCACGCCGTCCCGCGTGTTCAAGGGGCAGAAGATGGCCGGTCGGATGGGCGGCAAGCGCATCACGCAGCTTGGGCTCGTGATCCACGAGGTCGATATCGAGCGCAACCTGCTGCTCGTGAAGGGCTCGATCCCGGGGCCGAAGAGCGGCCTAGTCGAGATCCGTTGTGTCAACGCGAAGGCGGTGGATGCCTGATGGCCGCGCCGAAAGCAGCTGTGCTCGGCGGCGCCGCGAAGCACGTCGCGCTCTCGGAGGAGATCTTTGCGGCGGACGTGCCGCGACACCTGCTCCACGAGACGGTCCGCGCCGAGCTGAACGCCCGGCGTGCGGGAACACGTGGGGCCAAGACACGCGGCCTCGTCTCCGGCGGTCGCGCGAAGCCATGGGCGCAGAAGGGAACCGGTCGGGCGCGCCAGGGCACGACGCGCGCGCCGCAATTCACCGGCGGCGGCGTCGTGTTCGCGCCGGGAATGCGGAGCTTCGATGTCAAGGTCAACCGCAAGGCGCGCCGCGCAGCCCTTCGTGGAGCTCTCTCGCATCACGCCGAGAACGGGACGATCGCACTCGTTGACGGCACGACCTTCGCGATCCCGTCGACGAAGCAGGCGAAAGCACTCGTTGACGGATGGGGCCAGGCTCTGCCGCTCGTCATCGTCGCGAACGAGGACGAAGTCGGGCTGATCAAGTCCTTTCGCAACCTCGAGCGCGTGCTCGTCACCGTCCCATCCGAGCTCGAGGTCGCGTCGGTTGTTTGGGCGCGCGCGCTGCTCTTCACCGAGGCTGCTCTTCCGCTCGTGGAAGCGAGAGCCCAGTGAGTCTCCATCTGAACGAGATCTTGCTTGGGCCCGTGGTGTCGGAGAAGAGCTACACCCAGCTGGCTGAGAGGAAGTACACCTTCCGCGTTCATCAGGACGCGCACAAGACGCAGGTCCGGCAGGCTGTCGAGCAGCTCTTTGAGGTCAAAGTGCAGGCCGTGAACATCGTCAAGGTGCAAGCGAAGCCGAAGCGGCGCGGCGCGATCAAGGGCACCCGCCCGGGCTGGAAGAAAGCAATCGTCCAGCTCCGCGAGGGCAACAGCATCGAGATCTTCCAAGGAGCGCAGGTTTAGTCATGGCGATCAAAAAGTTCAAGCCGACAAGCCCGGGCCGCCGCTTCATGGCGATCTCGACCTTCGAGGAGGTCACCAAGACGACCCCGGAGAAGTCGCTGGTCGAGCCGCTGAAGAAGACCGGCGGGCGCAACAACAACGGGCGAATCACGACGCGCCACCAGGGCGGTGGCCACAAGCGCCAGTACCGCATCGTCGACTTCAAGCGCCGCAAGGATGGGGTGCCGGCGAAGGTCGCGACGATCGAGTACGACCCGAACCGGTCGGCACGCATCGCATTGCTCCACTACGCCGACGGCGCAAAGGCCTACATTGTTGCGCCCGCGGGGCTGAAGGTCGGAGCGACCGTCGAGTCGGGGCCGACCGCCGACATCAAGCCAGGCAATGCGCTGCCGCTCGACAACATCCCCACCGGCACGCTCGTCCACAACGTCGAGCTGCAGCCGGGTCAGGGCGCGAAGATGGCGCGATCGGCCGGGACGGGCGTCCAGCTCGTGGCCAAGGACGGCGACTACGGCGTCCTGCGTCTGCCCTCGGGCGAGATGCGCCGCGTCCTTCTCACCTGCCGTGCAACCGTGGGCCAGGTCGGCAACTCCGATCACGCGAACACGCAGAGCGGCAAGGCCGGACGCAGCCGCTGGCTCGGCAAGCGCCCGTCTGTTCGCGGCTCCGCGATGAACCCGGTCGACCACCCGCACGGCGGCGGCGAGGGCAAGTCGAAGGGCGGCCGGCATCCGGTCACCCCATGGGGCGTGCCGACGCTCGGCAAGCGCACCCGCCGCAAGCACAAGCAATCCGACAAGTTGATCGTGCGCGGCCGTCGCCGCGGCAAGGAGAGGCGCTAAATGAGCAGGTCGTCCAAGAAAGGGCCTTTCGTCGAGGAGCGGCTTCTGGGCCGGATCGAGGCGATGAACGCCATCAATGAGAAGCGGATGATCCGCACCTGGTCGCGCTCGTCGACCGTCTTCCCGGAGATGGTCGGGCACACGATCGCGGTGCACGACGGCCGCAAGCATGTGCCGGTGTTCGTCAGCGAGCAGATGGTCGGGCACAAGCTCGGCGAGTTCGCGCCGACCCGCACGTTCCGTGGCCATGCCGGCGATAAGCAAACGCAAGTGAAGAAGCGTTAATGGCTGCGACAGGGAAGATCACCGTTCGCGCCGAGGCGAAGTACGTCGGCATCTCGGCCCGCAAGGCGCGGGTCGTGCTCGACCACATCCGCGGCCGCTCCGTGCCTGAGGCACGGACGATCCTCGCGTTCACCCCGCGGGTGGCGGCGCGTGACATCGAGAAGGTTCTCGCTTCAGCAGTCGCGAACGCGGAAGCGAATCACGGTCTCGACGGCGCGAATCTCGTGCTCGAAGCGGCGTATGCAGACGAGGGCCCAACGCTGAAGCGTTGGCGTGCCCGCGCGCGTGGCCGCGTCAACCGGATCCGCAAGCGCTCGTGCCACATCACGCTCATCGTTCGCGAGGCTGACACCGCGAAGCGCCCGCGCAAGCAGGCGACAGACGCGCCGGCTGCGGCGCAGAGCACATCTGGGCGGGAGCCGACAACTGAGACCCAGCCGAAATCAAGGCGCCGTTTACCTGCGAAGAAGAAGGAGGCGGTTGCCTGATGGGCCAGAAAGTGCATCCCGGCGGTTTCCGCGTCGGCGTCATCCACGACTGGAAGTCGAACTGGTACGTCGGGAAGAAGGAGTTCCCCGCGTACATCCTCGAGGACATCAAGATCCGCGCGCACATCCGCAGCAAGCTTTCGCACGCGGGACTGTCCGACATCCTGATCCGCAAGGATAAGCAGCGGATCACGGTCGACATCTACACGGCCCGCCCGGGCATCGTGATCGGCAAGTCGGGCGTCGAAGTGGACGCGCTCCGCAAGGAGCTGCATTCGATCACGGGCAAGAACGTCCATATCAACATCAACGAGATCAAGCGGCCGGAGCTCGACGCGCAGCTCGTTGCGCAGTCGATCGCCGAGCAGCTGCAGAACCGTGTCTCGTTCAGGCGCGCGATGAAGAGGTCGCTCGCATCGGCGATGCGGTCAGGTGCTCAGGGGATCAAGATTCAGTGCGGTGGGCGGCTCGGCGGCGGCGAAATGAGCCGGAGCGAGCGCTACACCGAGGGTCGCGTCCCGCTGCACACGATCCGCGCCGACATCGACTACGGATTCGCTGAGGCGAAGACGACGTTCGGCCGAATCGGCGTCAAGGTGTGGGTCAACAAGGGCGAGATCATGCCGGAGGGCTTCGAGGGCGTGACCACGAAGGACACGCGCCTCGGCGACCAGGATCAGGCACGCCGCAAACGCGGTGGCGCGACCGAGGGGCTCGGCGCGTCGCGCGAGAGCGGCCGCGGTCGTGCTCAGGATCGCGAAGGCCTCGGCCTCGTGCAGCGCCGTAGGCGTCCCGGTGGCGGTGCTCCCGGCGGCGGTCGTCCCGGTGGTGCTGGCGGCCCAGGTGGCCCAGGTAGTTCGGGTGGCGGTCGTCCCGGTGCTGGCGGCGGTCGTGGACGCGGTCCACGGCCCGAGATGCAAGCGGCATCTCCTGTTGAACCTACGACCGACGAGCCCACGGTGAATCCGCCCGTTCAGGAAACCCCTGAAGCGGGGAGCGACGCCTGATGCTGCTGCCACGCAAGGTCAAGCACCGCAAGCAGTTCCGTGGGCGCCGCGACGGCCTGTCTCGCGGTCAGACAACCGTCCAATTCGGCGACTACGGGATCAAGGCGCTCGAGGACGGCTGGATCACCAACCGCCAGATCGAGGCTGCCCGTATTGCGATGACCCGGAAGATCAAGCGCGGCGGCAAGGTCTGGATCAACATCTTCCCGGACAAGCCCTTCACGAAGAAGCCCGCCGAGACGCGAATGGGCTCCGGCAAGGGCTCGCCCGAGGGCTGGGTCGCCGTCGTCAAGCCGGGTCGGGTGATGTTCGAGCTCGCCGGCGTACCGGAGGAGCTCGCGAAGGACGCGCTTCGGCTCGCGAGCCAGAAGCTGCCGATCAAGACAAAATTCGTGCGGCGGGACGGTGATCTCTTTGAGAGCTAGGGAGCTGCGCGACATGACCGACGACGAGCTGGACGGGAAGATGACGGAGACCCGCAGGGAGCTCTTCAATCTCCGCTTCCAGTCCGCGACGGGCGCGCTCGAGGACAGTGCACGGCTGCGACTCGCGAAGCGCGAGATCGCCCGCATCTTGACCGTGAAAAACGAACGGGAACGACTGGGGAAGAGCTAGATGGCCGAGAAGAAGAAGAAACCAACTGAAGACAAGACCCCGGTTGACGCTGTCGCTGCCGAGGAGCCTGCCGCGGAGGAAATCGTGGCGGAGGAGCCAGTCGTCGAGCCAATCGTCGAGCAGGCCCCGATTGAGGAGCCTGTGGCTGAGGTCGTCGCCGAGGAGCCGGTTGCGGAGCCCGCCGTTGAGGAGCCCGTAGCCGAGGTCGTTGCCGATGAGCCCGCCGTTGTTGAAGAGCCTGCCGCCGAGGTTGCCGAGGAGCCGGCAGAGGCGCCCGTCGTCGAGGTTGTGGCTGCCGAGCCGGAAGTGGCTGTCGAAGACGTTGCCGAGGCGGCGCCGGTTGCCGAGGTCGAGCCCGAGCCCGTCGTTGAGAAGCCCGCAGCCGAGGCGCCGGTAGCAGCCGAAGCGCCAGCCGCAGCAGCAGAACCGGCAGCACCAGCTCCGCAGTCGGGCCCGAAGGTTAAGAAGAAGCGACTGCCACGCGGCGAGCGCCCAACGAAGGGTCGTGTTGTTCGCGTGAAGCCGGAGACGCGCAAGCCGATCGTCCGGCTCGAGAAGCCCGAGCACGAGCGCGGCCGTAGCCAGGAGCGTCAGGGCAAGGTGATCTCGGACGCGATGGAGAAGACGATCGTCGTCAAGGTCGACACGATCAAGGCGCACCGGAAGTACAAGAAGGTGGTTCGGCGCTCAAACACGTTCCATGTGCACGACGAGAGCAATGCGGCGAAGGTCGGTGACGTTGTTCGCATCGTCGAGACCAGGCCGCTGTCGAAGACGAAGCGCTGGCGGCTTGCCGAGATCGTCGAGGCTGCGAAGTAGTGGAGGCGAAACAGTGATTCAGCAGGAAAGCCGTCTGAAGGTCGCGGACAACACCGGTGCGCGGGAGATTCTGTGCATCCGTGTGTTGGGCGGCCACCATCGCCGCTACGCGCGCGTCGGCGACATCATCGTTGCTACCGTGAAGTCCGCGACGCCGCAGGGTGCGGTCAAGAAGGGCGAGGTCGTGAAAGCGGTCGTCGTCCGGACGAAGAAACCCTACGGTCGCGAGGACGGCACGCTAATCGGCTTCGACGAGAACGCGGCCGTCATCATCGACAGTCAGAACAACCCGCGTGGGACACGCATCTTCGGGCCGGTCGCGCGCGAGCTGCGCGAGCGGAACTTCATGAAGATCGTCTCCCTCGCACCCGAAGTTCTCTAAGGAATGGTGCTCTAGAACATGGCGACATCGATGCGAGTGAAGAAGGGGGATCTGGTGCAGATCCTCTCGGGCAAGGATCGTGGCAAGCAGGGCCGCGTCATCGAGGCGCGCCCGACCGAGCGCCGCGTCATTGTCGAAAACCTGAACATCGTGAAGCGCCATCAGCGGCCGCGCCCGATCAAGGACTCGTCCCGCATGGGCGGCGCACAGGTCGCGCCGGGCGGGATCCTCGAGAAGGCGGCGCCCGTGGACGTCTCGAACGTGATGGTCGTCTGCCCGGTCTGCAAGAACCCGACGCGCGTCGGCGTCCACGAGAAAGACATCAAGGGCGAGCTCGTTCGCGTGCGCGTCTGCAAGCGCGAGGGCTGCGGCCAGGAGATCGACAAATGAGCACCACGGAGACGTATACGCCGCGCCTGAAGCAGCGCTACGAGGACGACATCCGTCCGGCGCTCATGGGCTCGTTGCAGCTCGACTCGATCATGCAGGTGCCGCGGATCTCGAAAATCACGCTGAACATGGGCGTCGGCGAGGCCAAGACCGACGCGAAGGCTATGGACAGTGCGATGGACGAGCTGTCGACGATCGCCGGCCAGCGCGCGCAGCTGCGCAAGGCGCGGAAGTCGATCGCGAGCTTCAAGCTGCGCGAAGGCATGTCTGTCGGCACGCGCGTGACGTTGCGCGGCGCACGGATGTACGAGTTCCTCGACCGCCTCGTGTCGATCGCGCTACCGCGGATTCGCGACTTCCGTGGGCTCGACCCGACCTCGTTCGACGGGCGCGGCAACTACTCGCTCGGCATCAAGGAGCAGATCATCTTCCCGGAGATCGATTACGACAGCGTCCAGTCGATCCGGGGCCTGGACATTGCGATCACGACCACGGCGGAGACGGACGAGCACGCAGCAGCGCTTTTGCGCGCGTTCGGTCTGCCTTTCGCCGCCGAGGGAAGGGAAAGGTAAGTGGCTAAGAAATCGCTCATCGCCAAGCAGGCAAAGACACCGAAGTACAAGACGCAGAAGTACTCGCGCTGCAACAAGTGTGGGCGGCCGCGTGCGGTCTTCAAGAAGTTCGGCCTTTGCCGCATCTGCCTGCGCCAGCTGGCGCATGAAGGCGCCATTCCCGGCATGACGAAGTCGAGCTGGTAGGAGCGAGAGATGCTGACTGATCCGATTGCAGACATGCTCACGCGCATCCGCAACGCCAACAAGGCGATGCATGATCGCGCCGAAATGCCCTCCTCGCGCATGAAGCAGGAGATCGCGCGCGTCCTCAAGGCCGAGGGCTACATCAAGGACTTCCGCGTCGTCGAAGGCACGCCGTTCAACACCCTCGTGATCGAGCTGAAGTTCGACAAGGGCCGCAAACGCGTGCTCACCGACCTGAAGCGGATCTCGAAGCCCGGCCGGCGCATCTACGCGAGCAAGGATCGGCTGCCGCGCGTGCTTGGCGGCCTCGGGACATCCATTCTGTCGACCTCGACCGGCATCATCACCGGCCGCCAAGCCGCCGAGCGCGGCGTTGGCGGCGAAGTGATCGCCTTCGTCTGGTAACGATGAGTCGAATCGGAAGACGCCCCATCGAGGTACCCGCTGGCGTGACCGTCGAGTTGCACCCTGGCCGCGTGAAGGTTGCGGGGCCGCTCGGTGAGCTCGAGCAGGTCGTGCCGATCCGGATGCAGATCGACCAGGAGGAAGGCGTCCTCACGGTCACGCGACCGACTGACCGGGGAACCGATCGCTCGCTCCACGGGCTGACGCGGACACTGATCTCGAACATGGTCGAAGGCGTCACGAAGGGCTACGAGCGCCACCTCGAGATCCAGGGCGTCGGCTATCGCGCGGTCCTCAAAGGGAACGATCTCGAGCTCGCCGTCGGCTACTCGCATTCCGTGCCGATCGTGCCGCGGCCGGGGATCTCGTTCGAGGTACCGGTGCCGACGCAGATCATCGTGAGGGGCATCGACAAACAGGCGGTCGGCCAGACTGCCGCAGAGATTCGCAAGGTGAGACCGCCCGAGCCGTACAAGGGCAAGGGGATCAGGTATCGCGACGAAGTCGTCCGCAGGAAGGTCGGTAAACGAGCCTAATGCCGGTCGCCTCCAACACATCTCGCACGCGCTGGCTCGCTGTAAAGCGGCGCCATGCGTCGTCCTCGGTCGCACCCGTAGCCGCCGGCTACGAATGCTCCCTGCGTCCTAGCCTGCCTTGCTTTTCGCGGCCAGCGCGCACGATCTGTATTGGAGGAGACCGATGAGCAAGCTTTCAACCAGCGAGGCGCGCAAGCGTCGTCATCGCCGGGTTCGCGGCAAGGTCGCCGGGACGGCCGAGCGGCCGCGCCTCGCGGTGTTCCGCTCGAACCGCGGCATCGTCGCGCAGCTGATCGACGACGACGCCGGCAAGACGCTCGCCGCTGCGAGCTGGCTGACGCTGAAGTCGTTCTCCGGCCCGAAGATCGACCAGGCGAGCGAGGTTGGCAAGGCGCTTGCGGCGGCCGGCAAGAAGGCGGGCGTCGAGCGCTGCGTGTTCGACCGCGGCGGCTACCTTTACCACGGACGCGTCAAAGCGCTCGCCGACGGCGCGCGCGAGGGAGGGCTCCAGTTTTGAGCGGTACCGAATATTCCGACGCGCGCGAGCTGAAAGAGCGCGTGATCGAGATCAACCGCGTCGCCAAAGTCGTCAAGGGCGGTAGGCGGTTCTCGTTCACCGCGCTTGTCGTCGTGGGCGATGAGGTCGACCGCGTAGGCGTCGGCTACGGGAAGGCGCGGGAAGTCCCGCTCGCCATCTCGAAGGCGGTCGACGACGCGAAGAAGAACCTGTTTTCGGTGCCGAAGCACGGCACAACGATCACGCACGAGATCCTCGGCAAGTTCGACGCGGCGCGCGTCTTCCTGCGCCCGGCCAGTGAGGGAACAGGCGTCATCGCGGGCGGTGGCGTCCGCGCCGTGCTCGAGCTCGCCGGCATCCGCGACGTGCTCGCGAAGAGCCTCGGCACGACGAACCCGATCAACATGGCGAAAGCCACCGTCGACGGGCTCAAGAACCTTCGTCGGCCGGAAGATGTCGCTCGTAGCCGCGGCCTGACGATCAGCCAGGTGTTGCCGGTTTCGGCCGCGACGCGTGCTGCCGCCAAAGCCGCGGCGTTGGCGGCAGCGGCGGTTGTCGAGCCGGTCGAAGCGGCTGAAGTCGAGGTTCCCGCGTGAGCAAGGTCACTATCACGCAGGTTCGCGGCACCGTCGGCCAGAGCAAAGCGCACGAAGGGACGTTGCGCGCGCTCGGCCTCGGCAAGATCGGCCGCACCGTCGAGCACACCGACTCGCCGTCACTTGCCGGCATGCTCCGGCACGTGAAGCACCTCGTACGTGTCGAAGGGCCTCGCGGCGTAGGCTCGACGGAGCCGCGCAAGAGCGCAGGTGCCGGCTTGGCCGGCGCCGAAGCGGAGAAGAGCAGCGCATGAGCGACGAGCTGAATCTCTCCAACCTGAAGCCCGCGCAGCCGCAGAAGGCGCGCAAGCGGGTTGGGCGCGGCATGGGCTCCGGCAAGGGCCGCTACTCAGGCCGTGGCCTGAAAGGCCAGAAGTCACGCGCAGGCTCGCACAAGATGCCGGCCGGTTTCGAGGGCGGTCAGATGCCGATCGACATGCGGCTGCCGAAGCTCCGCGGCAACACGTCCGCCGACGCGATGCCGATCGGCCCGTTCCGCACCTACACCCAGCCTGTCAACCTGCGCGACCTCGAGGCCCGTTTCGAAGCTGGCTCTGAGGTGACGCCCGATGCGCTCGTCGCGGTCGGCCTGCTGAAGAACACCAAGATCGACATCAAGATTCTCGCCTCGGGCGAGCTGACGAAAAAGCTCTCGGTCACCGCGCACGGCTTCTCGAAGACAGCGCGCGAGAAAATCGAAGCGGCCGGCGGCTCGATCACCTGGCTGCGCGGCGAGCCGGTCGTGAAGAAGGCGAAGAAACACAAGGCGAAGCCGGTCGCCAAGGCCGAGCCCGACGACGAGCCGGAGACGGCTGCTGACGCAGCAGTCGTCGACGAAGCGCCCGCGGCTGACGAGCCCGTGGCGGAGGAGACAACGGAGGCGGCAGAGTAATCATGCTGTCGTGGCTCGCGAACGCCTGGCGCGTCCCCGAGCTACGGCGCCGCGTGCTCTTCACCGGGCTCGCGCTCGGTGCGTACCGCCTCGGTTCGTGGCTGCCCTCGCCGGGTATTAACTCGACGGCGATCAGCGGCTTCTTTCACGGGTCGGGTGGTAGCAGCCTCCTGGGCATCCTCAACCTCTTCTCCGGCGGAGCGCTCTCGCGCTTCTCGCTGTTTGCGCTCGGGATCATGCCGTACGTCACGGCGTCGATCATCCTGCAGCTCCTGACCGTCGTCATCCCGAAGCTCGGCGAGCTGCAGAAGGAAGGCGAGGCCGGGTACGCCAAGATCAACCAGTACACGCGCTACCTGACGGTTGCGCTCGCGGCTGCGCAGGCGCTCGGCTATTCGATCTTGTTCCATAGTCAGAAAGGCACGGATGGTCAGCCGTTGTTGCAGGCGAGCGCGGGCCGGCTCGTGCTGCTTGTCGTGACACTCACAGCTGGGACGACGCTGCTGATGTGGATCGGTGAGCAAATCACGAAGCGCGGCGTCGGCAACGGCATCTCGATCCTGATCTTCGCCTCAATTCTGACGAGTGCTCCAGTAGGGATCAGCGCCTGGTACAACGGCGGCCCGACCGAGCGGATCTTCTTCCCACTGATCGCGCTCGCCGTCGTCGCGGCGGTCGTCTTCGTGCAGGAAGGGCAGCGCCGGATCCCCATCCAATACGCGAAGCGAATGGTCGGGCGGCGCATGACCTCGGGCGGTGCGACCTACCTGCCGCTCCGCGTCAACATGGCCGGTGTCATCCCGGTGATCTTCGCCGCCGCCGTGCTCGCGTTCCCGCAGACGATCGCCCTGTACCTCCCGGCCTCGAAGAACTTTGTGAACAACCACTTCCAGCCGAACAGCCTCACCTACCTGCTGGTCGAGGCGATCATGATCATCGTCTTCACGTACTTCTACACGGCGGTCCAGTTCAACCCGGTCGACCAAGCCGACAACCTTCGCAAGTACGGCGGCTACATCCCGGGTATCCGGCCGGGCCCGCCGACGGCGCAGTACCTCGACCGCGTCCTGAGCCGCCTGACGTTCCCCGGGGCGCTGTTCCTCGCGGCGGTTGCGGTGTTGCCGAGCCTCTTCATCACGTACGGCGGCTTCTCGCAGGCGACAGGGCGCGCGCTCGGCGGCACGTCGGTGCTGATCGCCGTCGGTGTTGCGCTCGACACCATGCGTCAGATGGAGTCGCAGATGATGATGCGCAACTACGAAGGCTTCCTGAAGTAGCCGGCGGTCGGCTACTTCAGCACAAGCGGGCCTCCTCGTGAATCTCCTCGTCCTCGGGCCTCAAGGGTCAGGTAAAGGCACGCAGGCCAAGCGCATCTCGGACGTGCACGGCATTCCGCACGTGTCGACCGGTGACATGTTCCGCGCTGCGATCGTCGCTCGCACCCCGCTCGGCAATGAGGTTGCGCCGATCCTCGCATCGGGCGAGCTCGTTCCCGACGAACTGACGATCGCGCTGATCCGCGACCGGCTGGGAGAGGAAGACGCGCTGCGCGGCTTCGTGCTCGACGGCTTCCCGAGGACCCTCGAGCAGGCCGAGGCGCTCGACGAGATGCTTGCCAGCATCGGGCGCGGTATCGACCAGGTGCTCTTCTTCGATGTCTCCGACGAGCTCGCCGCCGAGCGGATGCGCGGCAGGGCGGCGGCCGAGGGGCGCTCCGACGACACGCCCGACATCCTCGCGCGTCGGCTCGCGATCTACCACGAGCAGACCGAGCCCGTCGTCGGCCGCTATCGCGCCGCCGGGATTCTCATCCCGCTCTGCGCGGAACTTTCCGTTGACGATGTGTCCGACCAGATTCTCAAGGCGTTGAAACCGTGATCATCCGCAAGACCCCCGCCGAGATCGAAACCATGGCGCGCGCCGGTGCGATCTCCGCGGCGACGATCGCGCACGTCGCCGACCACCTGCGGCCAGGGATCACAACGGGCGAGCTCGACTCGATCGCCGGTGAGTTCATTCGCTCGCAAGGCGCGGTCTCGACCTCGAAGGGCTACAACGGCTATCCGTCCGAGATCTGCATCTCGCCGAATGATGTCGTTGTCCACGGCATCCCTGGCAGTCACCTGGTCGAGGACGGCGATGTGATCACGATCGACGTCGGAGTCACGCTCGACGGCTTCATTGCGGACAGCGCGTTCACCTTCGCCGTGGGAGCCGTCGACAGCAAGGTCGAGCGGCTGCTCGAGGTGGGACGCCAGGCGCTCGCCGCCGGCATCGGGAAGGCGCACGTCGGGAACCGCGTCGGTGATGTGTCCAACGCGGTGCAGCTCATCGTCGAAGCGGCGGGATTCTCAGTCGTGCGCAGCCTCGTCGGCCACGGCGTCGGTCGCCACTACCACGAGGATCCGCACGTCCCGAACTTCGGTATGCCTGGTCGCGGCCCGCGACTTTCGGAAGGGATGACAATCGCGATCGAGCCGATGATTGCGGCCGGCAAGCCGGAGGTTCACATCGCAGACGACGGCTGGACGATCTTCACCGACGATGGCTCGACCGCCGTCCATTTTGAACACACGGTGGCGGTCACCGAGTCTGGTCCGCGCATCCTGACACCGAGAGTCGGCTTGCCCAAGGAAATCGAACACGGTTTGCTACGATGAGCACCCCGCGGAGCGGCTGTTTTGGCTGCCACGGGCTGTTTTGCCGAAGTCGCACGCGTTTTCACCTCTGTCCATGCGATCACCGTAGGAGTTGCGCGAGGGAAAGTTGGCCGTCAAGGAAGAGAAGATCGAGGTCGAAGGCGAGGTCGTCGAGGCGCTACCGAGCACCATGTTCCGCGTGCAGGTTGACGGCGGGCACGACGTCCTCGCGACCATCTCCGGGAAAATGCGCAAGCACTACATTCGCATCCTCCCCGGCGATCGAGTCAAAGTCGAGCTCTCTCCTTACGACCTGACGCGCGGCCGCATCACGTTCCGCCTCAAGTAGCCCGAACACCTCAATTAGCCCGAACATAAAGGGAATCGATGAAAGTTCGCCCTTCAGTCAAGCCGATGTGTGAGCGGTGCCGCGTGATCAAACGGCACGGTCGCACGATGGTCATCTGTACCAACCCTCGGCACAAGCAAAGGCAGGGATAAGCACTAGATGGCACGTATCGCGGGCGTCAATCTCCCGAATCAGAAGCGGCTCGAAATCGGTCTCACGTACATCTACGGGATCGGCCAGTCGACCGCACAGAAGATCTGCAAGAACCTCGGCCTCGATCCGAACGAGAAGATTCGCGACCTCACCGACGAGGAAGTAACGAAGCTCCGGACGATGATCGACACGCTCGAGGTCGAAGGCGATCTGCGCCGGGAGCGCTCGCAGGCGATCAAGCGCCTCTCCGAGATCGGTTGCTATCGAGGCCTGCGACATAGGCGCGGCCTGCCGGTGAACGGTCAAAGGACGAAGACGAACGCCCGGACGCGCAAGGGCCCGAAGAAGACTGTCGGCCGCGGGAAGAAAGGCAAGTAGATGGCACCTCCTCGCAAAGCCGCGGCCACTCGAGGTCGCACCCGCCGGCGCGTGCGCAAGAACGTCGCGATCGGCCAGGCGCACATCAAGACATCGTTCAACAACACGATCGTGTCGCTCACCGATACGGACGGCAACGTGATCGCGTGGGAGTCCGCCGGCTCGGCCGGGTTCAAGGGCTCGCGCAAGTCGACCCCGTTCGCCGCCCAGGTGACCGCCGACAACTGCGCGCGCAAAGGAATGGAGCACGGCTTGCAGAAGGTCGAAGTGTTCGTGAAAGGCCCGGGCTCCGGCCGCGAGACGGCGATCCGCTCGCTCCAGGCCGCCGGGCTCGAGATCCTCGGTGTGCGCGACGTAAGCCCGCAGGCGCACAACGGTGTACGGCAGAAGAAGCGGAGGCGCGTCTAATGGCTCGTGACCTCGGCCCTAAGTGCCGCATGTGCCGCCGGGAGGGCGTCAAGCTCTTTCTCAAGGGCGAGCGCTGCCTGACCGAGAAGTGCGCGATCGAGCGGCGTGCGTATCCGCCCGGCGAGCACGGCCGCGGCCGGATCAAGCAGAGCGAGTACCTACTCCAGCTGCGCGAGAAGCAGAAGGCGCGTCGCACGTACGGTCTGCTCGAGAAGCAGTTCCGCACCACGTTCGAACGGGCCTCACGGGGCGTCGGCTCGACCGGCGAGAACCTGCTGCGTCTCCTCGAGACGCGGCTCGACAATGTCGTGTACCGGCTCGGTTTCGCAGGCTCGCGCGCCCAGGCGCGTCAGCTTGTTCGCCACGGCCACTTCAACGTCAACGGCCGCCGGGTCAACATCCCGAGCTTCGGTGTGCGCCCCGGCTTCGTGGTCGCGCTTCGTGCGGGTAGCCCCGTCGAGTCGCTTGTTCGCGACGCCACCGACCTCACCGCCTCCGTCGCGCCGTGGCTCCAGGCCGACCACGAGGGCCTCTCCGGCACCGTGCTGAAGTGGCCGGAGCGGGCCGAGATCGACACACCCGTGCAGGAATCACTCATCGTCGAGCTCTACAGCAAGTAGTCGGGCTCCACAGTAAGTAAAGGCGAGCTTCGGCTCAGCTTCTGAAGATCGAGAAAGGATCGCATTGTCTACCCGTTCCAGCTTGATGGACTTCCAAGTGCCGCGGATCGTCGCCGAAGAGAGCGATGAGCATCGTGGTGTGTTCGAGATCGAGCCGCTCGACCGCGGCTTCGGCTATACGTTCGGCAACTCGCTGCGCCGCGTGCTGCTCTCCTCCCTCGAGGGTGCGGCAGTCACCGCCGTCAAGATCGAAGGCGTTGCGCACGAGTTCACGACGCTCCCGGGTGTTCGGGAGGACGTCACCGACATCATCCTGAACCTGAAGAACCTGATCTGCCGGCTGCATGGCGAGTCGCCCGAGATCGAGGTACACATCGCGAAGAAGGGTCCCGGCGTCGTCACTGCCGCCGACATCGAGGCGCCAGCCGACCTCGAGATCCTGAACCCGGAGCTCGAGATCGCGCACCTCGCCGACAAGGGCAAGCTCGAGATCTCGCTGACGATCGGCCGCGGGCGCGGTTACACGCCCGCCGAGTTGAACCGTGGCCCGGAGACTTCGATCGGTGTGATTCCGATCGACTCGATCTTCTCGCCGGTACGTCGCGTCGCGTATGAGGTCGAATCGGCGCGCGTCGGTCAGCGCACCGACTTCGACAAGCTCCGTCTTGACGTCACGACGGACGGCTCGATCGATCCGAAGGACGCGATCTCCGAGGCCGCGCGCATCCTGATCAGCCAGCTCGCGATCTTCACCGATCTCGATTCGATCCCGGGTTACGGCGAAATGACTGCCGAGATGGCGTCCGAGTCGACGGTCTCGCATGGGATGGAGAACTTCCCGATCGAGGAGCTCGAGCTCGGCGTCCGCTCATACAACTGCCTCAAGCGCGTCGGCATCGAGACGATCGGTGACCTCACCTCGAAGTCCGAGGCCGAGCTCGCCGCGATTCCGAACTTCGGTCGCAAGTCGGTCGAAGAGGTTCGCGAGACGCTCGCTGCGCACGGTCTCACGCTCAAGGGCGAGGATCTGCCCCAGTGAGGACATTGTGAGGCACGGGAAATCCGGAAAGAAGCTTGGCCGCGATTCGGCGCACCGCAAGGCGCTCTACTCGAACCTTGCGGGTGCGCTGTTCACGCACGGGCGGATTCGGACGACCGAGGCTAAGGCCAAGGCGGTCAAGCCGTACGCCGAGAAGCTGATCACTCTCGGCAAGCGAGGCGACCTGCACGCGCGTCGGCAGGCGCTCGCGGCTCTACGGACGAACGATGTCGTGCATCACCTGTTCGCCGAGGTCGCGCCGCGGTTCGCCGATCGCCCCGGTGGCTACACTCGGATCATCAAGCTCGGCCCGAGGCTCGGTGACGCCGCCGATATGGTCTACCTCGAGCTGGTCGACCACGATCCGGCCGCACCCGTCGCGGGATAGGTTGCAGGAGGGCGCCGAGAGGCGCCTTTCTCGTTCTAGGGTTACCTCGTGAGGCTGCGGCTGAACATCGAGTACGACGGGACCGGCTTCAAGGGGTGGGCGCGCCAGCCGGGGCTGCGCACGATCGAAGGCGCCGTTGGCGAGGCGTGCGATGCGCTGTTTCCGCGCTGGAGCAAGCTTGCAGCGGCCGGGAGGACAGATACCGGCGTGCATGCCTCGGGACAGGTCTGCTCCGTCACGGTCGAAGGTGGGCCGCCCTTGGAGCGCATGGCGGAGGCGCTTAACACGGTGCTGCCTGCCGACATCGCGGTGCTCTCGGCGGCGTCGGCGCCAGACGACTTCCACGCGCGCTACTCGGCCCGATCTCGTTCGTACCGCTACGTCGTCCTGAACCGTCGTGAGCGGTCGGCGCTCGAAGCTCGGCGGGCGCTGTGGTGGCCGTGGTCGCTGGATCTCGATCGGCTCGTCGCGGCGGCGGCGCTCGTGGTCGGCGAGCACGACTTTCGGGCGTTTACTCCTACCGAGACGGAGCACCACGTCTTCGCCCGGCGGGTATCGTCCGCGCAGTGGGAGCGCCGCGGCGATCACCTGCATTTCACGGTCACGGCCGACTCGTTTCTTCGACACATGGTTCGCACGCTTGTCGGGACGATGCTCGAGCGCGGTGACGACGGGTTGGCGGAGCTGCTCGATGGTGCCGCGCGGTCGGATGCGGGGATGACGGCCCCACCGTTTGGCCTCTCGCTCGAGCACGTCGAATACTGAGCGACCAGCTGGCTACCATCGGCCTATGCGGTTTCCGATCGTCCTCTTCGACCTCGATGGCACGCTGATCGACTCGGGGCCGATCATCCTCGCCTCCATGCAGCACGCCGCCCGCTCGGTGCTCGGCGTCGAGGTGGACGAGGCGCAGGTGCGCGCCCTGATCGGCGGACCGGGGCTCGTCGCGCAGATGCAGCAGCTCGACCCGAACCGCGTCGACGAGCTTGTCGACGTATACCGCGCTCACAACGAGCCGCTCCACGACCAGCTCCAGGCATTTGGCGGGATGCTCGATGTGCTGCCGCGGCTGCGCGCGCGAGGCCAGCGGGTCGGCATCGTCACCGCCAAGCGTCGCGCGACTGTCGAGCTCGCCTTTGACCGCTTCCCTGTGCTGCGCGAGGTCAGCGAGGTGCTCATCGGCTCCGACGACACCGAGCGTCACAAGCCCGACCCCGACCCGCTGCTTGCGGCGCTTGAGCAGCTCGGCGCCGAGCCGAGCCAGGCCGCGTACGTCGGCGACTCGCCGTTCGATATCCGGGCCGCGAAAGCAGGCGGCCTGTTCGCCGTTGGTGTCGGCTGGGGAGGCATTCACGCAGACGCGGTCTTGCTCGCGGAGGAGCCCGATGCGTTCGTTCGCCATCCCGAGGAGCTCCTCGATGTCCTCTGACCCAGCTGCTCGGGCCGCCGAGCTGCGCCGTTTAATCGAGTTCCACCTCTACCGCTATCACGTCCTCGACGACCCCGAGATCCCGGATTCCGCTTACGACGCGCTCTACGATGAGCTGCAGGCATTCGAGCACGCACACCCGCAGCTCGTCACGCCAGATTCACCCACGCAGCGCGTCGGCGCGCCGCCAGCAGCGGGTTTCACCAAGGTCGCGCATCTCCTGCCGATGGGGTCGCTTGAGAAGGTGACGACCGACGACGGGCTCACGAAGTGGGCCGACGACGTGCGGAAGCGCCTCGGCACCGACGAGCCCGTTGCATACGTGGTCGAGCCGAAGATCGACGGCTCGGCGATCTCGCTCGTCTACGAGAACGGCGCGTTCGTCCGTGGCGCGACGCGTGGCGACGGGATGCGGGGCGAGGACGTGACCGCGAACCTGCGCACGGTCGAGGCCGTGCCGCTCCGTATGCTGGCCGTCGGCAACGAGCGGCCGCCGGCGCTCCTCGAGGTGCGCGGCGAGGTCTATTTCCCGCGCTCCGGCTTCCGCCGCTTCAACGAGGCGCAAGCTGCCGCGGGAAAGAAGGAGGCGCCGAACGCACGCAACGCAGCGGCCGGCTCGCTGCGTCAGCTCAATCCGGCGATCACCGCCGAACGGCCGTTGTCGGTGTGGATCTACGGCGCGGGCGCGCGCACCGACGGCACGGGGCCGGACGCGCACTACGCGATGCTCCAGTGGCTGCGAGAGCGCGGCTTCCGCACGAACCCGCGCGTCGAGCGGGTCGAGTCGATCGAGGAGGTCGCAGCGGTCGTCGCCGGCTGGGAGCAGGGCCGCGACGAGCTCGACTACGAGATCGACGGCGTCGTGATCAAGGTCGACTCGTTCGATCAGCAGCGACGGCTCGGCGCGCTGCACGAGCGACCGCGTTGGGCACGCGCGTACAAGTGGGCGCCGATGACCGCGACGACGACGCTCCTGAAGATCGCGGTTCGCGTCGGCCGAACGGGCGCGCTCAACCCGTGGGCGCTGCTCGAGCCGGTCGAGGTCGGCGGCGTCACGGTCTCGCGCGCGACGCTGCACAACGAGGAGGACATCAACCGCAAGGGCATCCGCGAGGGCGATCGCGTGATCGTACAGCGCGCCGGAGATGTCATCCCGCAGGTCGTCGGCGCCGCAGGAGAGCACGCGCCCGGCACGCACGAGTTCCGCATGCCGAGCCATTGCCCGCTGTGCGGCGTCGAGATCGTGAAGCCGGAAGGCGAGGTCAAGCACCACTGCCCGAATCGGGCATGTCCTTCGCGTGGGCTGGAGACGTTGATCAACTGGGTGAGCGCCGCGATGGACATCGAGGGCGTCGGCGAGCAGTTCGTGCGGCGGCTGTGGGATCTAGGGTTGCTTCGTTCGATGCCCGACCTCTACCGGCTACGCGCCGAGCGGATCGGCGAGCTCGAAGGCTACGGCGAGATCTCCGCCGCGAAGATCGTTGACGCGATCGAGCTGTCGAAGAGCCAGCCGTTCTCGCGCATCCTCTTCGGCCTCAACATCCCCGATGTCGGTTGGATAACGGGGCGGAACCTGGCGCGGCACTTCGGCCACATCGATCGTCTGCTCGCCGCGAGCCTCGACGAGATCGAGGAGTGCGAAGGGATCGGCCCCGACCGCGCCGAGTCGATCGCCGAGTGGTTCAAGGATCCGGAGAACCGCTCGCTCGTGCAGGAGCTGCGCGACCTCGGTCTGCGCTTCGAGACCGGGGAGGAGGATCGCCCGGTCGAGGGCCGGCTCACCGGTCAGCAGTTCGTGATCACCGGGACGCTCACCGAATACACGCGCGAGACGGCGACGGCGGCACTTGAGGGCCGCGGCGCGAAGGTCTCGGACTCCGTTTCCGCGAAGACGACGGCACTGATCGTCGGCGAGGAGCCGGGCGCGTCGAAGCTCAAGAAGGCCGAGAAGGCCGGCACGCCGATCCTCACCGAAGCGGATCTACGCGCTCTGCTGTCAGACCGGCCTTAGCTGGCTTCGAGGATCTGCTTCAGCGCCTGCAGGTCCTTGCGATTCGCGCGACGCATAGCGCTTGCCATCAATGGCGCCGCGAGCGTCGAGAAGCCAGCCGGCTCGCCTCGGTTGCGGAGCCCCATTTTCGTACCGCCGCTCGGGGCGTCT
This sequence comes from Actinomycetes bacterium, assembly GCA_025358355.1. Lineage (GTDB taxonomy): Bacteria > Actinomycetota > Thermoleophilia > Gaiellales > Gaiellaceae > Gaiella. The sequence goes on along the minus strand of JANYJX010000012.1, from coordinate 45,005 downwards.
TCCCACATGTAGGTCGTCTCCATCGGAAACGGGCCTTCGGCGGTGCTCATCACGAGCCTATGGCCGGGCTCGAGCGCTCGAATCTCGTACGTGTACGCAAGGCGGCGGCCCAGGAACTGCGCGATAAACGCGACCTGCGAGCCGACTTGAATCGGCGGAGCCGTCTTCCACTCGACGGCGTGGATCTTCTCGTACCAAGCAGGTGTGTTGTCTGGATTCGCGGCGTATTCCGCGACCTCGCTGCGCGGCCGGTCGATCTCGATCTCGGTGTGGATGTCGACTGGCACTAGGTGAAGACCGGGTTCGCGACGCCGGTTTCAGCGTACTCCTTAAGCCGGACCATGATCTGGCCCCAGGTGTAGGCGGCGTGGCCGGCGTCTTCGGCGTTTTTGAGGCCGGCATGGTAGAAGCCGACAGTGGAGCCGGCCGCTCGCGGTTCGACATCCCAGCGGATCGTCGAGCCGATCCAGTGCGGCGGGAACGTCTCGGTACGCCAGACGACGGTTCGCTCGTCGGACTGCTCGAGGCGGAGGTCGAACGGAGCGGGAGCGGCGGCAAAGCCGAGTTCGAGCATTCTCCCAACCTCGGCCGGGACGTTGGCGCTGCTCGTCCAGAATCCCTTGATCCCGTCCCTCGTCTTCAGGGCTTGGAGCACGGTCTCGAGCGGTGCGTCGATGTCGAAGCGAAACACTACGTCGGTCATGGCCTCCTCCTTCATTTCAGGGGGAAGCGAAACGTAACAGATATTTCGTCCGCTGCTAAAATGAAGCCGTGGACGTGTTGCAGCTCGTCGCTGAGCCTCGCCGGCAGGAGATTCTCCAGCTCGTGTGGCGCGATGAGCTACCCGTCGGCGAGATTGTCGACAAGCTCGATCTCAGCTACGCCGGTGTCTCGCAGCACCTGTCGTTGCTGAAAGACGCCGGCTTCGTACAGGTACGGCGCGACGGCAAGCGGCGGCTCTACCGAGCCGATCACGAGCAGCTCGGACAGCTCGCGCAGTTCCTCGAAGCGTTCTGGGCGAACGAGCTCGACCGGCTCGCACGAGTTGCCGAGGAGGCCGAGAAGCGGTGAGCGAAGTCGTTGTCACCCGCCTGATCGCCGCTTCGCCTGCAACCGTCTTTTCGTTCTTCGCCGACATCGAGCGCTGGACATCATGGTAGGGGGTCGATGGCGAGATCGATCCGAGACCGGGTGGCGCGTTCCGCGTTCGTATGCCCGGTGCCCAGGTCGCATCCGGGCATTTCGTCGAGATCGTCCCTGAGCAGAAGGTCGTCTTTACCTGGGGCTTCGAGGGTGACGACTCACCCTTGCCACCTGGCTCGACCACCGTCATCGTCGAGCTCGAACCAGACGGCGTGGGCACGCTGGTTCGCCTTACCCACGCCCGGCTCGTGGTGCCTCCCGTCGCCGAGCTCCATCGACAGGGTTGGGAGCGATACCTCGAACGACTACGTATCCGAGCTGAAGGTGGCGATCCGGGGCCGGATGACGCGATGTAGTCGAGGTCAGGGCAGGCGACGGCGGAAGAGCCCGTAGAACGCCAGGTCGTACACGCTCTTGATCACGCCGGCGATCGCGAACGGTGCGCCGAGCGAGCCTCCCGAGACGGCGCCTGCGACGAGTGATCCGATCGGTCGCGCGACGTAGCGTGTCGCGTTGGTGTAGCCGGCGGCCGCGGTTCGCTCGTCCGGCTCGACGACGGTGATCACGAGCGCCTGCCGCACTGGGACGTCCATCTGCGACAGCAAATGCCGCAGGAGCAGCAGGACGATCGCGACGGTGAGATTCGGTGCGAAGGCGACTCCGGCGAGCAGAACGTTCGATGGCAGATGCGAGAAGACCATTGTCCGCACGAGGCCGATGCAGCCGGCCAGGCGTCCAGCGAGCTGGAACGAGATCGCTTGCAGGACCCCGACGCCGAAGAAGAGGACGCCGATGCTCTCGTGCGACGCCTGGAACTTTCGCACTAGGAGATACGCGATGAACGTCTGCGGGACGAAGCCGCCGCCGAAGCTGTCGAGTGCGAACAAGGCCGCGAGCTGGCGCACGACCGAGCGCGAGCGATTGAGCTGGCCGCGGGCCTTCGCAACGGCTGGCTCCTCGACCGCCGGCGAGAGTCCGAGCGCAAAAGGGAGCGCCAGCCCGGCGGCAACCGGGTACGCGAGCAGCCAGTGCGCCGAGCCTGTGCCTGCTGCGGCAAGCGCGCCGAGCGAGCCGGTGATCGTCGCGACGGTGTTGTAGGTCGCGAACAGCCGCGCCGGCGGTGTGTCGCCTGCGGTGCGCGGCAGCATCGCCTGCTCCAGCGAGGTGAACGGGCCGGATTCGACGACATCCGCCGAGACGCTCCCGGTCAGGGCCGCGAGCAGCAGTGCGGGCACCCAGCTCGAGAGCGCAAAGACTGTCCCGGATGCGGCCATCAAGATGAGCAGGGTCGCGTACGTGCGCCGCCGCCCGATGCGGTCGCCGTAGCGTGCGATCACCACCGATGCGAGCGCGATACCGGCGCCAAGCGACGCGACGATGGCGCCAACGGCCGCGCCAGACAGCCCGCGGCGGGCGAGCGTGTATCCAACAAGGACGCTCCCGAGCCCGTACGCGAACGCCCGCAACGCCTGGACGGCGAAGATGCGCCGCGCGTCGACACTGTGCGGGATCAAGCCGCCCAAGCGCGATCGTTGCGGGTCGCTCACTCGACCGGATCGGGCTGCGCGGCGTGGGCGATGAGCGCGTCGATCGGGACGACCTCGAGCGCGCGCGCGTGCGTCGCGCCGAGCACGACGGCCGCGGCGTGACCCGCGTCGTACGCCTCGAGCCAGCGTTCGGCGCACACGCACCAGCGATCGCCCGGAGTCAAGCCGGGGAAGCCCCACTCCGGTCGAGCGGTCGAGAGGTCGTTGCCCGCGGCACGGCTGAACTCGAGGAAGTCGGCCGTCATGATCGCGCAGACCGTGTGGCTGCCGACGTCCTCAAGCCCGGTCGCGCAGCAGCCGTCGCGGTAGAAGCCGGTGACGGGCACCGCCGAGTCTGCGAGCGAGCACGGCTGCAACGCGCCGCCGACGACATTGAGATCGGGCTCGCGCGTCATCCGGCTTTGGCCAAGAGTGTGACGAAGCGATCCTGGGCGATCCGTGCGGCCCAGTACGCGACGGGGGAGCCGTTCTCGAGGACGGCGAAGGCGTAGCGGTTGCCGATTAGTCCAGAGAGCGCGGTTGCGAGGTCGGTCGTCCCTGTTTTCGCCCGAACGAGGCCCTTGAGCTGGGGGAGGCGATGTCGCATCGTCCCGTTCATGGAGGCGACTGCGAGCGACCGAACGAACGGCTGGCGGAGCGTCTGGCTCAGCCACGCTGCGTGGAGGACACCGACGATCGATGCGGGCGTGAGGCGGTCGAGCGACGACAGTCCAGAGCCGTCTGCGATCACGAGGCCGGCGGTCGGCACGCCAGTTTCGGCGAGGGCAGCCACCACCACGTGTGCGCCGGCAGCGGTCGAGCCGGCCGCGCCCGACACGGCACCGAGCTGCTTGAGCAGCATCTCCGCGGTGAAGTTGTCGCTCTCGTGGTTCATGTAGCGGACGATGTTGGCGAGCGTCTCGGAGCGATCTTCGGCAAGCGACACCGCGGCGGCGGGCGCCAACCCGAGCCCGGGCCGACCTTCGACTTGGACGCCCGCCTTGGTCAGCGCGGCCGTCAGAGCTTTTGCGGCAAGCAGCGGTGGCGAGAGCGCAGGCCAGCCGATCGCGCGATCGACGATGAGGGACGAGAGCGGGGGTGACTCGATCGGGACGAAGCCCTGCTTCCAGCCGGGGGCGTCGCGAATGCGGTCGTAGAACGACTCGTCGCCGCGTACGCGTCCGCTGATCTCCCGGATTCCGGCGCGCGCCACCTGACCGGCGAGGTCGTCGAGGTCTGCGCTCGTCAACGTCGGGTCGCCGAAGCCCTTCAGCACGAGGTCGCCATCCCATGTCGTCCCTTGTCGCGTGCCGACGCCATACAGCTCCGTGTGAAAGCGATACGCGGGGCCGAGCCGAACGAGCGCCGCCCACGCGAGCGGCAGCTTCTCGTTCGATGCGGGCACGAATGAGGTCATGGAGAGGTGCGCGTAGACGACGTCGCCGCTCTCGAGATCGACGGCAATCGCACCGGTGTGCGAGAGCGGGACGTACTTGCTCGCGAGCGCGCGGGTGAGGCGCGTGGAGAGCGCGGGTGCAGCTGACGGTCGGGCGCCGACTGAGCCCGCGCACACGAGCGCGACCATGAGCGAGGCGAGGGCAGTCCGATACCGCATCGGCTTAACCGTAGATCGTGATGGTGACGGTGCGGCGACCCCAGGCGCGGGCTTGGGCGGTTGTCGTCATCCAGAGGTCGATGATGTTCCCGATGATCGCCGTGCCGACGTCGGCCGCGACCGCCGGGCCGTAGCCGGGAACAAACACACGTGTGCCGAGCGGGATCACTCGCGGGTCGACTGCGATCACGCCGACGCCCACGGGGAGCCCGCTCGCGGTCTTGCCGGGAAGGTGGTACGCGACTGCGTCGACGACGAGTGTTCGCGTGCCGCTCGGCGCGGGTGTCGTCGTTGGTGTCGATGACGTCGTGGTTGCGGACGTTGTCGTCGGAGCAGCCGGAGGCGCGGGGGCGGGTGCTGTTGCGGGGGTCAGCTTCGCTGAGCGCTCCTGCGCGGCCTTGGCCTGGTGCTCGAGGCGAGCGACCTCGAGTCGCGTGACATCTTGCTGCCGTCGTAGCGACGACACGACGCCCGCGCGCTCTGACACTGCCTGCTGGAGCCGCGCAGTGCTTGCGACCGCGGCGGCACTAGCAGCGGCGAGATCGCGGCTGCGTGCCGCCAGCTTCAGCCCGATCCTGTGCACCGAGGTCTGGGTTCGCCGCATGTCGGCGATCAGCCGTTTGTTCTGTCGCGTGCTCCGCGTGATCGAGTCGATCGAGGCGATCGCGTCGTCGAGCGACTCCGCGCCGAGGAAGATTGCGATCGGGTCGGGCTGGCCCTGCATATAGAGGTCGCGAAGTGCTTGCCCGACGCGCGCTTGCGCCACTCGCAGCGACGTGCGGATGATTGCTGTGCGCCGCTTCAGCGACCTCCGCTCGGCGGCGACTGCTGCTTGTCGCGCCCGTACGGTCGCGACCGCGGCTTGCGCGCGTGCGAGCTGGCTCTCGGCGGCGTAGAGGTCAAGCAACGCCGCCTGTTCGCGTTGCGCGAGCGACTTGCCACGCGTCTGCAGCGACTGGGTCGAGCCGTTCGGGCTGCCGAGCGCGGCCGCTGCTGCCGATAACACGACGATGGCAAGTGACACTGCAGCGGCGACGAGGAGGAGCGCCAGCGTTCGGCTCCGTCGATCTCGCCCGGAACGCTCCACTGGAGTGAGCCCAGGACTCAACACGGGCGGTGACCGTACCACAGAGAGAGGCCTCTGGAGGCTGTCAAGTCGAAGCGGTTTTAGGCATTTTGCTGGGCTTTTTGCTCACCTCTCGGTTGCGAGTGGCCGGGGTGGCTGGTAGGGTCTTGCCTTCGTGACGGGTCCTTCCGCCACTGCTGCGCCTGCCGACCATCGAACCAGAGGAATTCCGATCAGTTCGAGAAAGCGACAGACACCGGTTCTTCTGCTTGTTCTCGCGACCGCTGTCGCTGTTCTAGCGACCATCTCGGGGGCCGCAACTGCGAATCCGTCGATCGCGTCGAAGCAAGCCCAGGCGCGTGCGGTGCTTGCCCAGATCCAGGTGATCAACGCGCGGGCGGAGCGCGCGCAGAACGATCTGTACGCCGCCGATCAGCAACTCGCGCGGATCAACGCGGATCTGAAGACGAACGGCCGCCACCTCAAGATCGCGCGCCAGAGCCTCGGCGTCGCGCAGGCCAGAGTCTCGGCTCGGTTGCGTGCGCTGTACATGCACGGCAACGACGGCGGGACGGTCGCGATCCTGCTCGGAGCGCAGAGCCTCGACGACATCATCAACCGCCTCGATGCCGAGAAGCGTGTCACGAAGCAGGATTCGTCGGTGTTGCACGATGTGAAGGCGTTCCGTCGTGAGGTCGAGCTTCGGCAGCAGCGGCTGACGAACGCGCACGCGTCCCAGACGCAGGTCGTTGCGGCGCGTCTCGCGGCCAAGCGCTCCGTTGATGATGATCTCGCCCGCGCGAACCGGCTGTACAACTCGGTCAAGGGCGAGATCGTGAAGCTGCAGGTGGCCGAGCACGCGCAGCAGCTCTTGCTGGCGGCGCAGGCGCGGGCGCGTCTCGCGGCCGAGGCTCAGGCGCGCGTGGCGGCAGCGAGCGCGGCTGCCGCGAGCCCGGTTCAGGCTCCTTCCGTCGATCCGAATGCGCCATCCGCTCCGGCGGCAGATCCCTCGATTCCCGCCGCGCCGCCGTCGCAATACGGCAACGTGGTCAGCATCGCCATGCAGTATCTGGGCGTGCCGTACGTGTGGGGCGGGGCGAGTCCGAGCGGTGGGTTCGACTGCTCGGGGCTCGTGATGTTCGTCTATGCGCAGGTGGGAGTCTCCCTGCCGCATAACGCGGCGGCGCAATACAGCTACGGCGTGCCCGTGTCCCGGTCAGATCTACAGCCAGGCGACCTCGTCTTCTTCGACGGTCTCGGTCACATGGGGATCTACATCGGTGGCGGCCAGTTCATCCACGCGCCACACACCGGCGACGTGGTGAAGATCTCGAGCCTGACTGGCTACTACGACTCGAACTGGGTCGGCGCCCGCCGCATCGTCTAGAACCGGCTGATCAACGGCGCGCACTTCACCGTCCCGAAGGATCAGCTGGAACTCGTTCTTACGTGAGAGTCGTCTCGGGCTCGTCGCTAGCCGCCGAGTAGAGTTCCTCGACCGTGTTCGCGAAGTGTTCCATGCAGGCGCGGCGCCGCAGTTTCATGGTCGGTGTGATTTCGCCCTGCTCGACCGAGAAGTCGCGCGGCAGGATCGCGAACCGCTTCACCTGCTCGAAGCCCGAGCGCTCTCGGTTCACGTCGTCGACGACGCCCTGGATCAGCACCCGCACCCGCTCGTCGCGCGCGAGGGTGCCCATGTCGCCCTCGCCGCCGTTCGCCGCCGCCCACTTGCCGATCTCGTCCGGCTCCAAGGTGATCAGCGCCGCGATATACGGCCGCCGGTCGCCGACCACAAGCGCCTGCGACACGAGCCGCGACGTCTTCAGATCGTTCTCGATGTTCTGCGGCGCGACGTTCTTGCCGCCGGCGGTGACGAGGATGTCCTTCTTGCGGTCGGTGATGCGGACGAAGCCGTCGGTGTCGATCTCGGCTACGTCGCCCGTGCTCAGCCAGCCGTCGGCGTCGAGCACGGCGGCGGTCGCCTCTGGCTCCTTGTAGTAGCCGGCAAAAACCGTCTCGGAGCGGATCAGCAGCTCGCCGTCCTCCGCGAGCCGCAACTCGAAGCCGGGGAACGCAGGGCCGACCGTGCCGAAGCGGTAGTGCTCCGGCGTGTTGATCGTCGCGGCGGTCGTGCACTCGGTGAGGCCGTACCCCTCGAGGATGCGGATCCCGAAGATGTCGAAGAACTCGGCGATCTCCTGCGCCAGCGGGGCGCCACCCGAGATCGGCGTGCGCAGCCGGCCGCCGAGGCGGTCGCGCACCTTCGCGTAGACGAGCCGGTCGGCGATCGCGTGTTGGAGCTTGAGCCCGGCGGGGAGCGGCTTCTTCGCGGCCCGCAGCGCGCTCGCCTGCCGGCCGACGCCCACCGACCAGTCGATCAGCCGCTTCTTGACGCCGGTTGTCTCAGCGAAAGCCGACACGACGGCGGTGTGCACCTTCTCGTAGATGCGCGGCACGCTCGGCAGCACGGTGGGGCGGAGCGACGGGATGGCTGTGGCGATCCCGGTCGGGTCGGGCACGAACGCGGTCGTGTACCCGGCGTACGGCCCGGCGAGATGCATCAGCCGGCCGAAGTTGTGCGCGAGCGGCAGGTACAGCAGCATCAGGTCGCCCTCTTCGACGACGCCGGGCAGGCTGTCGATCACCGCGACCATCGCGTAGTAGTTGCGATGGCGGATCATGCAGCCCTTCGGTGAGCCGGTAGTCCCCGAGGTGTAGATGTAGGTGAAGAGGTCATCGTCGCGCACGGCCGCGACGGACTCGTCCAGCGCGGACGGGTTGGCGGCGGCGAACGCGCGACCCTCCTCCTCTAGCGCGGGCAGATCGTCGTAGGTGAGGATGTGGCGCAGGTTTGGCAGCTGGTCGTGCGCCGCGTCGACTTTCGCGCGTTGTGCAGCGTCTTCGCAGAGGACACCGATCGAGTCGGAATGGTCGAGCACGTACTCGACATCCTTCGGCGAGTTGTTCGCGTACACCGGCGTCACGATCGCGCCGACGTGGGCGAGCGCGAAGTCGAACAGTGTCCATTCGAGCGTCGTTCGCGCGAGGATTGCGAACGCGTCACCTTTGCGGATCCCGCGGGCGAGCAGCCCGTTCGCGAGTGCATCGACGCGCTCGGCCGCCTCGGCCCAGCTGACGGCGTGCCAGTGGTCGTCGTGCCCGACGAGGTACGCAGCGCCAGGCCGGTTGGCGGCGATAGCGTCGCGCCAGAGTCGCGGGATCGTGCGCGGTTCGCTCATCTCGCCTGGAATCTACGGGAGGCGGCACCCGGGTACCACTTCCGGTGCCCCGGCGAGAGGCACAACACCCGCGACTTCCCACGGTGTCAGCACCGTCGATCGGCTCCACGGGATCAGGCAGTGCGCTACCTCGCTGAAGACGAATGTGCCGAGGTCGGTGTCGCGCTGCGGAACAAGCGCCGCTCGCAGCGAATACGGCGCCGTGGGCTCGGTGACGACGGCGAGCGTCATGTGCGGCAGCAGCGATGCCGTGTCGCGTCCGGGAAACAGGCGCTCGTGGAGGTCGACGACCGGCACGGTCGGCTCAATCTCGGCGACGACAGCCGTGTGGAAGCAGGTGAGTCGCGGCACGCGAAGCTCGAACGGCTCGACCTCGGCAAGCACGGCGCGTCCGCGAGCGACCTCCGCGGCAAGGTCGATGTCACCCTCCCACGCGACCGGCCCGACGAAGACGTGCAGGAAGCTTGGCGCGAGGCGGCGGAGCCACGGAAGCGGCGGCAACGAATCTTGCGCTGCGACCGCGCGCTTTTGTGTTTCCGCGTCCGGGCGAGAAGCCAGGCGACGGCGTGGTTCCCCGCGGGCAAGTCGGCGGGAACCTCCTCCAGAAAGCTCTCGAGCGGCTCGCGCCGCTCGAGGAAGCTCTGCCAACTCTCGTCGAAGCTCTCGAAGAGCTTCCCCGCCGGCATCTACGCGGAGGTGCGCGCTCCGGCGCCGACGGCCATTAGCTGCGCCTGGAAGAGGGTCTTGTCGATCTTTCCGTGGTAGATCGGGACGCCTTCCTCGATGCACAGCTTGATGATCTCGTCGCGGTCGAGGCCGGTCTCGTTCGACAGCTCCTCGGGCGTCAGATGGTTCGGCATGCCGTCCCTCCTTTGAGCATCAAAAAAGCCCGTCGGCGCAATGCGCACGATCGGGCTCGACCAGCTGCTCGGTTGTCGTGGCGGGGGTCAACAGGCCCGCCTCCCGAAAGAATCCATGATGCGCGGAAGATACTCCCGCCGGAGGACGTGCGCAATCGTCAAACGGGGTTATCGACGGTGATGAACTCCCACGCAACATCGAACTCGTCGGCAATTCTCGCGGCCAGCGCCTGAACGCCTAGCCGCTCGGTCGCATCGTGGCCGGCGGCGATGAGATGGATGCCGAGCTCGCGAGCCGTGTGCAGGCTTGGTTCCTCGGGTTCGCCGGTCACCAGGCAGTCGTATCCCTCGTGCGCCGCGCGAATCAGGTCGTAGCCGGCGGCGCCGGTCGAGACGGCGACGCGCTCGACGAGAGCGGGGCCCCCGGAGAAGACGAGCGGCTCACGGTCAACGGTCTCGTGGATGCGCGCGGCGAGGTCGGCGACCGAGATCGGAGCGGCGAGGCGACCACCGACGCCGACTCCCGCGAACGATTCGAACGGCTCCACGAGCCCGATCCGCCGCGCGAGCTGCGCACTGTTCCCGACCTCCGGATGCGCGTCGAGCGCGAGGTGGTACGCGACCAGAGACATGTTCGCCGCGAACAGCGTCTCGAGCCGCTTGCGCAGCCGCCGGTCGACGACGAGCGGTTCGTTCCGCCAGAACAGGCCGTGGTGGACGAGGACGAGCTCGGCGCCCGCTGCCGCCGCGCACTCGAACAGCTCGAGGGAGGTTGAGACGCCGCATGCGATGCGCGTCACCTCGTCCGAGCCGACAACCTGTAGCCCGGGAGGTGCGAACTCCTGCCACTTCTCCACCTCGAGCAGCGCGTTCGCGAACGCGACAATCTCGTCTCGGCGTGCCACAGCGCGATGGTAGTCGGTTACCCGCTACCCTTTCTCGGCTCGGGGTGTGGCGCAGCCTGGTAGCGCGCTCCGTTCGGGTCGGAGAGGCCCCCAGTTCGAATCTGGGCACCCCGATGGTGGTGGAATTGAGACGGGGATACACGGAAGTGTGTCCCCGTCTCTATCTCTATCCTCGACGGCATGCTGCGCGCAGTCATCTTTGATGTCGACTTCACGCTGTTCCACCCGGGGCCGGAGCTTGGGCCGGAGGGGTACCAGCGGCTTGGTGCGGAGCACGGGCTCGTCCTCGACCCTGCGCGCTACGAACCCGCGCGCCTCGCTGCGATCGAGGAAACTCAGCACCATCCGGAGCTCGTGCACGACGAAGAGGTCTGGATCCTGTTCACCGAGCAGATCATGGTCGGGATGGGCGGCGAGCCTGACGGCTGCCGCGAATGCGCGATCGAGATGGTGCGCCGGTGGGAGCGACACCACAACTTCTTCCTCTACGACGACGCGCTGCCGACGCTCGCCTAGATGCGTCGCCACGGACTGCGCGTCGGCCTGATCTCGAACGGCCAGCGCGATCTCGAGGAGTTCGCCCGACATCACGAGCTTGACGTCGACGTTGCATGTGGCTCCTGGATGCACGGCCGGATCAAGCCGCACCCGTCGATCTTCGAGGCGGCGCTCGCCGTACTCGGGGTGGACGTGGGCGAGGCTGTGATGGTCGGCGACTCGTATCGCGACGACATCGCGGGCGCACGGGCGCTCGGGATGCGCGCGATCCTCGTCGACCGCGACGGCCTCCATCTGGACGAGACCGACCGCATCGAGTCGCTGCATGCGCTGCCGGCGGCGCTAGGCTTAACCGCTTGACTGACCGTTCAATCGCCATCCCCGACGCCGCGGCAGACAAGCGCCGTCTGATCCTCGACGCCGCAGTCCGGGTCTTCGCGCGAAGCGGTTACCACGGCGCCCGTGTCGGTGACATCGCCGAGGAAGCCGGGGTTGCGCATGGCCTGCTCTACCACTACTTCTCGTCGAAGGAAGAGGTGTTGGCGACGGTCTTTCGCGAGAACTGGCGCGCGCTGCTCGAGACGCTGCACCGGGTCGAGGCCGACGACGAGCCGGCCGACGAGAAGCTGCGCGGCGTCACGAAAGTCATCCTGCGCTCCTGGCGGAACGACCCCGATCTCGTGCGCGTGATGGTGCGCGAGGTGGCGCGCAGCCCGCATCTACAGGCGCAGGTGGACGAGGTACGCGAGGTGTTCCTCGTCCTCCAGCGTATCGTCGAGGAAGGCCAGGCGAAGGGTGTTTTCCGGCGCGATCTGGACGCGCGGCTTGCAAGCTGGATCATCTACGGCGGCCTCGAAGAGATCCTCACCGGCTGGGTGCTCGGGCAGCTGCCGGACGGCGACGACGAGGTCGCGCGTGCCGAACGGACGATCCTCGACGTCGTCTGCGGCGGTCTTGTCGTCCGCTAGCGCGGGCTCGTCGCGCCGGCTGGTCTGGACGCTGGGACTCGGCGCGTTCGGCCTTGCGTTCTCGCTGACGACGACCGCGGCGTACCTGCCCCGGCTGCTCAAGGAGTTCACCAACTCGACCAGCCTGATCGGGCTGATCCTCGGCGCCGAAGGCGCGTTCGCACTCACAGTGCCGCTCGTGATCGGGCCGTGGAGCGATACCTTCCACACGCCGATGGGCCGGCGGCGCCCGTTCATGCTCGCTGCGATCGGCCCGATGGGCTTCTGCCTCGCTCTCGTCGCGTTCATGCCGAACCTGTGGACGACGGCGCTGCTCGTGTTCGCGTTCTTTTTCGCGTACTACGTGTACGAGCCGCCGTACCGCGGCCTGTACCCCGATCTCCTGCCGGAGGCGGTCTACGGGCGTGCCCAGGGAGTCCAGCACCTGCTGCGCGGGATCGCGCTCGGCACCGCGCTGATCGGCGGAGCCGCCCTACTGCATATCTGGCATGCGGCGCCGTTTCTCGTGGCGGCGTTCGTCGTCGTCGCGGCGTGCTCGGTGCCGATCATCTTCCTGCGCGAGACGGGTGGCGACGCGCGCGTGTTCGAGGGGATCGGGACGTATCTGCGCCACTCGTGGCGTGTCTTCACCGCGAACGGAGACGTGCGCCGATTTCTGATCGCGAACGCGGCGTGGGAGGGAGCGTTCGCTGGCGGTCGCTCGTTCGTCGTCCTCTATCTCACGGTTGGCTTGGGGCAGAAATCGGTCGGCGTTTCGACCGCGGTTCTCGGCACGATCGCAGGCGGCTACGTCGTCGCCGCGTTGATCGCGGGGCGGCTCGGCGACCGGTTCGGACTCGCACGTGTGATCTGGACGTGCTCGATCGTCTACGGCGCAGGGATGCTTGCGGGCGGGCTCATCCAGGTGTGGCGCTACTGGTATCTGCCGGTGATCTTCCTTGTCGCGATCACGGCCGGCGCGGTGATGACGCTCGCGTGGGGACTGTTGTTCAAGCTGATGCCGGCGAACGACCGCGGCGCGATCTCCGGGCTCGCGACGACGACGAAGGGCTTTGGGCTGCTGATCGGGGTCCCGCTTGCCGGTGTTGCGGTCGACCTGCTCACGCCGCACCTGCGCACGACGCACGGCTATCAGGCGCTGTGGCCGCTGCTCGGCGTCCCGATCCTCGCCGTGATCCCGCTTGTGAGGTCTCTCGAACGGGTCGAGTCAGACGCAGACCGAGCGGCCGAATCGCACCAGGCCGAAGCCCCACACCTTGTTGTCTGAGACGTAGATCGCGCTCTGCCCTGTTCTGCCGACGATCGTGTATGCGTCATAGCCCGCGCACTGCGTGTGCAGTGTTGCCGGGTAGGTGGCCGCCAGGCGGATCAGCGGTTCGCCGATCCGCAGGCCGAGCGACGTGTGCCACGCCGCCGGCGCCCACAGCGTGAAGATCGCGTCGACGCGCCCGCGCACGAGCTCGATCCCGACGCCCTGCGGCCGGAACGCGTAGCGGTTGAAATACAGCGTGTCCCGCCTGCAGCTTCTGCAATGGCCCTCGGCGCCGCCCCAGATCGCCTCGACTTGGGCTGTTGTCCAGCCGAGCTTCGCGCCGCCGAGGCTCACTCCCGGAACGAGGACGCCCTGGTCGGGAGGGTTCCTCCCCGCCGTCGCCGCGCTCACCACTGCGAGGGCCACGACTGCCGCGACGACGACGCTGCGCATCGCCAGAGGATAGGCGCGATGATGCGCGCTGTGGCATGCACGCGAACGCTCGAGGAGCTGCTTACGGCGGCGACAGCGCGAATCGCGCGACTCGAGCCCCTGGAAGCTTTCGCTGCTGCGGCGGACGGCGCATTGATCGTCGACATCCGCTCGCATGACTCCCGACGGCGCGATGGGATCGTTCCTGGCTCGCTCCACATCCCGCGCACGGTTCTCGAATGGCGCGTCGCGCCGGGCAGCGTGTCGCGTAACCCGCATATCGCCGCGCTGGAGCAACGACTCGTGCTCCTGTGTGATCACGGCTGCTCGACGGTGCTGGCCGCAGCGACTCTCGTCGATCTCGGCTTCGCGAGCGCCGGTGACGTGATCGGTGGCTTCGCCGCGTGGAGAGGAGCGGGGCTGCCGGTGGCCGACGCGCCGCCGCCAGCGGCAGGGCTGCCGGGGATGGGCGCGCCGGATCAGCCCTGACCATTAGGCTGCAGCGCTGATGCCGATCTACGAGTACCGCTGCCCGAAGGGGCATACCTTCGAGATTTTCCAGCGGTTCGCGGATGCTCCCATCGAGGTCTGTCAGGAATGTGGCGCTGGGCCGGTCGAGAAGATCCTGTTCCCGGTCGCGGTGCACTTCAAGGGTTCCGGCTTCTACGCGACCGACTACGGCCGCGCCGGACGCAAGCCGAGTACGGACGGCGAAGGCGGCTCGTCGGAGAGCGGCTCGTCGTCGGGCGAATCCTCCGGCAAGACCGAGAAATCCACCAGCAGCGAGAAGGGCTCCGGCTCCGGCGACAAAGGCGGTGAGACGAAGAAGCCGCCGCCCGCGAAGGAGAGCTAGTGGGACTTACGAGCTGCCGACAGTGCAGCCGGGGGCGTAGGGAAGGCCCTTCGGCGGAGGCAGCGGCGACGATCGCCCCAAGAACATCGCGATCGTGGCGGCGTTGTCCTCCGATCCGACGATGACCGACTGCCCGCCCACAGACTGGGGCTCGCCGCCTAGGCGGCAATGGAGCGCGTTGCTCGAGCTGGAGCGGAAGTAGGCCCAGCCGAGCTGCAGGATCTCCCACGCTGACAGATCCGTAGCCAGCGGCTTGACGATCTTGCCGCCGGTGAACGGGAGCTTCACCGCTGACCAGAATCCTGTGACTTTGGCCGCGGTCGCCTGAATCACCTGTTGCTGGCGGGCGGCGCGCGCGAAGTCGGTCTCCGACGGATCGAGCTTGTTCTCGCGGATCCGCGAGAAGATCAGCGCACGGCGGCCGTCCATGTGCTGCGTACCCTTCGCGAAATGCCACCCGGGCCAGCGATCGCAGCGCTTCTGCGAGCGGTACGGGCAGTCGAACTTGTTCGAGAGAATCGGCTTCTTGACGGTCACGTCGATGCCGCCGACGGCGTCGATCAGCTCCTTGAAGTGGGCGAAATCGACGAACGCGACGTGGTTGACGTCGAGCCCGGTGAGATCCTTGACGGTGCGCAGCGCGAGCGTTGGCCCGCCGAACTGGAACGCTGCGTTGACCTTGTTCGCGCCGTAGCCAGGAACCTCGACGCGCAGGTCGCGCGGGATCGAGAGGTACGCAAGCCGATGGCGGCTCGGGTCCGTGCGGACGAGCATGATCGAGTCGGAGTGGCGCGAGCCAGCGCGTCCTGTCTCGCCACCGTCAGTCCCGAAGACGAGGATGGTCGTCGGCGTCGACGAGAGCAAGCCGCTCTGGTTCGTCAGCTGGCTTCGCACGCTCGCAGGGACAAGGCTGTTGGCGCCACCGATGCCGTGGGAGAACGCGAGGTAGCTCGCCAACCCCCAGGCGACCAAGAGGAGCAGCAGCAGTGGGAGAGCAAGAGCTAAGAACAGCTTCCAGCGAATCCGCCCGAGGAGGCGCCGCGGAGGCCGCGGCGACCCGTCCGACGGACGGCCGGAGCGACCTGCTTTGCCCGACGCCCCGAGATGCCGTTGCAGTGGGACCCGCCCTTTGACCCGGCCGCCGCGGTAGCGGCGGTAGGGCTTCTCTTGGTCGGGCATCCGGGGCGGTATGGTAGCCGCGCGATGCAGGCAGAACGGGCAATCGGGGTCGACCTCGGCGGGACGAAGATTCTCGCCGGCGTCGTCGATCGCGCCGGCGTGATCGGGGAGACGATGGAGATTGCGACACCGAGCGGCTCTCAAGAGGCGGTGCTAGAGGCGCTGAACACGGTCATCGCGGACGTGCTCGAAGACGGGATTGTCGCCGTCGGGCTCGGTGCGCCGATGAACTTCGATCGTAGGACGGGTCGGGGCGTGCGGGCGACGAATCTACCGCTGCACGACATCGATCCCGGCGCTGGGATCCGCGCTCGATTCGGGCTGCCGGTCGGGGTCGAGAACGATGCGAACGCGGCTGCGCTCGCCGAATGGCGCCTCGGCGCGGGGCGCGGGACAAGCAACCTAGTGATGCTCACTCTGGGCACCGGAGTTGGCGGCGGAATCGTGATCGACGACCATCTGTACCGGGGCTGGGCCGAGCTTGGTCATATCGTCGTCGAGGCTGGCGGACAGCCGTGTCAGGGCAACTGTCACGGGCGTGGGCATCTGGAAGCTGTCGCTTCCGGCCATGCCGCGGATCGCGCTGCGCGCGCGCTGTGGGGCGACGATGCGGATGCGCATCAGTTGGTCGCGCGTGCACGGGGAGGTGACGCCGCCGCGGTGGCCGCGCTTGCGCGCATCGGCGAGCTACTTGGCGCCGCGATCGGTTCGCTGGCAAACATCTTCGATCCCGATGTCGTCGTGATCGGCGGTGGCTTCGGTGCCGCTGCGGGTGACCTGATCCTCGACCCTGCCCGTGCGTCGGCTCGTCGTGAGGCGATCGAACCGGCCGACGAGAACCTGCAGATCGTCGATGCCACGCTCGGCGAGGAGGCCGGTCTGATCGGCGCCGCGCTCGTCGGTTTCGAGACGCTCGACGGTCTTCGCTAGCCGTGCCGCTCGCAATCTGTGCGACCCCGATCGGCAATCTCGAAGATGTGACGCTGCGCGTTCTGGAGGAGCTGCGATCGGCCGAGATCGTGCTCTGCGAGGACACTCGCCATACCGCTTCTCTGTTCCAGCGACACGGGATCGCAGTGGCCGGGCGGCTCCGCAGCTACCACCAGCACAACGAGGCGGCTCGGGTCGCCGAGCTTCTGCCGGCGCTCGAGGCGGGCGCGCGAGTTGCGCTCGTTTCCGACGCGGGTCTTCCCACCATCAACGATCCGGGGACACGTCTCGTTGATGCAGCAATCGAGAGGGCGATCCCAGTGACGGTTCTTCCCGGGCCGTCGGCGGTCGAAACGGCGCTGGCGGCAAGCGGCCTCGCCGGCGAGCAGTACCGCTTCGTCGGCTATCTGCCGCGTCGGGCCGCCGAGCGCGACGCGTTGTGGGCCGAGCTCGCGTCTTGGCCGTATTCCGTGGTCGCTTTCGAGTCGCCGCGCCGCTTGCCGGCTGCTCTCGCGAGCCTTGCGGCCGCGCTGCCCGCGCGTGAGGTCGCTGTCTGTCGTGAGCTGACGAAGCGTTTCGAGGAGATAGCACGTGGCTCCGCCTCAGAGGTCGCGGCGCGGTTCGTCGATCCGCCAAAAGGTGAGATCACGATCGTCCTTGGCGGCGCTTCTGTCGAGATCATGTCTGCGGTAGACACCGTAGCCGCTTCGGCCATGGCCGAGCTAGTCGCCGAAGGCTTCCCGCGGCGACGCGCCGCAGCGCTCGTCTCGCGTCTCACGGGCGTATCCAAGAACGCGCTCTACAACACCGGCCTGTAGTCACAGTTGACGACAGCCGAGCCTTTCGCTACTCTTCACCTTCTTCACGTTGTCAAAAAAGACGACAATGCCAATACAGCGAAGGAGCGTGGCTTGATGCGGCGGACGATTGTTGGTGCCTTGATGCTGATCTCCCTTGCGCTTCCCGCGGGAGCCCGCGCGTGGTCGTGGCCCGCGAGTGGCCCGATGCTCCGTCCGTTCAACTTTGGGTCGTCCAGCCCGTACGCGGGTGGTGGGCATCGCGGCGTTGACATCGGCGGAGCTGCGGGCGAGGACGTGCGCGCTGCGACCTCGGGCAGAGTGAGCTTCGTCGGCACTGTCCCGAAGAGCGGCCTGGTCATCACGGTGATGACGGGCGACGGCTACGCCGTGACACTCACGCATCTCGGCTCCGCGGTGGTCTCGCGCGGATCGACCGTGTCTGATGGGCAGATCGTCGGCACCGTTGGGCCCTCCGGAGATCCCGAGCTCGCCGAGCCCTATGTCCATCTCGGAGTTCGGACGGCGTCGAACGACCAGGGATACCTCGACCCGCTGACGTTCCTCCCGCCACGGGCGGCGCCGACTCCCGAGCCTACCCCGACGCCGGCTCCGGCTCCGGTGCCTGCGCCTGCTCCGAGACCTGTCCCCGTTCCCACGACGGCTCCGTCTCCCCAGCCGTCGCTTGCACCAGCTCCGACCACGTCCGCCTCGGCGCCTCAGCCACCGCCACTGCAGCCTTCGGTAACTCAATCGGCCGCGCCGAGCTCGACACCAACCGACTCGCCTCCCAGTGATGTGCCTGCGCCTGTCACCGAGCCCAACGCGGCCGTCGCTCCGGCACCTCTGCCAGCAGCGACGCATCCCGCTTCGACAGTTCCTGACGACGCGTGGACAACCTCCCAGCCTGCTGCCCCTGCGCTGCATCGCGTGACCGCTTCGCCTCACGCAAGGCGGCCAGTAGGCCAGGTCGAGCTGCGCTCTGCGCTAGAGGGTGCGAGTGCGGGCACAGCCCACGCGCAGGCACGCGGCGGCATTGCGATCCCAAATGCCACGGCCGTGTCGTCTCGCTCTGGTGCTCCGGCCGATTCCCGTTTGTCGGTGTCATCCAAGGGAGACGGTGTTGGGGCCGACCGTTCGGCCCAATCGATCGAGACCACGGCGCCCCTGAGCCGTTTGCAGCCGTCGTCTCTGAGCTCGCGCCGATCGCCTGGCCGTCGGCTCCTCTCCCTAGTTGCCCTTGGCCTTCTGGTGACGCTCGGAAGCGCAGCCTTGCTTGGCCTCTACGCCATTGTCCACAGGGGTGACCGTAGTCGGCTCCGTACAATCGAAGGCGATGAGCTACTACCTGACGACGCCGATCTACTACGTGAACTCGACGCCCCACATTGGGCACGCGTACACGACGATCGCGGCCGACATCCTCGTCCGGCATCAGCGCCAGCGTGGAGTCGACACCTTCTTTCTGACCGGGGTCGACGAGCATGCGTCGAAAGTGGCGCGCGTGGCCGCCGAGCAGGGGCTCGAGCCCAAGGAATACGCCGACCGGATCGCCATTGTGTGGCGCGAGCTTCCGGCTCGGCTCGGCGTCTCGAACGACTTCTTCCTTCGAACGACCGATGACGGCCACAAGGTATTCGTCCAGGACTTCCTCCAGCGGATCCGTGACAACGGCCGCGACGACATCTACCAAGACGTCTATTCCGGTCTCTACTGCGTCGGGTGCGAGGCATTCAAGACGGAGGCGGAGCTTGCCGACGGCAGGTGCCCCGACCACGGAGTCGAGCCCGAGTGGATCGAGGAGAAGAACTGGTTCTTCCGGCTCTCTGCCTACCAGAAACCCCTGCTCGACCTCTACAAGGCTCGGCCCGATTTCGTTCTGCCGGGGTTCCGCTACAACGAGGCGCGGAGCTTCATCGAGGGTGGCCTACAGGATTTCTCGATCAGTCGGTCGGGCCAGCCATGGGGCATCCCGATCCCCTGGGATCCAGATCAGGTCGCCTACGTTTGGGCCGATGCGCTCGTCAACTACCTGAGCGCACTCACGTATGCGCGCCCGGGCGAGGACCTCCGCGATCGCTATTGGCCGAGCGTTCGCCACCTTCTGGCCAAAGACATCCTGCGCTTCCACTGCGTCTACTGGCCTGCGATGCTCCTCGCTGCCGGCTACGAGGTGCCGCAACAGCTGTTCGTGCACGGCTACTTGCTGCTCGACGACAAGAAGATCTCGAAGTCGCTCGGGAACGTCCTCGAGCCGCTCGATCTTGTCGACGTGTACGGGCCCGACCCGGTTCGCTTTTGGTGTGCGCGTGCTGTGTCGTTTGGGCAAGACGGCTCCGCGTCGGTCGCGAGCCTTCACGAGCGGTACGAACGGGAGCTCGGGAACGACCTCGGCAACCTCGTGTCGCGCACGACAGCCATGATCGCTCGCTATCGCGACGGCTCTCTCCGCGCGGTGCCGGCCGCGGACTCCGAGTTGAAGGCTGTCCTCGATCCGCTCGCGGCTGATGTCGCTGCGCGGCTCGACGTGTTCGACATCACGGGCGCGCTTGAGCGCGTCTGGGAGGTCGTCCGCTTCCTGAACCGCCACGTCGAGGTGTCGGCGCCGTGGCAACTCGCAAAGGATGAGTCGCGCGCCGATGAGCTCGATCGCGTCCTCTACGACCTCGCCGACGGGATTCGTGTGGTCGCGGTCGCCCTGGCCGCGTACATCCCGCCGACCGCCGATCGGATTCTCGCCGCACTCGGGCAGCCAGACGACGTCGGGTGGGAGAACGTCGCATACGGACGAACTGTCGAGGTCACGGGCATCGAGGCGGCTGCGCCGCTCTTCCCTCGGCTCGAAGCGCCCACCGCCGCCGTCTGATCGACGTGGCGTGATCGGAACACAATGATCGACACCCACGCGCACCTCGATGGGTGCAACGACCCGGCCGCCGTCGTCGCCCGTGCGAAGACCGCGGGTGTGACTCGGATCGTGACGATCGGAACCGGGATCGACTCCTGCCGCGCGGCGCTTGCGATCGCCGAGCAACACGATGGGGTCTATGCAGCGCTCGGGATCGATCCGCACCAGGCAGGGTCGGAAGAGGCGACGCGAGCAGACGAGCTCAGGGACATGCTCAGCCATCCGAAGGCGGTCGCCGTCGGCGAGACGGGGCTCGACAACTACCACCACTACGCCACACCCGACGAGCAACGCGCGCTGTTCGACGCTCAGATTGCGCTCGCGGCGGAGCTCGGGAAACCGATCGTGATCCACAGCCGCGACGCCAGCGCCGCCACGGCCGACGCGCTCGCTAGTTTCGGCGGGACAGTGATCCTGCACTGCTTCTCGTCGCCCGATCTGCTGCCAGCCGCCCTCGATCGCGGCTACTACGTCTCGTTTGCCGGGAACGTCACCTATCCGAAAGCGGGCGAGCTGCGGGACGCCGCCGCGCTCGTCCCGGTCGACCGGATCCTCGTCGAGACCGACAGCCCGTACCTTGCGCCACAGCCCGTCCGCGGCCGGCCGAACGAGCCGACCAACATCGTCCACACTCTCGACGTCCTGGCCGCGGCACGAGGCGAGGAACCCGCCGCACTCGTGGCTCAGATCGACCGGAACGCCACCGTCGCATTCGGGCTCGGTACCGACGGCCCGTGACCGTCGACTCGTGACCACCGCAGCGAAGAAAGCCTTCGGCCAGCACTTCCTCGCCGACCCAAACATCCTCGGCGTGATCGGTCGGCTGGCCGAGCTAGAACCCGACGACATCGTCCTCGAGATCGGGCCGGGACTCGGGGTATTGACGACCTTCCTCGCAGATCGCGTCAAGCTCGTCCACGCAGTCGAGGTCGACCGCGACCTCGAGCCGCAGCTCGCCGAAGCCGTCGGCGCTCGCGAGAACGTGCAGCTTCTGTTCGGGGACGCGCTACGCCTCGACCTCACAGCGCTCGACCCGACGCCACGCAAGCTCGTCGCGAACCTCCCGTACAACATCGCGACGCCCCTGATCGCCGAAAGCCTTACCGGCTTGCCCGCGATCGACTTCTGGTGCGTGATGCTGCAACGGGAGGTCGCCGACCGCTTCTTCGCATCGCCTGGAACCAAGGCGTACGGTTCCGTCTCGGTGCTCATCCAACTGGCTGCAGAGCGAACCGGGCTCCACGCCGTCGCGCGCACCGTCTTCCGGCCGCAGCCGAACGTCGACTCCGCGCTGCTCGCTTTCCGCCGCCGCAAACTGCCGCCCGAGTTCGCCGAGATCAAGCGCGTCGTCGAGGGTGCGTTCTCGCATCGCCGCAAGACGCTCGCGAACTCGCTCCAGCTCGCCGGCGTCGCCGAGCGCGAGGAGGCGGTCGCGGCGCTCGCGGCGATCGGTCGACGGGCTGACAGCCGTGCCGAAGCGCTTCAGCCGCCAGAGTTCGTCGATCTCACGGCGGCGCTGCTGTGATCGAAGCGCACGCCAAGATCAACCTCGCACTCGTTGTCGGGCCGCTCCGCAGCGGCGGGAAGCACGAGGTGCTGACGGTGATGCAGCGGCTGGATCTCGCCGATCGCGTCTCCCTCGAGCCAGCGGCCAGCATCACCGTCGAAGGCTTCCCCGAGGACACACTCGTGCGCGATTCGCTCGTCGCGCTAGCCGATCGTGCCGACGCAGAGCCAACGTGGCTGGCGACCATCGCGAAGCGGATCCCGGTCGCAGCCGGCCTCGGCGGTGGCAGCTCGGACGCGGCGGCTGCGCTTCGCCTTGCGAACGCGACCTTGCCGCGTCCGCTCGCGACACACGATCTTCACGCGCTGGCCGCCCAGCTCGGCGCCGACGTGCCGTTCTTCCTGGCCGAAGGGCCGCAACTCGGCTCGGGTGACGGGTCGGAGCTTGCGCCGCTGAGGCTGCCACAGGACTACACGGTCGTTCTCGTCGTGCCGCACGGCGTCGAGAAGGAGTCGACAGCGGCCGTGTATCGGGAGTTCGACGACCGACGAGGCGAGCGCGGCTTCGTCGAGCGTCGCGAGGCGCTCCTCGCCGTGCTCGCCGAGATCTCCCACGCGCGCGATCTCGCCCTCCTGCCGCCGAACGACCTAGCGTCCTCGCCCATCGCGGATCAGCTCAAGCGGCTCGGCGCCTTCCGGGCAGATGTCAGCGGCGCGGGTCCAACTGTCTACGGCCTGTTCGAGGAGCAAGCAGCCGCCACCGTTGCAGCGAGAGAGCTCGGCGACATTGGCACAACCATCATCGCGTCACCGGTCTCGTAGCCAGAGGACGGGACGACGTGCAGCCAGACGATTCCAGCTGCCTGCTCGCGGTAGAGGGCGAGGCAAGCCTCGTCCTCTACACGGGACGACGGCGGATCGTCGGTTACGATGAGACCGTGGTCGGTCACGGCATGTCGGCGCGTATTGCCACGCGGCACGAGCGACAATCGACGAACGGCCGGCACGACGACTTTCAGTGGGGCGTGGCCAAGTGGTAAGGCAACGGGTTTTGGTCCCGTGATCCCAGGTTCGAATCCTGGCGCCCCAGCCATTCCGACACCGCCGGGCCAGCAACCGTGACCGAGAGATCGCTTGCAGCAGTCGTCATGGCCGCCGGTCAAGGGACGCGGATGAAGTCGGCGATGCCCAAGCACCTGCACCCGATTCTCGGTCGGCGGATGGTCGACTGGGTGCTCGAAGCCGCCCGCCCGCTGTCGCCCGCCCGGCTCGTCGTCGTCGTTTCGCCGACCTCTGCCGATCAGTTCGGCGAGTTCGAGATCGCGGTGCAGGAGCAGCCCCGTGGGACCGGAGATGCCGTCAGGAGCGCGCGCGTGGCTCTGCAGGATGACGCGGCAGCTGAGGTTCTCGTTCTTTCCGGCGACACGCCATTGCTCACCTCCGCACTCCTTCGTGACCTTGTCGCAGCGCACCACGCCGCCGGCGCCGCGGCAACCGTTCTCTCGTTCATCCCGGACGACATCAAGAGCTACGGCCGGGTCGTTCGTGGCGAGGACGGGAGTTTGAAGGCGATCGTCGAAGCGGCCGATGCGACTCCCGCCGAGCTCGAGATCGGCGAAGCGAACTCCTCGATCTACGTCTTCAACGGTGCGCACCTTTGGCCCGCGCTCGATCGCCTGTCGCCGCACAACGCGCAGGGCGAGCTGTACCTGACGGACGCTGTGCGCGCTCTGGTGGATGCCGGTCAGCGCGTTGCCGCTTACGTCGCGCCCGACCCGCGCGAGACCGAAGGCGTGAACACACGGGTCGAGCTCGCCGCCGCGGCCGCAGTGCTACGCGAGCGCATCAACCGAGAGCACATGCTCGCCGGTGTCGCCGTGGTCGATCCGGCCACGACCTGGATCGAGCCGTCGGTTGAGCTGGAGGCCGACACGGTGATCCATCCGTTCACTGTCCTGCGCGGTACGACCCGCGTCGAGGCTGGCGCCGAGGTCGGGCCGCATGCCGTGCTCGTCGACGCGCATGTCGGTCAGGGTGCTCTCGTCGGCCCGTTTTGTTACCTTCGCCCGGGGACGGTGCTCGAGGCAGGCGCGAAGGCCGGAACGTTTGTCGAGATGAAGAACTCCCGGGTCGGAGCACGCTCGAAAGTGCCGCATCTGTCGTACATCGGTGACGCGGACATCGGAGAGGACACGAATATCGCTGCCGGCAATATCACCGTGAACTTCCCGCATCAGCCCGGCCGTGGGAAGGGCCGCACGACGATCGGCCGCAACGTCAGGACCGGCGTCGACAATGCATTCGTCGCCCCCGTCACGATCGGCGATGACGCATGGACAGCAGCCGGCTCAGTGATCACCGAAGATGTTCCCCCGAACGCGCTCGCCGTCGCGCGCAGTCGACAGGTCAACAAGGAGGGGCGTGGTGGAAAGCGCGACGATTGAGCAGACGTTGCCCGGCATCGATCCGACGATCCCGGAGGTCGGCGTGACCACAGGTCACGCGATGCCGCTGACGCCGCAGAAGCGGCTGATGGTCTTCTCGGGCCGCTCCCACCCGGAGCTTGCGGAGAAGATCGCCGAGCGGATCGGCATCGAGCTCGGCGAGATCGAGCTCGCGACCTTCGCGAACGACGAGACGTATGTCCGCTACTGCGAGTCGATCCGCGGCGCTGACGTGTTCGTCGTCCAGACCGGCTGCCTCCCCGTCGACCGGAACCTGATGGAGCTGGTGTTCATGATCCAGGCCGCCAAGCTCGCCTCGGCGAAGCGGATCACGGCGGTCGCGCCGCTCTTCCCGTACGCCCGGCAGGATCGCAAGGCGAAACCGCGCGAGCCGATTTCGGCCAGGTACGTCGCGGACATGCTCCAGCTCGCCGGCGCCGATCGCGTGCTGACGATGGATCTCCACGCCGGCCAGATCCAGGGTTTCTTCACGATCCCCGTCGACCACATGACCGCGCTACCGCTGTTCGCCCAGCACTTCCGCGATCTCGGGCTGACCGGATCCGATGTGGTGTCGGTGTCGCCCGACGCGGGGCGCGCCAAGATGGCGGTTCGTTTCGCCGAGATGATCGACGCCGAGTTCGCGATCATCCACAAGACTCGCCCTGCGCACGATCGTGTCGAGGTGAGCGAGGTCACCGGCCGCGTGCGCGACAAGGTCGCGATCGTCGGCGACGACATGATCATGACGGGCGGCACGCTGCTCGCGAACGTCGAGGCGCTGCGCAAGCAGGGTGCCCGCGCCGTGTGGGTCTTCGCGACCCATGGAGTCTTCTCCGGCGACGCGCTCGAACGTTTTGCGGAGGCGGAGGTCGAGGGAATTGTCGTCACCGACACCGTGCCGATCGACCCGCTGCGCAAGCCAGCGAATCTGACCATCCTGACCGTGTCCGGGTTGCTCGCCGAGACGATCATGAACGTCTTCGCCGACGAGTCCGTCTCAGCAATCTTCGGCGGCGAAAACCAGCTCTTCTAGACGGCACCGGAAGCTCATGCGGCGGCTGAACGACGCGCTGACCAAGTTAGCTCCAGCTCGTTGTATGGCGGGCCGACGGAACTGACAAGCGACAAGAATCGACACCGTGACCCTCTGGCGTCTATGGTGTCGCCCGTGCCGCCCGAGATTCGCAAGTTTCTGCCACTGATCGCGCTCGCGTTATTCGCGGTGCTGATCCTGCCGCAGATCCTGCACGGGAAGAAGTCGACGACCTCGGCGAGCACTCGCGCGGCCACGACGACGGCCGCGCTCAACCTGATCGACAAGGGCGAGCAGGCCTACAAGTCGGCGCACAGCCGCTACACCGAGCATGTCGCGGATGTCATCTCGCCGGCGCTTGCCGACGATCTCGCGCTCGGCCTCGCCGTCGATCTCAACGTCAGCACCGACGGGCAGACGTACTACGTCAGCGTCGCGAGTGACGTGCTCAGCCTGCTCCGCGCACGCCAGGGCGACAAGCAAATCGCCGACAGCTGCGCCGTGATCAAGAGCAGCAAAGGCGTGAAATGCCCGGCTCCGCCGGTCGCGCCCGGCACCAAGACCACAACCAAGTAGCAGCCGCCCCGGCGGTCGCCGCGGGTCGGCACAGGTCGCTGCAGCGGTTGTTGAGGGCGGGCGAGTTGGTCTCCGCTACTATTCGCCGCCGTGTCCGGAGACAGAATTCGCCTGGAGGTCAAAGAGCGCGATGCCGACTCGCTCGGCTCGCGACGCGTCCGCCGGCTGCGCAAGGAAGGGCTCATCCCCGGCGTGCTCTACGGCAAGGGCCACACGCGCCCGCTCGTGGTCGGTGAGCGCGACCTGCGGGCTGCTCTGACGGGCACGTCGGGACTCCACGCGATCGTCGACGTCGTCTTCGACGGGCAGACGACTCCGCATCACGCGGTGCTCAAGGACTACCAACGCCACGCGGTCAGAGGCTTCATCACGCACATCGACTTTCACGAGGTTCGGCTCGACCAGACGATCCAGGCCTCGGTCGCGGTGCACCTCGTTGGCGAATCGCCCGGCGTCAAGCAGGGTGGCGTGCTCCAGCAGGTCACCCGCGAGATCAATATCGAGGCACTCCCCGGAGGCATTCCGGAGCACATCGAGATCGATCTCGGCGGGCTCGAGATCGGCGGCACCTTGCGGCTCGAGGACATCGCCGCGATTGCGGGCGTCACGTTCCTCGACGATGTGCACGAGACGGTGATCGTGTCCTGTACGGCGCCTCGCGGTCTCACCGAAGCCGAGGAGGAAGCCGATGCTGCTCTTGCTGAGGCCGCGTCCGAGGCTTCCGCAGCAGACGACGGCGCCGGCTCGGACGACCCCGACTCCGAGGGATAACCTTGGCGCTCTTCCGTCGAGGCGCTCCTGCCTCGACGCTCGACTTCCTCGTCGTCGGGCTCGGCAACCCTGGCCGCGAGTACGAACGCGACCGTCACAACGTCGGCTGGCAGATCATCGACGAACTGGGTCAGCGGCACGGCGCGTCGTTCAAAGGCAAGTTCAGCGGTCGACTCGCCGAGGTTCGCGTAGGTGATACGCGGCTCGCGCTGCTCAAGCCCGAGACATTCATGAATGAGTCTGGCAGATCGGTGGCGCCGGCGACTTCCTTTTTCAAGGTGCCGCTCGCGCAGATCCTCGTGGTGCACGACGAGGTCGATCTCGAAACCGGGCGGCTGCAACTACGCGCTGGCGGCGGCCTCGCCGGTCACAACGGCCTGCGCTCGATCGCGCGCTCACTCGGTTCTCAGGAGTTCCTGCGCCTGCGTGTTGGGGTTGGGCGGCCGGAACGCGGCGATCCGCGGCCTGTTGCTGACTACGTCTTGTCGCCGTTCGAGCCCGAGGACGACAGCCGCGAGATCGTTGTTCGCGCTGCCGATGCGGTCGGGATGCTCGCGCGCGATGGTCTGGAGCGGGCTCGCGCGACGGTTAACTGATTTCGCTTCTCCGTGTCCCGGCCGATCGTGCCGTCGCAGTGTTGACACAGAGTTGACACAGACACGTGACGGTTTGCCTAGTAGCGTGTCTGTAGGGGCACCGGGGGTGCCCCTGGGGCAGGTTGGAGGGGCACCGGGACGCCCGTGGGGAGGTTTCGGGCACTGCGTCGCCGCCGGCTACGATCACCGCGCGGGAGGCGATTCCCGCCGTTTGCATGGACCAGACCCCTCTTCACAGCTTCGTCGTTGAGCTCTCGCGTCACGAACGGTTTCGGGCCTTTGTGGACGCGATGCCTGCGCGCGCGCGGGTTTCGGAGCCGGTGCTGCCGCTCGTTCTCACGGCCCTGCACGCCGATCTTGGCCGCGCGCTACTCGTGCTCCTGCCCGAGGACGCCGACGCGCGCGACGCAGCCGACGCCGCCGGGTGGTTCGCCAATCCCGAGCTGATCGCGCTGCTGCCGAGCCGCGGTGTGAGTCACGCCTCGGGACTCGAGCCGCCGCCGCATCTCGTGGGCGAGCGGGCACGCGCACTCGACGTGCTCGCGCGAGGCGGGCTTGTGTGCGCGTCCGCGCAGGCGCTTGCGGAAGGGCTGCCACCCGTCGATTTTCGTCCCGCACCGCTTCAGCTCGCCGTCGGGGACGAGCCAGGAACGGACGGCCTCGCCGAGCTGCTCGCCTTTGCCGGTTACGCGCGAGTCGACAGGGTCGCCGAGCGCGGCCAGTTCGCCGTCCGCGGCGGCATCGTCGATGTCTTCCCGTCGACCGGTCGCGAGCCGCTGCGCGTCGAGCTCTTCGGTGACGAGATCGAGCAGGTCAGGGCGTTCTCGCCGTTCACGCAGCGCGCGCTCCATCCTGTCGACGGCGCGGTGATCTACCCCGCTGCCGAGCGGCGCGGCGATCTCGTCGAGGTGACGCTGAGCGACGGGCCAGTGCTCCCGGACGATCTCGTGCCGCCGGTCGACCGTTCACCGGATTTCGTGTGGAAGCCCGACGACGTGCGGCACGTCTGGGAGGAGGAAGGTCTTGCTCCGCTCGATCTCGGCGAAGCGTCCGAGCTCGATCCGTTCCCGCGCGGGCAGCCGTTCGGGTTCGAGGCGCAGCGACCTGCGATCGCGGCGCGCGGCATCGCGGAGGCCGAGGTCGAGCTCCAGGGATTCCTGCGCGCGGGCCAGCGCGTGGTCGTCGCCTTCCCGCACCGCGGTGAGGCGCTCCGTCAGGCCGCGCTCCTGCGCAAGGTGAAGCCGGAGGTGCTCGAAGCCGGGTCGAGCATCCGCAAAGAGCCAGAGCTCTACTTCGCCGTCTCGGCCGCACGGCGCGGATTTGTGTGGCGCGAGCTCGGGCTCGTGCTGCTCCCGGACGGCCAGGTTTTCCGCAAGCGCCCGCCGCGGGCGGACGCGCGGCTCGGCAAGGCGCTCGCCTCGTTCGCCGATCTGCGCACGGGCGACTACGTCGTTCACGAGGATCACGGCGTCGGCAAGCTGATCGGGTTCGAGACGAAGGAAGTAGCGGGCGTCACGCGCGACTACCTGTTCCTCGCGTTCCGCGGCGAAGATCGCGTCTACGTCCCGCACGAGCAGCTCGGCAAGCTATCGAAGTACATCGGTGCGGATACGAAGGCGCCGACGCTGTCGAAGCTCGGTGGCAAGGCGTGGCAGAACCTCAAGACGCGCGCGCGCGAATCCGTGCGCGAGCTCGCCGGCGAGCTGATCAAGCTGTACGCCGAGCGGCAACGCGCGCCCGGTGTCTCGTTCGACCTTGCGAATGACTGGCTCGAACGGCTCGAAGCGTCGTTCCCGTACCGCGAGACCGAGGATCAGGCACGCGCGATCGAGGCGGTCAAGGAAGATCTCGAGTCGGATCGGCCGATGGACAGGCTCGTCTGCGGCGACGTCGGCTTCGGTAAGACCGAGGTGGCAGTGCGCGCCGCGTTCGCGGTCGCCGTCAACGGCAAGCAGGCGCTCGTCCTCTGCCCGACGACGATCCTTGCCGAGCAGCACTGGAACACGTTCCGCGACCGCTTCCGCGACTTCCCGGTGCGCGTAGAGATGGTCTCACGCTTCCGCAGCGCGGCCGACACGAAGAAGGTGCTGGCCGACTTTGCCGCAGGCAAGGTCGACGTGCTCGTCGGAACGCATCGCGTGCTCTCGCGCGACGTGATCGCGAAAGACCTCGGCATCGTGATCCTCGACGAGGAGCAGCGCTTCGGCGTCGCGCAGAAGGAGCTGCTGCGGTCGCTGCGGCTCGAAGTTGACGTGCTCGCGCTCTCTGCGACGCCGATCCCGCGCACGCTGCACATGTCACTCTCGGGTCTGCGCGACATCTCGATCATCGAGACGCCGCCCGACGGGCGCGTGCCGATCCGGACGACCGTCGGCGAGTACGACGAGGACGTAATCCGCACCGCGCTCGAGCGCGAGCACGCGCGTGGCGGCCAGGCCTTCTACCTCCACAACCGCGTCGAGTCGATCGACGAGGCGGCGGCCAAGCTCCAGCAGCTCTGCCCGGCGCTTCGCTTCCTTGTTGCACACGGGCAAATGGGCGAGCGCGAACTCGAGGATCGGATGCACGCCTTCCTCGCGGGCGATGCCGACGTGCTCGTCTCGACGACGATCATCGAGTCGGGCCTCGACATCCCACAGGCGAACACGCTGATCGTCGAGCGCGCCGACACGCTCGGCCTCAGCCAGCTGTACCAAATCCGTGGTCGCGTCGGCCGCTCTGACAAGACGGCTTACGCGTACCTGATGTATCCGGACGCGAGCGAGTTGACGCCGGAAGCGCGCTCCCGGCTTTCGACGCTCGCCGATCACACGGAGCTCGGCGCCGGCTTCCAGATCGCGATGCGCGACCTCGAGATCCGCGGCGCCGGCGACCTGCTCGGGGCCGAGCAATCGGGCCACGTCGCAGCGCTCGGCTTCGAGCTGTACGTCGAGATGCTGAACGAAGCGGTCGCCGAGCTTTCCGGTCAGGCGCGCATCGCCACCCGGCCCGTGCGTGTGGATGCGCGCGTCGATGCCTTCATTCCAGCGTCGTACATCGGTGCGGAAGCGCTCAAGATCGACCTTCACCGGCGCATTGCTCTCGTCGAGTCGGATGATGAGTTGCGCGAGCTCCGCCTAGCGACCGAGGATCGCTACGGGCCGCTACCCGAGCCGGTCGCGAACCTGTTCGCGATCCAAGAGGTCAAGCTGCTGATCGCAAGGATCGGCGCCGACTACCTCGTGTACCGCGGTGGCCGGGCGACCATCGGGCCCGTCGCGTTCGGGTCGGAGGAGGTGCGCGCGCTGCGCGCGCTCGTCGAGGCTGCGGTGTATACGACTGCCAAGCGCGAGGTCTCGGTGCGCGCCGACGGCTTGGACGATGCGCTTGGGCTAGCCGCTGCTATCGTTGAGGCGCGTCGAGCAGCGTAGTTCGTAGGGATCGGCGCCTTTTTTATGACCAGACATCGCCTCACGCTCGCGACGCTTGTCGCCCTTCTTACCGTCGGTGTCTTTGTGGTCGCTGGCTGTGGCGGCAGCACCATCTCGCCCGACGCAGTCGCGGTCGTCGATGGCACCAAGATCACGCGAGGCGATCTCGACGCACTGCTCGTGCAGACGAAGTCGTCGTACAAGCTGCAGACGCCGCCGCAGACGTTTCCGCAGGCCGGCTCAAGCCAGTATCAGGCGCTGCAGCAACGGGCTGTCGCGTACCTCGTGCGCCAGGAGCAGTACTCGCAGCAGGCGAAGAAGCTCGGCATCGTGATCACCGATGCTGGTGTCGACAAGAGCATCACTGATGTCGAGAAGCAGAATTTCGGTGGCAGCAAGTCGAAGTTTGAAGCCGCGCTGACAAAGCAGGGCAGCTCGCTCTCGCAGTACCGCCAAACTGCGCGCGTGCAGCTGCTCGTCAACAAACTCGCGAGCGCGATCACGAAGGACATCACGGTCACGCCGGCCGAGGCGAAGGCGGATTACGAGAAGAACAAGACCTCGTCGACGTACACGACAGCCGAGTCGCGCCTGATGCGGCACATTCTCGTGAAGGATCTCGCCAAGGCGAACGCGATCTACGCGCAGCTCAAGGCAGGCGCCGACTTTGCGACGCTCGAGAAGAAGAGCTCGCTTGACACCGGCACGAATCAGCAGGGCGGGACGCTGAACGTCACGAAGGGCCAGACGGTGCCGGAGTACGAAAAGGTCGCGTTCTCGCTCAAGACCGGGACATTCTCGACGCCCGTGCACTCGAAGCAGTACGGCTACTTCATCATCAAACCCGTCGAGGATCTGAAGCCGGCGAAGACGAAGACGTACGACGAAGTCTCGAAGCAGATCACGAAAACGCTTCTTGATTCGAAGAAGAACGCCGCGCTCACCGCGTGGTCGACGAATCTGACGAAGATCTACGACGGCAAGGTCAAGTACGCGCTCGGGTTCGAGCCGCCTGCGGCGGCGACGACACCGAGCACGACCACCGGCTAGACCGTTGCCGCTCGCGGACGCGCTCGTCGAGCTTCAGGACCTGACCGAGCGCCTGCGGCACGACTGCCCGTGGGATCGCGAGCAGACTGTTCGCACGATCGTGCCGCACACGGTCGAAGAGGCGTACGAGGTCGCCGACGCTGCCTTGTCGGGGACGCCGGAGAAGCTGGTCGACGAGCTCGGCGACCTACTGTTTCAGGTCTACTTTCTCTCGCTACTGCTCGAGGAGGACGGGCACGGCGATCTCGAGACCGTCGCGCGCGCGGTGCACGCGAAGCTCGTCCGCCGGCATCCGCACGTGTTTGGCGACGCGGAAGCGAAAACGGCGGAGCGCGTGCGCGAGCGCTGGGAGGAGATCAAGTCGGAGCAGGAAAGCCGCGAAGGGATCTTCCACGACGTGCCCGGCGCGCTGCCTGCGCTCCTGCACGCGCGCAAGGTGCAGCGCCGCGCCGCCGCCGTCGGCTACGACTGGCCCGATCTCGCTGGCCCGCTCGCCAAGGTGCGCGAGGAGCTTGCCGAGCTGGAAGAAGCGCTCGGCGCGACCGGCGCGACCACACCGGAGACCGAGCCGGACGCCGCAGTCTTCGGTGAGGTCGGCGATCTGCTGTTCACGATCGCGAATGTCGCGCGGAAGCTGAACGTTGATCCGGAGTTGGCGCTCCGTGCAACCACACATCGTTTCGTGCACCGAGTTGAGCAGGCCGAGCAGATCGCGGCCGGCGAAGGTGTCAGCTGGACGGGACTCGACCTCGAAGCGCAAGATCGCTACTACGCACTCGCAAAGGAGCAGCTCCGATGACCAGCACGATCGCCCACGTTCACGCTCGCCAGATCCTCGACTCGCGCGGCAATCCGACGCTCGAGGTCGAGATCGGGCTCGAATCCGGTGCAGGCGGTCGGGCCGCAGTGCCGTCAGGCGCGTCCACCGGCGAGCACGAAGCGGTGGAGCTACGCGATGGCGGAGACCGCTGGCTCGGCAAAGGCGTCTCGCGTGCCGTCGACCACGTCAACGGCGAGCTTGCCGATCTGCTCGTCGGCTTCTCGGCCGAAGATCAGCGCGAGCTGGACGCCGCGATGATCGAGCTCGACGGAACACCGACCAAGAGCCGCCTGGGCGCCAACGCGGTTCTCGGCTGCTCGCTCGCGGCCGCGAAAGCCGCTGCCGAGCACGCGGGCGTTCCTCTCTATCGCTGGATCGGCGGCACCAACGCGCATGTGCTGCCGGTGCCGCTCCTCAATGTCGTGAACGGCGGTGCGCACGCGCAGAACAACCTCGATTTCCAGGAATTCATGCTCGTTCCCGCCGGTGCCGAGTCGTTCTCGGAAGCGCTGCGGATCGGTGCCGAGACCTACCACCATCTGAAGTTGCTGCTCAAGGAGCGCGGGCTGTCAACAGGCGTCGGCGACGAGGGCGGTTTCGCGCCCGATCTGCCGTCGGCGTCGGAGGCGTGCGGCCTTGTTCTGGAAGCAGCGGAACGCGCCGGGCATCGCGACAAGGTTGCGCTCGCGCTCGATCCGGCTACGAGCGAGCTCTACGAGAACGGCGTCTACGAGCTGCGGCGCGCGGGCGGCACGCTCGACGCCGCCGGGATGATCGACCTCTGGGCCGACCTGTGCGATCGCTACCCGATCGTCTCGATCGAGGACGGGCTGTCCGAGAACGACTGGGACGGCTGGAAGACGCTCACCGACCGGCTCGGGAACCGCACGCAACTCGTCGGCGACGACCTGTTCGTGACGAACGTGGATTTCCTCCGCCGCGGGATCACCGAACGCGTCGGCAACGCGATTCTCGTCAAGGTGAACCAGATCGGGACGCTCACCGAGACGCTCGACGCAATCGCGCTCGCGCAGCGCAGCGGCTACACGGCGATCATCTCGCACCGCTCCGGCGAGACCGAGGATTCGACGATCGCCGACCTCGCTGTCGCGACGAACGCGGGCCAGATCAAGACGGGCGCGCCCGCGCGCTCGGATCGCGTCGCGAAGTACAACCAACTCCTGCGGATCGAGGAAGAGCTCGGCGAAACTGCGTCCTTCCCGGGCTGGGATGCCTTCCCGCGTGCGGCCGCAAGCCGCTCTGGCTAGCACCTGCACGGCTTTCGCGGCGGCGTCTATAGGGTAGGCCCGTGAATTCGCACGTCCGTCGAACAAAAATCGTTGCGACGATCGGTCCTGCCTCGTGCACGCCGGAGATGATCGGTCAGCTGATCGAAGCCGGGATCGACGGCGCCCGTTTGAACATGTCGCACGGCACGCGTGAAGACCACGCGACACGCGCCCGTCACGTGCGCGAGGCGGAGGCCAATGCAGGCCGCGCGATCGCGCTGATTGCGGATCTGCAAGGGCCGAAGATCCGCGTCGGGGAGCTGCCGCAGCCGATCGACTTGATCCGCGGCGAGTCGGTCGTGATCGCCGGCGAAGACGTTGCGCGTGAGGACGATATCCCGGTCAGCCCGGCGGTGCTCGGCAGCGTGCTGACGCCGGGGAAAGACATCCTGATCAACGACGGGATGGTTCGGCTGAGGGTGCAGAGCGTGGAGCGCGGCCGCGCGACCTGCGAGGTCATCGTCGGCGGGCTCGTCTCGTCGAACAAGGGTGTGAACCTGCCCGGCGTCGTGCTGCCGATCCCGTCGCTGACGCGGAAGGACATCGACGACCTGAACTTTGCCCTCGACATCGGCGTCGATTTCGTCGCCCTCTCGTTTGTGCGTTCCGGCTCCGATGTCCGCGCTCTCCGGACGTTGATCGAGGCGGCCGGCTCGGCTGCGCACACGATCGCGAAGATCGAGAAAGCGGAGGCAGTTCTCGCCCTCGACGACATCCTCACCGAGTCGCACGCGGTGATGGTCGCGCGCGGCGACCTAGGGGTCGAGATCGGCGCCGCCGACGTTCCTCTCTTGCAGAAGCGGATCATCCAGAAGGCGCTCGAGCGCGGCAAGCCGGTGATCACGGCGACGCAGATGCTCGAGTCAATGATCCACTCGCCGGAGCCGACGCGCGCCGAGGCATCCGATGTCGCGAACGCGGTGCTCGACGGCACCTCCGCCGTGATGCTCTCGGCCGAGACGGCCGCCGGCGAGTATCCGATCGAGTCCGTGAAGGTGATGGACAAGATCGCGCTTGCCGTGGAGCCGAGCCTCGACTACCGCCACGAGATCCCGAAGTCGCATGAGCAGCCGACGATCGGTCAGGCGATGTCGAACGCCGCCTGCGACATCGCCGAGGCTCTGGGCGCGCGCGCGATCGTCGTGCCGACGTTCAGCGGCAACACGGCGTCGGCGGTCGCCCGGCTTCGCCCGCGGCGACCGATCATCGGCTGCACGCATCACACCTATTCGCTGCGCCACATGGCGCTCGAGTGGGGTGTGACGCCGATGTCGATGCCGGAGGCGAATGACGTCGAGGACATCTGGGGCCGCTCGCTCGACGCGGCGCGTGCCAGCGGGCTCGTCGACCCGGGCGACCGGATCGTGATCACGGCCGGCACCGCGGTCAACATCCCCGGCTCCACGAACGTGATCAAGGTTGACGTCGTCTAACGTCGCGGAGGTGTCTGCCGGTTACCCCGCTGCATTTCTGACGCATCCGTTTGAAGGAAAGCTCAGTTGGGTCGCCGGAGGTCTCTTTGGCGTCGGGGTGGGCCTGTATTTCGAGGCAAAGACGAGAATGCGCTAGAACCAGGCGCGCGTCTCATCAGCGGTCCGTGGTCGCGGCCCTTGAACGAGGTCAAAGGTCTAGCTGACGGCGCGGCGAACCTACCTCCGTGGCGCGACGGCAGAAAGCGGCGAGACCGGCGAAGAAGCGTTTGCGGCGCCTTCGGCGGTTGAGGTTTGGTCGCCTGGGGGCGATCGCCGCGATTGTGCTCGTTGCGTACCTCTACTACCGGCCGCTCTCGAGTTGGACGCACACGCGTGCCGCCCTTGCGCAGCGCTCGTCGCAGGTCCAGGTGCTAGAGGCGCAGAAGGCGACACTCGAGCGCGAAGTTGAGCAGGCAACGAGCCTGAAGCAGCTTGCGCGCACCGCACGGCGGATCGGTCTAGTGCGCCCGGGGGAGCGGCTCTTCATCGTGAAGGGCATCCCGGAGTGGCGCCGCACACATCCGCAACCGCGCTAGGTTGGGCGCGTGGGTGACCGTGAGCTTGTTGCGCGGCAGATCGGGCGGACGCCGCGCGCGTTCCGGTGTGTAGCCGCTCGCTGCCCGTTCGGCGCCCCGGCCGTCACGGAGCAGGAGCCGTACGACCCTGCCGGCACCCCGTTCCCGACGACGTACTACCTGACCTGCCGACATCTGGTTACGGCTGTCTCCCGGCTCGAGGCAGCCGGTGGGGTGGAGCGTTGGAGCGAAGCCGTGGCGGCCGACACCGCGTTGGCCGAGAGCCTCACGCGCGCGACCGACGAACAGCGGCGCATCCGGCGCGAGCTCGCCGGCGGTGGCGTGGGCGCTGACGACGGGCGGTCGCTCGATCTCGGCATCGGCGGCTCCGGTAACCCGGGTCAGCTGAAGTGCCTGCACGCGCATGTCGCTTTCGCCCTCGCGCGGGCGGGGTATGAGCTTGGGGACAGGATCGTCGAGGAGCTCGAACCGCTCTGGCCCGAGCAGTGCTGCCTCGCGGGATACGACGGTGACGCAGCGTGACGCCGTCGCCCGAGCTGGTGCGACGTCGTCGCCGTCGCTCGAAGCGCCGCCTCAGGCGCGGTTGGTCGTCGCGCTGATAGTGGTCGCCGCTGGTGCGGCCCGGATCGGGGTCCACGATCTGCTGCGCGGCTACTACACGACGCACGGCGCGACGGTCGTTCGATTCACGGTGTCGAGTCGCTTCGCCCGCCGTGATCTGCACGAGATCCTCGTTGTCCCGGCGGGTGGCGGGAAGGGACGCGAGCTACTCGTTCTCCTCCACGGCCGCGGCTCCGGCGCGAAGTCGAAGCTGCGCCAGCATCTCTTCGACGCGCTCCACGACCTCGGCTCGCGCCCAAGATGCTCTGTGCTGTCGGCGCGCACTCGGCTGCGCTCTGGTTCCGCGGCGGCGACACGCCCGCTGGCGCGTACGACGATGCCGAGGACTTCTCGCGTCACGACGTGATTCGCTTCGCCGCGAAGCAACGGCTGTACGGCGTCCCGGCGTGGATGGATGTCGGTCGCGATGATCCGTTCAAGCAGGCCGATGTCGCAATGGCGCACGAGCTGCGGGCCCATGGCGAAAGCGTGCGGCCCCAGATTCACGGCGGTGGGCACAGCGGCTGGTCGGGTCGGATGGGTGAGTACCTCCGCTTCTACGCCCGAGCGTGTGGCTAGGATTCCGCGCTCGTGACGGCCGATATCGAGAGTGCTCGGAGGGATTGGGAGGACGGCTATCGCCGCTTGCTAGCCGCGACGAATGACCCGATCGGCGGCGATCGGCTGCACCAACAGGTGAACGTGATCTTGACCGAGCTGCGCAAGCGAGTCGGCACCATCTTCACGATCGCCGAACTTGCGGACGCCTACACGAGGTCGGAATCCTGGCTGCTGGAGGCGATCGACGAGCGCGCTTCCGTTCCCGGCTGGCCGCGCACCGTGGCTGTCGCGGGCGACGCTGCCTTCCACCTCTACGCGCGCGGCGCAGTCGACTACACGCCGTGACCGGCTACCCGCACGAGCGCCAGCCGCTTCCGGAACGCCCGAGGCGAGGGAGAACCGCGCTGCGAATCGTGCTCGGCCTCGCAATCCTCGCGCTGGTCTTCGCGGTCGGCGTCGCGCTGGGCGAGGCGCTCCACCAGGACGGCCCACACACCGGGCAGCCGCAAACGTCCCTGCGGACGCTCACGTCCCTCCCGCGAGGCTAGACGGGCTAGAGCTCTTCGGAGACCTGGAGCAGGCCGGCAGCGATGACGCCGATGGCTGCGATCAAGCTGATCCAGATGCCTACGCCGCGGCCGGCGAAGAAGAAGTCGTCGGGGATCGACACGATCCTGACGAGGACGAGGATTGTCGCGACCGCGCCGAGCGCGATAGTCACGAGGCTCTCAGGCGCGGCGGCGGGCAACTCGATGCCGACTTCGCGCAGGAGCACGACCAGCAGGACCGCGAGCCCGGCGAAGAACACGAGCTTGCCGAGGGTGCCCGTGTGCCACCCGGTCACCGACACGGTCACCCCACCGCTTGGCCCCGTGTACCAACCGGTGAAGGCCGAAACCGCCAGCACCAGCCCGGCGATCAGCGCCAGGTTGTCGCTCAACGCGAGCAGCGAAGCGCCGCGGACGCCGGTGAATCGGTCGGAGTGGCGGTCTTCGGGAGACGACATCGCGGGAAGTATCTCATTCCGAGCACCTGAGTCACCCCGTACAATTCGGACGTGGCCGAGAATCGGGGGAGAGGGGCCGTGAGCGCTGACATCGGGCCAAGTGACGTGGATGCGCCGCCGCTCGATCCGGGCGCGATCGACCGCGCCTACTGGCACCACCGCGCGCGCCGACATGCACGCGTCGAGCACCGTCGCGCAACGCGTCGCGCTGGCGCGAGGTTCTGGCTGGTGTTGCTCATTCTCCTCGCAGTGACCGTCGCGATCGTGGTCTTCATCGCGCACGACATCCAGCGGCTATTCGGCATCTGATCGACGGCATCTGATCGACCTGTTCCGCAGAGACGGGCGGCCGCTCGTGATCGGGCATCGCGGCGCGCCGAGGGCGGCTCCCGAGAACACGATCGCCGCGTTCCGCGCGGCCGTCGACCTCGGCGTCGATGCGGTCGAGTTCGACGTGGTGGCGATGGCGCGCGGGCCGTTGATCGTCACGCACTCGGATCATCTCGAGGAGATCACGCATGGCGGTGCGGTGGGGAGGATCGGCGATCTTTCGCTCGCGGAGCTTCGGGAGCTCGCGCCCGATGTGCCGACGCTGGACGAGACGCTCGCCTGGTTCGCCGAGGAAACGCGAGATGTGGCGCTGCACATCGATCTGAAGCTGCGGTCTCGGCTTGACGAGGTAGCGGCGGCGGTCGAGCGGCACGGCCTGGCCGAGCGCGTCGTCGTGAGCGCGTTCCACTCCGCGGTGCTGCGCCAGATCGCCGGGCTCTCGCCCGGTATCCGCCTTGGGTTCACCTATCCCGAGGATCGGCTCGGCGTCTCTCGTCGGCCGGTGCTGTGGCCGCTCGTGCGGCTTGTGCTCACGGCGATGCGCGTCAGCGTGCCTACGAGGCTCGAGCGGCTGCTCGCGAATGCGAATGCGACTGTGGTGATGCTCAACCACACGCTCGTCACGCCGCGGGCGGTGGCCAAGGCGCACGCGCTCGGTGTGCCGGTGCTGACATGGACCATCGACGACACGGCGACCGTAGCGCGTGTTGTGGAGGCGGGAGTTGACGGCCTGATCTCGAACGATCCGGAAATGGTGATGGCTACACTCGCGTCATGAGACGGGGCCTTGCGTTTGGGGTGTTGGCCGCCTGCGGGCTTGCGGGTCTTGTCTTGGCGTTCTCGCTGACTGTGACTCCGGTCGCTGGCGCCGACGGTGGAACCACCGGAACCGATCCGACGACGACCGAGCCACCGGCGGCGACCGACTCAACGACGACAACTACAACTACAACCACGACCGTGCCGGAGCCGCGGGTCATCGCGGCAGGCGTCACGGTTGGGCATGTCTCGGTCGGCGGGCTGACGTACGCGGAGGCGCGCGCGGCCGTGGGCGAGGCGTTCGCGAAGCCGCTGACGCTCGTCGTTTCGCCGACAAGGAAGATCACCGCGACCCCGCGCCAGCTCGGCGCCTACCCGCGGCTGACAGCGGCGGTGCGCAGCGCGCTCACGGTTCGGCGTTCCGGCTTCAACGTGCCGCTGCCGGTCGATGTCTCGGCGGAGCGGATTGACGCGTACGCGAGTGCGCTCGGCAAGAAGCTCGAACGCGCGCCCGTCGATTCGCGACTGATCCTCTACCACCTCGCGCCGCGCATCACGAAGGATCTGCCGGGCAGGCATCTCAACCGCGTCATCGCGACGCGGCAGCTCGTGCTGGCGCTGAAGACGCAGAACCGCGATCCGATCAAGCTGCGCTTCCAGTCGATTGCGCCATCGATGTCGCCCGCATCGTTCCCGCATGTGATCGTGATCAAGCGCGGCACGCACGAGCTGACGCTGTACAAGGGCGACTCGGTGCAACGCCAGTTCGGTGTCGCGACCGGCCAATCGATCTATCCGACGCCGCTCGGGCGGTTCGAGATCATCGTCAAGCTGCGCGACCCGTGGTGGTACCCCCCGCAAGGGTCGGCGTGGGCGAAGGGCGAGAAGCCGGTGCCGCCGGGGGCTGGCAACCCGCTTGGGACGCGTTGGATGGGCATCTCGTCGCCGAATGTCGGGATCCACGGCACGCCGAACGCCGCGTCGATCGGCTACTCGGCATCGCACGGCTGCATCCGGATGCGGATCTCGGAAGCGGAGTGGCTGTTTGACCACGTCACGGTTGGGACGACGGTCTTCATCGTCGGCGCCTGATATGAGCGCCCGGCGGCTCGCGCAGGGGCTCGCGGCGGTCGCCGTTGTCACGCTGCTCGTCGTGTTGGTTGTCAAGATCGCTACGCGCGGCAGCTCGAATCAGGTTCACGTCGATTCCACCTCTCTCGCGCCAGCTCTTTCGCTGCCGCGGCTCGATCGCCCGGGAACGCTGTCGCTGGCGTCGTTCCGTGGCAAGCCGGTCGTCGTCAACTTTTGGGCGTCGTGGTGTGGGCCGTGTGCGGACGAGGCGCCGTACCTCGAAAAATTCTGGCGTGTGAACCGGTCGAAAGGGCTTGTGGTGATCGGCGTCGATGCGAGCGACTACTCGGGCGACGGTCGGGCCTTCGCGCGCAAGTACGGCTTGACGTACGCCCTCATCCACGACGCCCACGGCTCGACGCTCGGCCACTGGGGCGTCGGCGGGCTGCCTGCGACATTCGTCATCGATCGGCGCGGCCACGTCGTGTCGCGCATTCTCGGCGGGCTTCGCACCGGCGGCAAAGACAAGGTCTTCGAGCGCGACGTGGAGCGCGTGCTTGCTTCGGCATCGTGAAGCGCTACTGGCCGATCCTCGCTGCGGTTGTGGCGCTCGCTGTTGGCGCTGCGCAACCCGCGCAACCCGCGCGAGCCGCCGACAAGCCGCCGAGCGCCGCCGCGCTCGAGGGCGAGCTCGTGTGCCCAACGTGCAGGGAGACGCTCGACGAGTCCGACTCGCCCGTTGCGCGCCGCATGAAGGTGTTCATCCAGCGTCGCATCGCCGAGGGCGCGACGGGTGAGCAGATCAAGGCCGAGCTCGTCGACCAGTTCGGCGAAGGGGTGCTGGCGACGCCGCCGACGAAGGGACTCGGCTTGCTCGCGTGGGTGCTGCCGATCGGCGGCGCGGCGCTCGTGGCCATCGTGCTCGGGTTTGTCGCGTGGACCTGGAGCCGTCGCCGCGACGGGCCTGGTGGCGAGGACGGGCCGCTCGATCCGGAGCTCGAGCAGCAGCTCGACGCAGCACTCGCCGACTTCGAAGAATGAGCGTCGCGCAGATCCCGGTCGCGTTCTTCGCCGGCTTCCTCTCGTTCCTCGCGCCGTGCGTGCTGCCGCTCGTTCCCGGTTATCTCTCGGCGATCTCGGCGGTCGAGGCCGACCGCCTCGGTGAGCCCGGCTCCGCCGCACGTGTCGTGCGCGCCACCGTGCCGTTCGTCCTCGGC
Organism: Actinomycetes bacterium; assembly: GCA_025358355.1. Classification (GTDB taxonomy): domain Bacteria; phylum Actinomycetota; class Thermoleophilia; order Gaiellales; family Gaiellaceae; genus Gaiella. The sequence goes on along the minus strand of JANYJX010000012.1, from coordinate 3,784 downwards.
TTCACTGTCGTCTTCGTCGTTCTGGGAGCCGGCGCCGCAGCGATCGGTGGCTCGATTCTTCAGGATCAGGTTCTCCTGGAGCAGGTCGCCGGCTTCATCCTGATCGCCTTCGGCCTCGTGTTCATGGGGCTTCTGCCCTGGCCGGAGCGGCTTCTCGGAGCGGGTCTTGTCCAGGGAGCGCGCTCGCGTGGCTCACGCTTTCTGCTTGGTGGCGCGTTCGCGATCTGCGCTGCCCCGTGCATCGGCCCTGTGCTGGGCTCGATCCTCTTTCTCGCGGGGAGCGGGAACACCGTTCTTCAGGGATCGGTTCTGCTGCTCGCTTATTCACTGGGGCTCGCGGTGCCGTTCGTGCTCGCGGGCGCGCTATTCACGCGCGCGATGGGTGTCTTCCGCTGGCTGCGCGACCACTACATGGCGATCCAGATCGTGAGCGGGCTCGTGCTCGTCGCGCTCGGCGCGTTGCTGTTCTTCGAACGCTTCTACGTCCTCCGGATCTACCTTCATCGCGCGCTCCTGAAGGTTGACCTCGGCCGGTAGCGTCCGCAACGCGTGCTACAACCGGGTCGTGTCGACGATCTTGCTTGTTGGCGTCGATCTGTTCTTCCGCGGGAAGCTCGAAGGCCTCCTGCCGGATCACCGCCTCGTCACCTCGGATAGCGCATACGCGCCCGATCTCGTGATCTGCGACATCGCGCGTGTCGAGCCCCAGGAGGTTGCGGATGCCTGGCCGGATGTGCCGATCGTCGGCTTTACGAACCACACCGACAAGGCCGGGCTGCAGCGCGCGCACGCGGCGGGCTTCGACCAGGTGATCGTGAAGTCGGCGCTGATGGAGCGCGCCGCATCGCTCGTTGCGGAGCTGGTTTCGGACTAGGAGTCGTGCGGCGGGTGGAGCTCGTTGCGCAGCTTCGCCTCACGCTCGTGGGCGTGGTGGCGCGAGATGACGAGGTACGAGATCCCGCCGAGCGCCGCGAGAGCGATGATCGCGCCGATCAGGCTGCTCGCTCGGAAATCCGGTGCCTCGACGTCGAGCGTGCGCTGGCCAGCGTGCGCTGCGTGCCCGCTACCGAGAACGATGCCGAGCGTCATCAGGTTCGGCGCTGCGAGCACGATCGAGACCACGCCCAAGACGAGCACCAGCTTCAGCGAGCGCCGTTTCCTGAACGTGAACCAGAGCAGTGCGGCGGGCAGCAGCGTGAAAACAAAACCGTAGAAGAGACCGACCACGATGCCGGAAGTGATGCTCCCGTTCACCTGCGCGCCGATCCTGTGCGACCACCAGCGCGGGAGAACCGCGCTCCCGATCAGCGCGAGAACAACGACGGCGACAAGCCAGATTCCGATTGTGCCGACCCGCCGACCGAGGCTCTTGCCGCTACGTGCGTCGTGGCTGGGCGCCGCACTGTTGGACTCGTCGGCGTCCGGCGCCACGGAGCTACTCCGGTGGCTCGTTGTGGACGTCGTGCTCGGTGGCGTACGCGTCAACCAGTGGGTTGATCGCCGCCGCGCCCTGCGGGAATGCGTAGTTGATCTTCACGAAGGGCTCCCACTTGTCGGGGAGCGCGTCCTCGGGGAAGATCGCCTCGACCGGGCATTCCGGTTCGCACGCGCCGCAGTCGATGCACTCCTCCGGGTCGATGACGAGCATCCGGTCGAACTCGTGGATGCAGTCGACGGGGCAGACATCGATGCACGACTTGTCTTTGATGTCGATGCACGGCTCGGCGATGATGTACGTCACGACGGCGAGTCTATCGAGCCGGTCCAGACAGACGCGACGGTTCTCTTTCGGCCTTCAGCGTCGGGTTGCGGACGGCGGGACGGTCACGCGGACGGCTGTTCCCTCGCCGGGGTGTTGTTCGACCGAGAACGCGGCGTTGAGGCTTTCGGCCCGCTCGGCCAGGCCGTCGAGCACCGCCTGGCGTCGTTCGCCCGAGCCGTTGTCGGAGACGCCGAGCTCGACGCCGCCTGCCGATGTTGGCGTGAGCGTGATCGAGATCTTGGTAGGCGGGCCGCGTCGGACTGCCTGATCGAGCGACTCTCGGACGATCTGGTACAGGCCGATCGCCGCTGCCTCGCCAAGCGCCTCTCCGGCTTCGACATCCGTCTCAACTTCGATCCCGCGGCGCGCCGCCAACCGCTGGCTGAGGAGCGCGACCGCGGTGGCGAAGCCGTGCTCGCGAAGCGCGTCGGGCTCGAGCCCGGAGACGAGTTCGCGCAGGTCGCCGCTCGCTTCGCGCGTGAGCGTGAGCGCGCGGACGAGAATCGGGTGGGCGCCGGCGGCGTCGCCTTCCGCTGTCGCGGCCGCTGCCGCGTCGAGCATCTGCGCGACGGCGGCGAGGTGCTGTACGGGCCCATCGTGGATCAGCTCGCCGAGGCGGCGGCGCTCGTCCTGCTCGGCCACGAGCCGCTCGTCGAGAACAGGCCGCGCGTGCCCTTCGCCGCCCGGCGCGATTGTCAATCGATCATCGCCTCGCGGAGCGCGATCGCGACCGCCTGCGTGCGCGTGTCCGCTTCGAGCTTCACGAGGATGTGCCGGACGTGGCTCTTGACCGTCTCCTGGCTGATGAAGAGCCGGCCTGCGGCGTCCGCATTGGACATGCCGTCGGCGAGCAGTTGCAGGATCTCGCGCTCGCGCGGGGTGAGCGAGTCGTTGCCGTCCTTGCCCTGGACGAACGCCGGCATCAGCGCCTGGTCGACGAACGTGTCGCCGTTTGCGACCTTCTCGATCGCGCGCAGCAGCGTCTCTTGCGGCGCCTCCTTGAGGATGTAACCCCGCGCGCCGGACTCGAGGCTGCGCGTGAGCAGGGCGCGCTCGCTGTACGCGGTGAAGATGAGCACCGCGGTTTCCGGGACGCGCTTGAGGATCTCCTCGGTCGCTTCGATCCCGTCCATTCCGGGCATGCGGAGATCCATGATCACGACGTTCGGCCGGCGCCGTTCGGCGAGCGAGATCGCGGTTTCGCCGTCGGGTGCCTCGCCCACGATGCGGATGTGCGGCGAGCGAAGCAGCGACAGCCGCAGGCCCTCGCGGACGACTTCGTGGTCGTCGGTGATGAGAACGGTGATCTCTTCAGCCACGGGTTGGGATTCTACGGCGGGCAGGGGACGGAGCCCATCGGGGAGGATGACTGGCCGTGAGCGAGTGGTTCACCAACCTGGTTCTGCGGCGGCCTTGGATAGAGCTTGTCCTCTTGCTGACCTTCCTCTTTGGGTTCGCCGCTGCGGTCGTGCATCAGGAGTGGCGTCTGCGGCCGCACGGGGCCGCGCAGATCGGATTCCTGACTCTCGGCGTGCTGGCGTTCCTCGTTGTGCTCTACGGCGGTCAGCTGGCCGAGCGGCATAACAGCCGAGCGTTCATCCAGGTCGGGTTCATCGTGCTTACGTGTGGATGCGCGTTCTCTGGTGTGACCGTTGGGCTCGATTGGAGTCGATTGGGGCGCAACAGCGATCCCGAGACCTTCCCGCGAGGCGCGCAATGTCTCGCTGCCGGGTTCGTCGTTGGCTTCGTGTTGATCCTTGGCGGGCTCGCCGTTCGTCTTGGCCCGCGGATGCTTTGAGCCGGCAAGGTCGGGCTCGACGAGGCTCCGCCAACGACGAAGAAGCACGACCTTGCTGTCTACGACGTACGACCGGATCCGGGGGTGATTGTATACTTGACACCGGTGATTAGGGGTACTAGTCTTCACGTATGGCCTTCTTTTCCTCTAGTTCATCGGGGTTCGCTTCGCTCTTGAGCCGCGTCACGACCCTTCTGGAAAAGAGCTTTGCCATTACCTCTTCG
>JANYJX010000007.1 GCA_025358355.1 Actinomycetes bacterium | reverse complement strand
GTTGCGCGGGTTGTGCTCGACTTCGGCCAGCCCGAGTTCCTCGAGCACCGGCGGGACGTAGACGCCGAAGCGCCCTCGCAGGCCCTTCTTGATCCCGTACCAGCCGCCGACCGGGTTGCTCTCCGCGCGTCCCCATGCTTCGACGGTGCCGTCAGCTGCGGGCTTCTGCTCGTCGGCGCCGCCAAGCGGTAGCCAGTCACCGTGTCCTTTCAGCATCGTGTGGAGGTCGTCGATGCAGCGCAGCTGATAACGGAGCTCGGTCTTCCCGACCCGCACGACGAGGGCTGGTGGATCGAGTGTCTCGTCGCGGAAGGCCTCGAACTCGGAGCTGCCGGGAGGTGTCTTCAGGAGCCAGGGGCTCTCGCGTGTGCCGGTGCCGGAGGTTGTCATGAGTTAGAAGGTAACACAGAAGTTACGAGTTCGGCTAGTAGGAGATCCCACGCGCTCTCGAACCCAGGAGCACCTGTGGCCCACAGGTCGGCGCTCTCGGGCTTGGGGTTGTGCTCGACGAGCGCGCGTGTCCCGCCATTCTCCGCTGCGAACCTCACGACGACCTCGGTCGGATGGTCGGCGTCGGTTCCCGGGTAGAAGTCGAGGATCAGTTTTTGGGGCGGCGCCCACGTCGTCACGCGGCCGAGCTCGACCTCGTGCCCGTCCGTCGCGCGCTCCCAGAAGCGGCCGCTCGCGAGCATCAGAATCTCGCTTCGCGGATCGTCCGTATGGCGCAGCGCCTTGGGCCACCAGTCCGATGCACACTCGGTGAACAGCCTGAACGCGTGGGCTGGATCGCACTCGGGAAACGCGGACTTCTTGATCACTTCTTCGCCAGCTCCTCGAGTCGCGAGAGCGCGGTTTCCCAGAACTCGTCGAGGAAGTCCCGCACCGATGCGAATCCCTGTACGCGCACGGCGTAGACGCTGCGCGCACCGCGAGCCTGATGCTCGACGAGCCCGGCGTCTTCGAGCACGCGCAGGTGGCGGGAGATTGCCGGGCGGCTGACCGGGAACCGCGTCGCGAGCTCACCAACGGCCAAGGGAGAGATCCGCAAAGTCTGCAAGATCTCGCGGCGAACAGGGCTTCCGAGGGCGTCGAGCGCATGCATAATTGGTAGCAGCGATGTTACCATCGAAGCTTCTGGATTCTGCCGCCGGCGAGAGGATGGCGCGTCATGGGAGAGGTAGTTGTTCGCTACAAGGTGAAGCCGGAGCGGGTCGAAGAGAATCAGCGGCTGGTCGAGGCGGTCTATGCGGAGCTCGCGGCGAGCGATCCGGGTGGTCTGCGGTATGCGACGTTCCGGCTCGAGGATGGCGTGACGTTCGTGCATGTCGCGTCGATCGACACGCCGGACGGCAGTAACCCCTTGCGCGGCATCGCGGCCTTCGCCGAGTTCACTCGTGACATCGCCGAGCGCTGCGACGAGCAGCCTATTGCGCAGGACGCCCACGTCATCGGCTCGTACGGGCTCGCTGCGCGTTCGTAGCCCAGAGGTCTTACCGGGCAGCATCGTCGCTCGCACGGCGCGTCCGTTCGCGTCGCCGGCCCTTGCTGTTCGTGGAGTGACCAGCGCAGATGGAGATGCGCTCCTTCATTGACGGTCACCTGGCCGCTGTAGACATTCCACGTCGCAACTTCTGAGACTGCGACGCCAGGGATGAAGCTTGCGCCTTCGAGCTTGAAGGTGGCGACAGCGGTGCCCCGTGTACGACCACCTGCCGCCGCGCAGGCCGGCGAATTCCATCCGGCGATCAACCGTCCCGTCGAATCCGGAATCTGTCCCCCACAAGGGTGACTCCGAAGGAGGGACATCAGGCTGTGGTGGTCGCCGTCATGCGCGCCGTGTCATCATCGTTGCCCACCGTGATCCCGACGCATTTCCAGGGCCTCGACCAGCGGGCTCGCCGTCTCGCCGTTGCGAAGTCGGCTGCACGAACCGTCCTCAGCATCGTGTCCTCTTCGGCGTCTACGCCGTGCTGCCCGTCGGGAACGTGACGCGCGCCGCTCCGGGCGCGCTCGCGGTGGCGCTGTTTATCGTCGTGTTCTCGCTCGTCTCCCTGTCGCTCTCGACCGCAACGCCCGCGAGCTTCGGTGAGCACTTGTACAGAACCTCGGCCGTCTACTCCACGGTCAGCGTCCTCTCGGCCGTCGGCTTTGGCGACATCGGCGCGAAGACGGACGCTGCCCGCACCGTGGTCACGGTGCAGATGCTTTTCGACCTTGCGCTCCTCGCCGTGATCGTGCGAGCTTTCTTCGGCACCGCGCAGGCAGCTGTGACTCGCCGGAGCGGCGACTAGCTCGTGTGGGGGCTCATGTGGGGGCTCATGCGGCGACCGGCCGCGTTCGCGCGGAGAGTCGGCGCCGTCACGTTCGAGTCGATCGACCGCTTCTTCGCAGATCAATGCGGGCAGCACGCTGCCGGGATCGCCTATCGCGTGCTGTTCTCGATAGCGCCGCTCGCGATCGTGCTCGTCTCGATCTTCGGCCTCGTGCTGCAGAACGACGGCATCCGAAACGATGTCGTGAAAACGATCGTCGACGCGTTGCCGGTCTCGGTGGCCGGCCGGCAGGACGTCGCGGACGCGATCACCGCTATCGCGAAACCGGCCAGCGCGGTCGGGCTGCTGGGCTTGGTCGTCTTCGCGTGGGCCGCAACGGGGATGATGGCTTCGATCCGTGCGGGCCTCGAGGCGGCGATGGACTCGTCGGGATCGCGGCCGATGGTGCGCGGGAAGCTCGTCGACCTCGTGCTGATCGTCGGTGCGGCAGTGCTTGTGCTGCTGACGGCCGGCGTGACCTTGCTGAACGATCTTGCGCAACGCGCCCTGGAGCGGCTCGACCTTGGAGCGGTTGCCGGGGGTGTTCTGCGCGGCGAGTCGTTCGCGCTGTCGGTCGTCGTTGTGATGCTCCTCTACCGGTTCGTGCCCGCACGCGGTCTGCAGTTTCACGCCGGGCTCGTTGGAGCATCTGTCACGGCGGCGCTGCTCCAACTGATCTCGTTTGCCTCAGGCGTGATCTTTGACCGTGCGACGAAGCTCACCGTCGTCTACGGCTCGCTCACCGCTGCGCTCGTCTTTCTCTACTCGATCTACCTGTACTCGTCGGCGCTGCTCCTCGGCGCTGAGTTCGCGGCCGCCTGGTCGCGCCCGCCGACCGACGGTGGCCCGCCGTTCCTCATCCAGCTGAAGCGCGCTGCGCTGGGCTTGTTCGTCAAGCAGAAGCCGCTCTTGCCGCCCAAGGACACGGCCGGCCCTCGGGAGTTTGGTCGGGCTTCACATTCCGACGACTGAAGAAGGTGAAGCCATTTCAGACAGGGTTCGATGGAGGTCGTCAGCGATGCGGCGCTTGTGCGCGAGCTCGCCTGCGCGTGGTGGATCTTCCTCGTCACGGGGATCCTGTGGCTCCTGTTCTCGGTCATCGTGTTCCGCTTTGACTGGACATCGGTCTGATCGATCTCGATCCTGTTCGGGATCGTGGCGCTGTTCGCGGGAGTGAACGAGCTTGTCGCGATGCTTGCGAGCTCCGGCTGATGGAAGGTCGCGCGCGGGGCGATCGGCCTGATCTGCGTGGTGATCGGCATCGTCGCCTTCGTGCATCTGGCGAACACGTTCGCGGTGCTGGCCGGCGTGATGAGCTTCGACTTCATCGTCAAGGGCGTGTTCGACATCACTCTGTCGATCGGGGCGAAGCACATCCTCGACGTGGGGTTGGGGGGTCTGGGTCGGCGAAACGCCGATCAAGTTCTCGTATCTATTCGGCAGCGGTGCGACAAGGATGGGAACGCCCGCACGCAGGCGGGAAACGACACTCAGTCGGACTACAAGATCGTGAGAGCGGACACCGGCAAGTCGGTGCCGGCATCGGGTGTGCCGAAAGGCGAACGCCTGATCGCGCCTGAATCTGGCCGCATCGATCGGGCCGAGCGGAGACGTATGTCGAGATCGGGACGTTCAGGGGAACGTGTTCGAGACGGTGCCGGCGGGGCGTTCTCGGCGAGCGGCACGTCGGCGCCTGGTACTACGACGCCGCCCACGACTACGACTCACAGGTGCTGGGTCTGCGAATAGTCGAGCCGGACCTCGTACAGGGAGCGTTGCTGATCGTCGACGACACCGACTGGGAGCCAGTCGCGCGCGCTATCGACGACTACCTTGCGGATCAACCGCGCGCGCGTCGCATTTTACGGGTTGACGGCGAGAACTTCGGTGCGCCGCACTGGTGGTGCGGCATGCAAGCCTCGCCTGGGACGGATAGAGGTTCTATGTCCCCTTGATCGTCGCGACGCGCGTCAGGAAGGTGCCGTTCTGCGTGTTCAGGTTGAACGTCACGTCGTAGATCTTGCCCTTCGCGACCGTGAACATCGGCTTAATCGAGACCGAGCAGTCGCTGCCGAGCGAGATCTGTACCTGCCCGACCTTGATCAGCTTGCCGCCGACACGCGCGCGATACGTCGTCCCGACAGGCGTGCCTTCCGCGTTGTTGCCGCAGATCTCGCGCACCGGCAGGCTGATCGTCGGCGCGGCCGAGCCACCCTTCACCGAGATGCTTGGGTTCCGCGCGTCGAGCCCACCGGCGACCGCCGTCCAACGGGCGAGCGCAGGCTTCGGTGTGCCGCTGGGCCCGCTGAGGCCGCTTTGCCACGTGCTGCCCTGCGAGTCACGGAAGACGAACCAGATGAACATCGTCACGCGCGGATCGGCCTTCGCGAGCGCTATCGCCCGCGGGACGAACGCCGCCTGCTGCGCCTCGGTCACGCCGAGCGGCTCGCCGGGCTTCGTCTCGTGGCCGTACTCCGTGATCCACACGGGGATGTTTTTCCGGTGGAACCACTTGTCGAGCGATGTCTCGAAGCGGGGGAAGGACTTGAGCGAGACGTTCGGCCACTTGAGCAGCTGCTCAGGCTTTAGGAAGACCGGGTACGGATACGGGTGATGCGCCCAGGCGTCGAACTTCAAGTTCGGATTCGCCTTCGCCACGAGCTCCGCGAACTTGCCCGGCGTGATGGCGTCGGAGCTGCCCGGAAGCGGCTTGTCGCGGCCGTGCGAGGAGGTCTCGCCGATGCCGACGAGCGCCTTCGCGTTGCCCGCTTTGATCCCGGAGTATGCCGCTGCGGCGAGTTTCGCGTACGCCGCCGGGCCAATGATCGAGCCGTTCGAACCGAACTGCGGCGACAGGAACTGGCCAAGGTTCGACTCGTTCCAGATGCCGTAGAAGCGGACAAACGGGAAGCCCGGGTTACGTCCAGAGTAGCGGGACGCGAGCGCCTGAGCGAACTGGCGCATGTCGTTCATGTTCGTGGGCAGGAAGTTCGGCGTCTTGCCGCCGTTCGCCCACTTTGGTGTGCCCCAGATCGTGATCAGCACTTCCATGCCACGGTTCTGGGCGTTGCGCACGAGCTCGTCGACATCGTCCAGCTTGTAGGCGGGGTCGAACGGGTTCGTTGCGTTTGCCGGCTTGACCGGCGCGGCATTCGCCCACGTGACGAGCGTGCGGATGATCGTCGCGTGCGACGCCTGCGCCTTGTCGAGCTCGTCCATCCGAATGTTGTCCCAACGGAAGACGGGATCGTCGTGGAAGCCCATCCACATACGGTCGGCGGCACTTGCTGCCGGGATAGCGGCGACTCCGGTGAATGCAAGGACGACGAGCAGGCGGATGAGATGCTTCAAGGGGATCCTCCTCGGAGGTCGGGAGCAGACGGCAACGTACCGTCTTGTTGTGAGGAGCTTGTGAGGACGATTTCGTTGTCGTCCCGCGCTTCCCCTTCTCGGACCGGCGGGTCGGTTGCCGTTCGACGCATGGCGTAGACTGGCCACGCATGGCCTGGGAACTCATCTTCATGCTGCTGCTCTTGAAGATTCCGCTGTTCTACCTCTGCGGTGTCGTCTGGTACGCCATCAAGGCCGTGCCGTTTGTGGACGAGGCTCCCCTCGCGGTTCGCGAACCACTTTCGCCAAGGCCACGACCTGGGCAATGGTCAGGTGGGCATGGCCGTCGTGCACGACGCAGTCCGTCGCGCCGCCCGTCCGGGTCGCGCGGTTCCCTCGTTCGGATGGAGGCGCGCCGGTGAGCTCTGTCCCGGAATCGAGCGAGCGCAACACCGTTGCGGATGTGATCGCGGGGTTGTTTGCAGCGGGTTCGTTGTTGCTCTCGTTTATCGCGATCGGGTTCGGGCTGATCCTTCAGGTCGAGCCGCGCCCGGCTCGTCTCGCGCCTGTCGCGCTCGTCATGGCCCTCGTCGCCGCGCGGATGAGCGTCAGGCACCAGCGGCTTGCGTTCGGCGCCGTCATCTTCGGGATGGTCGCGTGGGTTGTCGGGCTGACGCTTGCGGTGATCACGCACCATCCGTTGATCTGACGCCCAACGGGCGGCCTGGTACAACCTGACGCGTGATGCGCGCCAACCTGGAAGGGTTGAACGCGGGCTACGTCGCCCAGCTGTTCGAGGAGTACCTCGACAGCCCCGGCAGCGTTCCGCCGGAATGGCGCACCGTCTTCGAGACCGACGACTCGATCCTCGATGCCCTGCCGGGGTTGCGCTCGCTGCTCGCGGCGCGCGCGAGCGGCGCGTCAGTCATCGCTGCTGATGCGGTCGCTGCTAGGCCCGCCCCGGTGACGCCGGAGCCGCTGCCTGCGCCCACAGTGCTCGTAGCGCCGGCTGCCTCTCCCGTCGACGAGACCTTGCTCGGCGGCGTCGCGGCGGCGATGGCGCTCGTCAAGGCGTACCGGATGCACGGCCACCTCGCCGCGCGCCTCGACCCGCTCGGCTCCGAACCGACAGGCGATCCGGCGCTCGACGAGACGCGCCTCGTTCCCGCGCTGACACCGGAGCTGCAAGCGCGGATCCCGGCCCGGCTCCTGCGCCTGTACGTCGCCGGCGACACCTTGCTCGAGGCGCTACCGCGGCTGCGCGAGGTCTATTGCGGCTCGAGTGCCTACGAGATCGAGCACATCTCCGACCACGCCGAGCGCGTGTGGCTGCGCCAGGCGATCGAGTCGGGGCGCTTCCGCGAGCCGCTGGAGCCGGAGCGGCAAATCGCGCTCCTCCGCCGCCTCTCGCAAGCTGAGGGCCTCGAGCAGTATCTGCGGAAGTCGTTCCTCGGTCAGAAGCAGTTCTCGTTGGAAGGGCTTGACGTGCTGATCCCGATGCTCGACGAGACGATCGAGATCGCGGCCGCCGACGGCGCGCACGAGATCGTGATCGGGATGGCGCACCGCGGGCGGCTGAACGTCCTCTGCCACACGGTTGGCCGCTCGTACGAGTCGATCCTGCGCGAGTTCGAGGGCGAGCGGACGATCGAAGCCGTCGTCTTTGACCCGGAAGGCGGGACGGGTGACGTCAAGTACCACCTCGCGGCGTCGGCGGCGCGTCAGACCGCGGCGGGCGAGATCGAGATCACGCTGTCGCCGAACCCGAGCCATCTCGAGGCTGTCGATCCGGTCGTCGAGGGCCGGGCGCGCGCCGAGCAGACCGACCGCACCGGTGGTGCCGCGCTGCACGATCCGTCGGTCGCGCTGCCGGTGCTGATCCACGGTGACGCTGCGTTCCCTGGCCAGGGCGTTGTGGCCGAGACGCTCAACCTGCAGAGCCTCGAGGGCTACTCGACCGGCGGCACGCTCCACGTGATCACGAACAACCAGGTCGGCTTCACGACCGATCCGATGGAGAGCCGCTCGACGCGCTACTCGAGCGACCTCGCGAAGGGCTTCGACGTGCCGATCGTCCACGTCAATGCCGACGATCCCGAAGCGGCGATCGGTGCGATCCGGCTTGCGCTCGCCTACCGGGTCGAGTTCGGGCACGACGCCGTTGTTGATCTCGTCGGCTACCGGCGGTTCGGCCACAACGAGCAAGACGAGCCCGCGTATACCCAGCCGCTGCTCGTCCAACGGATCGAACGGCAGCTGACGGTTCGGGCGCGCTACGCGGCGCAACTCGTTGACGCCGGCGTGCTCTCTGCCGATGCGGCGGCCGCGCTCGCTGCCGAGTCGCTCGCCGAGTTGCGCGCCGCGCACGAGCGGTTGAAGGCAACCCTCGCCGAGACGCCCTTGACGAACGCGGGAACGGGACGCGACGACATGCCGTCGGCGATCACCGGAGACGCGGTCGTCACCGCGGTTGCCGCCGATCGCCTGCTCGCGCTGAACGAGCAGCTTCTCGTCGTTCCCGCCGGCTTCATGGTCAACGCGAAGCTCGCTCGCCAGCTCGAGCGCCGGCGCGAAGCAGTTCGCGAGGGTGGCATCGACTGGGGTCAGGCCGAAGTGCTCGCGTTCGCCTCGCTGCTCGAGGAGGGAATCCCGATCCGACTCTCCGGCCAGGACACCGAGCGCGGCACGTTCTCGCACCGTCACCTCGTGCTGCACGACTCGACAACCGGCGAGACGTTCACGCCGTTGCAGAACCTGCCCGGCGCGAACGCGTCGTTCGAGGTCTACAACTCGCCGCTCTCGGAGTACGCGGCGCTCGGCTTCGAGCACGGCTACTCGGTTGCGGCGCCCGATGCGCTCGTTCTCTGGGAAGGGCAGTTCGGCGACTTCGTCAACGGCGCGCAGATCGTCATCGACCAATTCATCATCGCCGGTCGCTCGAAGTGGGGGCAGACCTCGCGACTGACGCTGCTCCTGCCGCACGGCTACGAGGGCAATGGGCCGGAGCATTCGAGCGCGCGGCTCGAGCGCTTCCTGCAGCAGGCCGCGCAGGAGAACATCCGCATCGCGAACTGCTCGACCTCGGCGCAAATCTTCCATCTGCTGCGCCGCCAGGCGCTCGACGCGACGGCGCGGCCGCTTGTCGTGATGACGCCGAAGGGGCTCCTGCGCATGAAGCAGGCATCGTCGACGCTCGACGATCTCGCCGCAGGCGCGTTCCAGCAGGTGATCGACGACTCGGGCGCGGATCGCGCCGGTGTGCGCCGGCTCGCGTTCTGCTCCGGGAAGCTCTACTACGACATCGTCGGCCACGAGGCGCGCGCTGCCGCACTGTCAGTTGCGGTCGCGCGCTTGGAGCAGCTTTATCCGTTCCCGGTTGATGCCGTCGAGGAGCTGCTCGGCGCGTACCCGAGCTTGGAAGAGATCGTCTGGGTTCAGGAGGAGCCGCAGAACATGGGCGCGTGGCGCACGCTGCGGCACCGGTTCGAGGACTCCGCCGGCTCGGTTCCGGTTCGCTACATCGGCCGCACGTGGCGCGCGAGCCCGAGCGAGGGCTATCCGACGGCGCACCTGCGCGAGCAGGATCGCATCGTCCGCGCGGCACTGGGTTAGTAGCTGGGCTTAGCGGCGCTTGCGCTTCGCGACGAGCGAAGCGAGCTTCGGCCCGTGCGTCGTCGCAACCTTGAAACCGTGCTTCCGCGCGACCTGAAACGCGTGCCGCCGGGCGCTTGGTGGAAGTCGCTGCCAGACGCGCCAGGCGATGATCGCCATGCCAACCGGGGATCGAGCGAAGCCGCGGGGCGCCATGCAGACATCCTACGGCGCGACCCCTGCAAGGCGAAATGACGCCTACTTGCAGCGGAAATCGAGTCGGGTACACTCCGACAAGCCCCCGTGGCGGCCCGTGTGGCGCCTGCAGTCGGGGAGGTGTGTCGTAGTGAGAAGGAGAGACATTTGACGACCGACGCCGCTTCCGTGTTCGCAAGCGTGATCAAGGACCACCTCGAGCTGAAGGCGAAGAACGCCGACCTCGACGGCACGATGCCGATCAACCGCTACACCAGCGACGACCCTTTCGAGAACCACCCGCTCTTCAAGTCCGAGGAGCAAGCCCGCTTGGAGGAGACGATGGACGGCACCGAGCCGGCTGTCGAGCTCCATTCCGCCGCATTGCCTTGGCCCGGTGAAGCCGGAGCCGATGACGCGACTTCCGAGAACGCGGCCGCCGACAATGGTGGTGCCGCGCTCGAGGATGGCCTGTGGAGCCGCACCCGCGATTTCGACTGGGGCGACTGAGCTGCCGATCAGCACCGAACGTTGGGTGTGACATCTGACGAGCGCCTCACCCGCTACGGCGATATCGTCGTCCGCATCGGCGCGAACGTCCAGCCGGGCCAGGGTGTCGTAATCCTGGCGCAGGTCGAGCACGCGCCCGTCGCTCGCGCGATCGCCGCCGCCGCATACCGCGCCGGCGCCCGTCGTGTCGATGTCGATTACAGCGACCTCCACGTGCGGCGCTCGGCCATCGAGCTAGGCCCGGAGGACGAGTTGGGCCGCTCCCCGGCGCATCTCCTTGAATGGATCCGCAGCTGGGCCGACGAGCACCCTGCGGCGATTCTGCTGACCGGCAACCCCGACCCTCACCTGATGGAGGGGCTCGACCAGGAGCGCGTCGCGAAATCCGAGCCGCGTGAGGTTCGGGAAGCGTGGCTGCCGCTCGTTGCAGGGCGCAAGCTGAACTGGACGATCGTGTCCGCGCCGAACGAGGGTTGGGCGAATGGCCTATTCGGCGAGCCCGATCTCGATCGGCTTTGGCAGGCGGTCGGCACCGCGACGCGGCTCGATCAGCCCGATCCAGTCGCGGCCTGGCGCGACCATGTCGCGCGGCTCAAGGATCGCGCCCGCGGTCTCAACGAGCGCGCGTTCGACGCGATCCGCTTCCGCGGGCCGGGCACGGATCTGACTGTTGGCCTTCTGCCGGTCTCGCGTTGGGGCTGCGCAACCTTCGAGACCGAGGCGGGGATCGAGCACATCCCGAACCTGCCGACCGAAGAGGTGTTCACGAGCCCGGACTGGCGGCGAACCGAGGGAACGGTTCGTTCGACGTATCCGCTCATTGACTCCGGCACGTCCGTCCGCGTCGAGGGCCTCGAGCTGCGCTTCGAGGGCGGGCAGGTTGTCGACGCTCGAGCAGATCAAGGCATCGAGATCGTGCTCAAACAACTCGACACTGATCCTCAGTCGCGCTTCCTCGGCGAGGTCGCACTCGTCGACGGCTCCTCCGCGGTGAAGAAGACGGGTCTCGTCTTCGGCGACACGCTGTTCGACGAGAACGCGACCTGCCACATCGCCTACGGCATGGGACTGCCCATGGTTGTGGACGGCGCCGATGGGAAGTCGGGCGAGGAGCTGCTCGCAATGGGCGTCAACGCCTCGCAAGTGCACACAGACTTTATGATCGGCGGCGCCGAGGTCGAGGTCGACGGGCTCAGCGCGGACGGCCAAGCCGTGCCGATCATCCGCGACGACGCCTGGCAACTCGCATAGACGACTAGGCCGCGGCGGCGCCGGTGAGCGTCTCGGCCAGCCGGCGGAACGGACCGGCTTGCGCGAGCAGCTGTGTGGCCGAGCCGCGTTGGACGATGCGACCGTGCTCGACGACGAGGATCTCGTCGGCGCGGCGGACGGTTGCTAACCGGTGGGCGATGATGATCGATGTGCGACCCGAGAGCAACCGGTCGAACGCCTTCTCGATCAGCACCTCGCTGGGCCGGTCGATATTCGAGGTCGCCTCGTCGAGGATCAGGATGCGCGGGTCGGCGAGCAAGGCTCGCGCGATCGAGATCAGCTGACGTTCGCCGGCCGAGAGCCCCGCGCCGCCCTCGCGGACGACGTGATCGAGCCCTTCATCGAAGCGCGCAGCCACTCGGTCGACGCCGATCGCTGCCGCGGCGTCGCGCACCTCGTCGTCGGTCGCTTCCGGCCTGCCGAAGCGGAGGTTGTCGGCGATTGTGCCGCTGAAGAGGAACGGATCCTGGAGCACGACGCCGAGCTGACGCCGGTAGCTCCGCAGCTCGACATCGCGCAGATCGGTGCCGTCGACGCGCACGGCGCCGGTGAGCGGGTCGTAGAAGCGCGCGATCAGCTTCGCCGTCGTCGACTTGCCACCGCCTGATTCGCCAACGAGCGCGATGCAGCCGCCTGGCGGCACGTCGATCTCGAGCTCGTGCACGACGGGCTCCGCGCCGTAGGCGAACGTGACGCGATCGAGTTGTAGCCGGCCGTCGATCCGCCCCATCGGCCTGGCGCCGGGCTTGTCGGTGATGTCCATCTCGGCGTCCAGAACCGAGCTGATCTTGACCATCGCCGCGGCCGCGGACTGCACCTGCCCGTATAGCTCGGAGAGTTCCTGGAGCGGCTGGAAGACGAGGTTCAGCAGCCCGACGGCGGCGATCAGCGTCCCGATCTGTAGTGAGCCGCCGCTGATCAATCGCGCGCCTGCGTAGAGCACGGCGACTTGCGCGACTATGCCGAGCAGCTCGATCGCCGGGAAGAAGACCGACGACAGCTTCTGCGCGTAGACGTTTGCGAGCCGGTTCGCCTCGTTCAAGTCATCGAATTCGCGCTGAAAGGCGCGCTCGCGGTTGAACGCCTGCACGACGGCCATCCCCGCGACCGACTCGGCGAGCTGCGCGGTGACGGCGGCGATCCGCGTCCGGACGTCAGTGAAGGCGACGTGCGATGTCTGCTGGAACCAGCGCGTGCAGAGAATCCCCGGCGGCGTGACGCACAGCGCGACGAGCCCTAGGCGCCAGTCGAGGATGAACAAACCGCCGATTGCTGCGATCAGCGTGAGCGTGTTCACGACGAGTGTCGTCAGCCCCTGGTTGAGGACATCCGAGAGCGCGTCGACATCGCTCGTCAGGCGCGCGATGATCCAACCGGCTTTCTGCTGTGAGAAATAGCGCAGCGAGAGTGAAGTCAGATGCTCGAACAGATCGCGCCGAACCTCGAACACAACCTGCTGCCCGATCCGCGCGAGCCACAGCCACGTCGTCGAGCCGAGCAGCCAGGCCGCGGCGTTGATGCCGACGTAGGCGAGGACATCGATCGCAAGGCGCGTCTGGTTGTGGGCGCGGATCCCGTGGTCGACGACGTCACCGACAAGATGCCAACCAACGACCGGCGCGGCCGCCGACACGGCGGCGAGCACCATCACGGCCGCGATCCGCCCGTGGCGACCGGCCGTGTAGCGCCAGAGGCGCGAGAGCCCGGTGTGTTTCTCAGGCCGCAACGGCCTCGTCTCCGAACAGTCGGCTGAAGGCTCCGCCGAGGTTGAGAAGCTTGCGCGGTGCGTCGTCTTCGACGATGCGACCGTCTTCGATCACGACGGCGCGATCTGCGACGAGGACGGTCGACAGCCGCTGGCTCGAGATGAAGACCGTGCGGCCGGCGACCGCGGCGCGCAATCCGGCGACGAGGTGGCGCTCGGTCTCGGTGTCGACCGCTGACATTGGGTCGTCGAGCACGAGCACGCGGGCGCCGCCGATCAGAGCGCGAGCAAGCGCAACCCGCTGACGCTGACCGCCCGAGAGGTTGACGCCGCGCTCGCCGATCAGCGTGTCGTAGCCCTGCGGCAGCTCGTCGGCGAACGTTGCGACACCGGCGACCTCGCACGCCTTGAGCACCTCGTCCCAGTCGGCGTCGGGCCGCGCCGCGAGCAGGTTGTTGCGCAGCAGCACCGAGAACAGGACGGGTTTCTGCGTCACGATCGCGACCGAACGGCGGAGATCCGCGATCGCAACATCGCGGGTGTCGACGCCGCCAACGAGCACGCGGCCGGCCGTCGGATCGTAGAAGCGGGGCAACAAGTTCAGCAGTGAGGTCTTGCCCGTCCCGGTTGCACCGCAGATCGCGACGATCTCGCCCGGCTCGACCGCGAGGTCGACCCCGCGCAGCACCTCGCTGCCGGTCTGGTAGCTGAACCTGACATCCTCGAAACGGACAGCGAGCGGCCCGGCCGGCAGCGAGAGCGGCTCGGCGCGCTCTTCGAGCGGCTCGATCCCTTCGAGCCAGGCGAAGCTGCGGCTCGCAGAGGCGATCGCGCGTTGGCCGAGATTGATGATCCAGCCGAGTGCTTCGAGCGGCCAGACAAGCTGCAGCAACAGCGTGATGAAAAGCTGGAGCTGGCCGAGCGTCAGGCTGTGATGGACAACATCGCGCCCGCCGAAGAAGAGGACGGCGGCGATCCCGAGCGTCGGCAGGAACAGCAGCCCGGGCAGGAACCGCGCCTCGACGGTTGCCTCGCTCATCGTCTCGCTGCGGACGGCCTCGGCTCGGCTGCCGAAGCGATCGCGCACATCGTCCTCGCGCCCGAACGCCTGCACCATCTCGATTCCGACGACGGCCTCGTCTGACGCTTCGGTGAGGTGGCTCTTGCGCTCCTGCACCCTGCGCGAGATGGGGAACACGCGATGGGCGAACAGCCACGTGAGCAGCGCGATCGGAGGCATGGTGAGGATCGAGAGCACCGCCAGCCGCCAGTTGACGAAGAGGAGGACGGTGGTGGCGCCAACGATCATCATCCCGCTCTGCAGGCCCTGCACCACGCCCCAGCCGATGAAGTAGCGCACGGGATAGATGTCGTTCGTCGCGCGCGAGATCACCTCGCCGGTCGAGTGGCGGTCGTAGAACGCGCGCGGATAGTTGAGATATGCCTCGTAGAGGAGGCCGCGCATCCGCGCTTCGATGGCGATCCCGACCCGGGCAGTCGCGTAGCGGCGCGTGAAGTTGACGACGAAGCGCACACCGCCGATCGCGCCGATCGCGCCGAGCAGCGGCAGAAGGAGATGGTGGTTGCGTCTGACGATTGCGTCGTCGATGACGTACTTCACGAGCAGCGGGATTGCTAGGGACAATCCGGTGAACGCGAGCGCGCACGCGAGCCCGAGCGAGACCAGCCGCTTTTGCTCCAGCCAGAGCGGGAAGAGGTGCTTGATCGTCTGCCAGGACGAGAGATCGGGTGGGTCGACTGACCTGGTATTCGACATTGCCTCTACCTTCCTGCGCGCCACCTTGGCTGCCCACTTTGTCTGGAGCCGCCGTGGTCGGACGCGCCTCGTGCGGGGACGGGCGTCGCGTGAGGTACGGCGGGCGCCCGTTTAGCTCGACGTGACGCCGGGAAGCCCGGTGTCTACGCGGTTGACGTGGGAGATCGTGCGCATCACAGGCCTCCTTTCAGCGTCGCAGGGCGAAGCGCGACCATACACCACCGGCGAGGCGGCGCTCGATGTCACCGCGCAGCTGTCGTCCGGCCATGTCGAGGTTCGGCTGGCGGGGCGCGAGCCACAACTCGTCGTCGTCGGCGAGCCCGACGCGATTCCCGAGCCACGGCCTCAGCCGGACGACTCGAGCGCGCGGATCACGCTGCGGCTAGGAGAGGCGCTGAAGTTGGCGGTCGAGACGGCGGCCGATCGCGAGCAGATCTCCATCAAAACGTGGATCGTACGGACGCTCGGTCGTGCGCTCGAGCCGAAGCCATCGCGGATCCGCAACGGTAATCGTCTACAGGGCTATGCCCAGTCGTAAGAGAGGGAGGGAGCACCATGCCTGTGTATGTCTCGTTTCTCGGTCACGTCGAGCTACCGCGTGTCGACGTGACTCGGCCGCAGCGGCCCTCGGAGGTTCGCGTCGACCGGCGGCCTGCGTCGCGCCGGGGCAAGCGGGGGTCGTGATGCACGTCTTCGAAACCCGAGGCCCGGTCCTGTTGCGCATCTCGACCGAGGTCGGCACCGTCAGAATCGACGCGAGTGGCAGCCTTGCCGCCGTCGGCGCGAAGACCGCCACCGGCGACTTGCGGTTCGATGTGGTCTCTGGCGATGTGAGCGCGAACTCGGCGAGCGGCGACATTGCGATCGGCGAGATCGGCGGTGGTGGCAAGATCAGGAGCGCATCTGGTGATGTCAGTGTTGGTCTCGGGCGCGGTGCCCTGTCCGTCAACTCAGCTTCGGGAGACGTGCGCGTCGATCGCGCGCTTGCGTCGATCGCTGCTGCGACCGCGTCGGGAGATATCGAGGTTGGCGCGGTCGAGGCCGGCGAGATCAGGCTGCAATCGGTATCGGGCGACGTGCGGGTCGGCGTGCGCGAGGGATTGCGAGTGTGGATCGATGCGTCGTCCGTGAGCGGCACGATCTCGTCTGATCTTCACGCCGAGGACGGGCCACCGGACGACGGCGGCGCTGCTCTCGAGATCCACGCGCGCACCGTGAGCGGCGATGTTGGCATCGTCGCGGCGGCCGGCGTTTTCGCCTAGTCGGCGACCGCGTCTGCGAGCAAGGCTCGCGCGAAGCATTGCCAGGCGAGATCGAGATCTGCGCTGAGCTGCGCGCGCGCGGCGTCCGTCTCCGTGAGGTCGGCTGTCAGCGGCGCGAGCGCACGCAGACCGTCGAGGAGCTGCGCGCGAGCCGCGTCGGAGTCGAGGTCGGCCGCCACGGCCGAGACAGCGCGATCGTCGAGGGCGAGCTCACGGCGCGGGTTTCCGCCCGCGACGAGCAGTAGCTCGGCGCGGCGGAGAGTCGCATGGCGCTCGTCGGCGTCCAGCTCGACCTGTGCGCCGGCCGCGAAGGCGAGCACGGTGAGTCGATCGAGGGGAGCCGCAGTCTCCAGCGCCAGAAGTGCCTCGCGGATCGCGTGGTCGGCTGCTACGACGCCGCTCGAATGGCGGCGACGACCTGGTCGTCCTCGCCTGCCGCGATCAGGTCGGCGAGCCGGCGATCCGACCCGCTACGACGGCCGAGACCGGCGCGCATCGTCAACAGGTCGTACAGGCGCTGCTCGCCAAGGCCACGCTCGCGCGCCGTGGTCACGATGCGGACGATGACGGGGCGCGGAATGCCGTTCGAGAGCTGCCACGCCGGATAGAGCCACTCGGCATTGCCGGCGGGACGGACGGCGAGCAGCTCGCCGGCTCGCCGCAGACGGTCGATGCGCGCGGTGTCGACGCCGAGCCGCGCCGAGAGCCACGAGGCGCTCAGGCAGTCGTCGTACGTCGTTGGCGAAGTCGTGCTCACCGAGCTGCGAGCGTATCGGACGTCCCCCGGTTGGTGCCCGAAGTGCGTGCATAGAGTCCCGGCCGTGGAGTTCAAGCGCGACGCGCAACTCGATACCTCCGAGGTCGAGGACGTTCGCGGCTCGGGCTGGCGGATGAGCAGCGTGCCTGGTGGCGGGCTTGCCGTCGGTGGCGGCGCTGCGGGGCTCATGATCACCCTGTTGGTCTTCCTGCTGAACGGTGTGCGCGGCGGCGGTGGCAGCGGCGGCGATCTCGGTTCGCTCGTGAACCAGACTGCCAGTGACCCGGCTCCCGCGACAAGCACGCAGATCGCGACGGACTGCCGCACCGGCGCCGATGCGAACACGCGCGAGGACTGCCGCATCGTCGGCAATGTCAAAAGCATCCAGTCGCACTGGCGCAAGGAGTGCGCGACAGACGGCAAGACCTACGAGACCTCGAAGACGCGCTTCTTCACGGGTCAGCTGCAGACCGGCTGTGGCCCGGCGAGCGCCGACACCGGCCCGTTCTTCTGCCCGGAAGACAAGTACGTGTACATCGACCTTGGCTTCTTCGACGAGCTGAAGTCGAAGCTAGGCGCGCAAGGTGGGCCGTTCGCTCAGGCGTACGTGCTTGTGCACGAGTACGGGCACCACATCCAGGATCTGCTCGGGATTCTCGGGCGCAGCACCAGCCAGCAAGGCGCCAACGGGCGGTCGGTGCGGACCAAGCTGCAGGCCGACTGCTTCGCCGACGTGTGGGCGAATCACGCGATCGAAACGGGCTACCTCACGCAGCTGACCGACGCGGATATCGCCGACGGGCTCGACGCGGCTGGCGACGATCGCATCCAGTCGGGGTTCCAAGGGCGCGTCACCCCGGAGACCTGGACGCACGGCTCGTCGGCTCAGCGCCAGAAGTGGTTCACGACCGGCTACAACTCCGGCTCGCCCGGCTCCTGCGACACGTGCAAGGGCTCGATCTAGCTAGAGCCGGTTCAAGAGGGCTAGGCGGTCGGTCGATATCGACCTCATGCGTCGTGTGCTCTCGATTCTCTGTCTGCTCGCTTGCGTATGCGTGCCTGCGGCGATCGCCGACACGGTTCGGCCGCCAGCCGACGCGATGTTGCACTGGGCCGATCCGCAGATCGGCACGGTTCTCGCGGCCGGTGTGATGGGGCCGAGCGCCGAGGAGTTCGATCCGCAAGGCCAGCTGACGCGCGGCGATCTTGCGACGGCGCTCGAGCTGTGGGGGCATCCGCTGGCGTCGCCTCCGGTCGATCCGACCGTGCTCGTCACCGTTCGTGAGCTCGACGCGCGGCTCGTCACAGCGCTCGGTTTGCAGCCTTCAGCGCGCCTCTTTCGCATTGCCGCTCGCGACGCCGGCCTCGCGCCGGTGTCGTGGCTTGGGACAGAGACCGTCGCCCGCTTGCTCGGCCTGCGCACGAATCACCCGGCGGCGCAGGATGCGCTCGAGCTGCTGCCGGGCCAGCCGGTGACGCGCGCAGAGGCCGCGTTCTCGTTTGCGCAGGCGATGGGTATCACCGACTGGCAAAAGCAGCGTGTGCTCGACGGCGCGGCGACGCTCTCGTTCCCGGAGCTGACCGACTGGCAGCGCACCGTTCTGACGCGCGCGCTTCGCTTCGTCGGCGATCCGTACGTGTGGACGGGAACCTCGGAGAAGCGGCAGCAGACGCTGTGGGACGG
Source organism: Actinomycetes bacterium (assembly GCA_025358355.1). Lineage (GTDB taxonomy): Bacteria > Actinomycetota > Thermoleophilia > Gaiellales > Gaiellaceae > Gaiella. The sequence goes on along the minus strand of JANYJX010000007.1, from coordinate 22,623 downwards.
GGCCGTCGTGCCCGGCGGCTTCGACTGCTCGGGCTTCGTGTGGCGTGTCTACAAGTTGCAGCCGTTCGCCGACGCGCCGACGCTCACCGACATCCTCAAGGGCCGCACGACGTACGCGATGAGCGGCGAAGTCGCGCCCGAGCTGCGCATCGCGCAGTCCGATCTCCAGCCGGCGGATGTCGTCTTCTTTGGCTCGCGCGGGCAGCTCTCCAGCCCGAACGAGATCGGGCACATGGGCCTCTATCTCGGCAGCGGCTGGTTCGTGCACTCGTCGGGCCGCGGCGTCACGCTCGATCCGCTGAACGGCTGGTACCAGACCTCGTTTGCGTGGGCGCGCAGGCCGCTTGCGGAGGCGGGCCTCGAGGGCTGAGCGCTAGGCTCCTCGCTCTGACGACGAGGAGGGTTCGATGACCGAGCTTGCAGACGCCCCCGAGCGCACCGACGCGCCCGAGCCACGGCGGATTCACCACTGGATCGGCGGCCAGGCCGTCGCCAGCACCTCCGGTCGCAGCGGTCCGGTCTTCAACCCCGCGACTGGCGTGCAGGCTGCTGCGGTCGACTTCGCGTCGGTCGAGGAAGTCGACCGCGCGGTTGCCTCCGCCAAGGCTGCTTCCGGCGCTTGGCGGACGGTCTCGCTCTCCCGCCGCGCCGAGCTGTTCTTCCGCATCCGCGAGCTGTTCAACGCGCATCGCGAGGATCTCGCGAAGCTGCTGACGGCCGAGCACGGCAAAGTTCTCTCCGACGCGATGGGCGAGGTGGCGCGCGGGATCGAGGTGATCGAGTTCGCCTGCGGCATCCCGACGCTGATCAAGGGCAGCTTCTCGGAGCAAGCCTCGACCGGCATCGACGTCTACTCGATCCGCCAGCCGCTCGGCGTCGTCGCCGGGATCACGCCGTTCAACTTCCCCGCGATGGTGCCCATGTGGATGTGGGCACCCGCGCTCGCCTGCGGGAACACGTTCGTGCTGAAGCCGTCCGAAAAGGACCCGTCCGCATCGATCCTCACCGCCGAGCTGTTGAAGGAAGCTGGCGTGCCGGATGGCGTGTTCAACGTGATCCAGGGCGATCGCGTGGCCGTCGAGCGGCTGCTCGAGCATCCGGATGTCACGGCGATCAGCTTCGTCGGCTCGACGCCGATCGCGCGCTCGATCTACGAGACTGGCACGCGGAACGGGAAGCGCGTTCAGGCGCTCGGCGGGGCGAAGAATCACATGGTCGTGCTGCCGGACGCCGACATCGACATGGCCGCCGACGCAGCGGTGAGCGCGGCGTACGGCTCGGCCGGCGAGCGCTGCATGGCGATCTCGGTCGTGGTCGCCGTGGGTGACGTGGCCGATCCGCTGGTGAGCGCGATCCAGGAGCGGCTGCCGAAGATCAAGGTCGGCGACGGGATGCTGCCCGACTCCGAGATGGGGCCGCTCGTCACCGCGGCGCACCGCGACAAGGTCGCGTCGTACCTCGACTCCGGTGCTGAGCAGGGCGCGACACTCTTGGCCGACGGCCGCAAGACCGCGCCTGCTGACGGCTTCTTCCTCGGTGTCTCGCTGCTCGACCACGTGACGACCGAGATGGACGCCTACAAGGACGAGATCTTCGGCCCGGTGCTCGCGGTCGTGCGCGTCGGAACCTACGACGAGGCGCTCGCGCTCGTGAACGAGAACCAGTACGGGAACGGGACCGCGATCTTCACCCGCGACGGCGGCGTCGCCCGGCAGTTCCAGTTCGAGGTGAACGTCGGCATGGTCGGCATCAACGTGCCGATTCCCGTGCCGGTCGCGTTCTACTCGTTCGGCGGCTGGAAGGACTCGCTCTTCGGCGACCGGCACATCTACGGGCCGGAGGGGATCGAGTTCTACACGCGGGGCAAGGTCGTGACGAGCCGCTGGCCCGACCCGGCGACGAGCAGCGTCAATCTCGGCTTCCCGCAGACGCGGTAGCTCGTAGGCCGGTCGCTAGTGCGCGACCTGCAGCCGCTGTTCGAGCCACGCTCGGTAGCGATCGTCGGCGCGTCGAACGATCCGGCGAAGTGGGGTCAGTGGCTCGCGCGTGGCGCGCTTCGCGGAGCACATCGTCGCGACGTGTTCCTCGTCAACAAGCGCGGCGGTGAGATCCTTGGGCAGCCGGCGTACGCGGCGCTTGCCGACTTGCCGACGCCGCCGGAGCTGGTTGTCCTGGCCGTGCCGGCGGCGGCGTTCGAGGAGACTGTCGACGCCGCGCTCGCGGTCGGTGCGCGGGCGATCGTCGCGATCAGCGCCGGTCTTGGGGAGAGCGGGGACGAGGGGCGTGCTCGGGAAGCAGCGGTTGTCGAGCGAGTGCGCGCCGCGGGCGCCGTCTTGCTCGGCCCGAACTGCAACGGGCTCTGTGATGCCGCGGCGGAGGTTGAGCTCGGCCTCGACGGGTTAGCCGTTGGCCCGATTGGGTTCATCTCGCAGAGCGGGAACCTCTGCTACGAGGTGGCTCAACTCGCTGCCGACGCTGGTTTGGGTCTTTCGCGGGTGGCGTCGATCGGCAACCAAGCCGACCTCGACGCCGCCGCGCTCGTCGAGTCGTTCGCTGCCGATCCGCACACGCGCGTCATCGCGGCGTACGTCGAGGATTTCCGTGACGGGCGCGCGTTTGCGCGCGCGGCCCGGGCCTCTGCCACGCCGGTCGTCCTCCTTGCAGCTGGCAGCAGCGAGGCGGGCCAGCGCGCAGCGCTTTCGCACACCGGCGCCCTCGTCAGCGGCTCTGCGGCCATCGACGCCGCGTGCCGTGCAGCGGGAATCGTTCGCGTTACCACGCCACGCGAGCTTGTTGATGCGGCGCAGCTGTTGCTCGCGTCGCATCAGCCGAAAGGCCGTCGGGTCGCGGTTGTCGGCGACGGTGGAGGGACGGGCGTGATCGCCGCCGATGTCGCAAGCGGCGTCGGGCTCGAGTTGCCGCAGCTCTCGGACGCGCTACGCGCCACGCTCGCCGCCGACCTGCCGGCGACATCATCAACCGTGAACCCGGTCGATCTCGCCGGGGCGGGCGAGCAGGACTTCGGCTCGTATGCGCGCGTCGTCGGGACGTTGCTTCGCTCCGGCGAGGTCGACACCGTGTTGCTCGTCGGCTACCTCGGCGGCTATACGCATCAAAGCGACGACCTCGCAAAGCGTGAGCTCGAGGTCGCGAAATCGCTGGCCGCCGCTGCGCGCGAGAGCGGCCGCCCTCTCGCCTGCCAGCTGATGTACGCCGACGCCCCGCCCGCCCAGCTGCTGCGCGCGGAGGGAGTCCCGGTGTACCGCGAGATCGAACGGGCGCTCGGCGCGCTCGATCGCGTCACGACGGTCGGTTCTCGACGAGGGATTCCGGCGTATGCCACGGAGCCGTCGGGTCTCGTCGCCGGTGACGGCTATCTTGAAGCGCGCCGGCTGATCGAGGCCGCGGGTGTTCCGCTCGCAGAGTGCCGCGCGGCGCGCACCACCGATGAGGTCGTTGCGGCGGCCGGCGAGATCGGCTACCCGGTCGTGCTCAAGGCGCTCGGCTTGCTCCACAAGTCGGATGCGGGCGGGGTCGCGCTCGGCCTCGTCGACGAGCACGCGCTCGTCGCCGCCCACGAGCGCATGGAGGCAGCAATCGCGCCCAAGGGTTACGCGGTCGAGCAGATGGTCGCGGCGGAGGGGGCGGTCGAGCTGATCGTCGGCTGCCGGCGCGACCCGCGCTTCGGCCCGCTCGTTCTCGTCGGCCTCGGCGGGGTATATGCGGAGGTACTGCGAGATGTCGCCGTCGCGCTCGCGCCTGCGGAACCGGCCGAGCTCGAGGAGCTGATCTTGTCGCTGCGCGGCGCGGCGCTCCTGACGGGAGCACGAGGCCGGGCGTCAATCGAGCTAGCGGCCGTCGCCCAAGCTGCAGCGGCCCTGTCCCGGCTGGCGGCGGCCCATCCCGAGATCGCCGAGATCGAGGTCAACCCGCTGCTAGCGACACCCGATGGCGCGATCGGCCTCGATGCGCGCGTCGTCACCGTTTAGAGTCGCGGAACTGCACGAGACGAGTCGACACGGAGGGGTAGGCGAGATGACGCAGACGATGCTGCTGGTTGGCACGCGCAAAGGGTTGTTCATCTTGGAGAGCGACGCCGAGCGGCGCGACTGGAGCGTCCGTGGCCCGCTGTGCGAGGGCTGGCCGATCTACCACGCCGTCCACGATCCGGTTTCCGGCTCGATCTACGCAGCAGCCGCCAGCGAGTGGCATGGCGCCGGCGTCTGGCGCAGCAGCGATCTAGGCGAGACGTGGACTCTCTCGAGCGAAGGCCTCGCGCTCAGCGCGGACGACGGTCTCAAGCTCTCGAAGGTCTCGGGCCTGACCGTGGCCCACGGGAGGGTTCTTGCGGGCGGCGAGGCGGCATCCGTGTTCGAGAGCACCGACGGTTGCGAGACCTGGTCGCTGCTCAGCACGCTCGACGGCCAGCCCGGTCGCGACTCCTGGAACGACCCCGCGAAGCAGCCGCCCGGTCATCTCGGGCTGCCGGCGATCATGCCGCACCCGCTCGAGCCCGATCATTTCTGGGTGATCATCCAGGGCTTCGGCATCTTCGAGACAACTGACAACGGCGGCTCTTGGGCGCCGCGCAACAAGGGCCTCCGCGCCGACTGGCCGCTCGAGGATCCCGAGGTCGGCTACTGCGTCCACCGGATGGTGATGTCGCCGCTCGACACGGATCGCCTCTATCAGCAGAACCACGTCGGCACGCACCGCAGCGACGACGGCGGGCAATCGTGGACCGAGATCACGGAGGGGCTGCCGACGGAGTTCGGCTTCGCTGCGGCCGCGCATCCGCACGACCGCGAGACCTTCTACACGATCCCGCTTGATCCCGGTCATGGGCGCTTCACGCCGGGCGGGCGCGTTGCCGTGTGGCGCACGCGTGACGCCGGCTCGAGTTGGCAAGAGCTCACCGACGGGCTGCCGCAGAAGGACGCGTACCTCGGCGTGCTGCGCGAGGGCATGGCGATCGATTCGTACGACACGCCAGGCCTCTACTTCGGTACGAGCACCGGGCAGGTCTTCGCGAGCGCGAACGAGGGCGACAGCTGGAACGAGATCGCGCGGTATCTGCCGGGCATCTCCTCGGTCGAGGTCGCGGTTCTCGCGTAGTGGCTGACGTCCATCTTCCGGCGACGCTCTTGCCGCTCTTTCCGGGGCTTCCGCGCCGGCTTGATGTCGATGCGCCTAGCGTGGCCGGCGCGATCGACGACCTCGAAGCGCAATGGCCTGGGTTCCGCGATCGGCTGTGCCAGCCCGGGCCGGTGCTACGGCCGCACATCAATGTCTACGTCGATCGCGAGCGGGCGCAGCTCGACACGGCACTCGGCGCGGACTCGCGCGTCGACGTGATCGCTGCGATCAGCGGCGGGTAGCCGGCGAGCTCGGGTAGACCTCGATCTCCGGCCACGAAACCCAGGCGGATGCCGTGTTGGCCTGTGTGACGACGATGCGGAGGTAGCGAACCGCGCGCCACGGTCGCTTCGGCGCGAATCGGAGTTCCTGGCGGAACACCGAAGGGCCGTCGAAGCGATGCAGCAGCCGGTAGGTGCCATCGGCCTGGCGTGTGAGGACGAGGAAGGCGACGCCGGCGGGCTGGTCGCCCGCGATCAGCCTGATCCGGCCGATCGTGGCTGGGCGACCGAGATCGATCTCGATCCATTGCGGCGGCCAGCCACCCGAGTTCCAGATGTCGTCCAGGCGACCGTCGACCGCTCGTTCCGGCGGATTCGCGGCCGACCAGCCCGACGCAGTCGCCGGTCGCCAGACCGCGATGTTGTGCGAGACCGGTCGCCGTCACCGATGACCGTGTCGTGGCCACCGTCGCGGGCGTCGAGACGGTCGCGGCCCTGGCTGCCGATCAGCACATCGACGCCCATGCCGCCGGCGAGCCAATCGGTTCCCGGCCCGCCGTCGAGCCGTTCTGGTCGCCGGAGAACGCGATGTCGGTGCCATCGGGCGACCAGGCCGGCCACGAGTCGTTCGTCTGCCCTGCGAGGACCGCGGCTTGCGCGCCGGAAGCAAGGTCGAGGGCGAAGATGTCGGAGCCGCTGTCGCCGTACGCGGAGAAGGCGATCTTTGCTCCATCCGGCGACCAGCTCGGCGACGCGTTCACGTAGCCGGTGCTGGTCGGAAGCTCTCGCCGTCCCGAACCGTCGGCGTTGACGACCAGCAGCTTGCCGTTGTCGACGAATGCGAGCTTCGTGCCGTCAGGCGACCAGGCAGGGCTGCCGTCCCCGGGAGTCGTGGTCAGCATGCGGATCGTCGAGCCGTCCGGGTTGTCGAGCCGGATGCCCTCGTTTCCCTGCCAGCGCGTCGCGACGGCCAGCATCGTCCCGTCCGGCGACCATGCGGGCTGGGTGTCGCCCGGCAGTAGCACGCGACCGCCCCAGCCGCCACTGCCGTCCGGGTTCATCGAGGCGATCCCGCTGTCGACCGAGAACGCGATCCGGCCGGCTGCCTTCAATGGTGGTGCGGCAGCGGTGCTCCTACCGTCGAGCGGCGTCAGGAGAACTGCGAGAACAAGCGCGGCGAGGATGCTGCGATGCATGGTGCCTCCCGGATAGATGCCGACAGGCGCGGGAGTCTGCACCGCACTCGTTACGAATGGATCAAGGCCGTGTTCGGATCGGGCGTGAGGCTGTCAGCGCTAGCTCGGGCGCTTCCAGATCACGAGCAGCCCGTCGGCGACGGTGAGCAGGGCGTTGTCGACGCGCGGGTCGGCCTCAACGTCGTCGGCGAAGCGACGCAGCGACACCGTGCTAGCGTCGTTCACGCGTGGGTCGATGACGTCCCCCGACCGGAGCACGTTGTCGGCGACGATCACGCCGTGCTCGGCAAGCTTGGGGAGAACGGCGTCGTAGTAGAAGCCGTAGTCGGGCTTCCACGCGTCGATCCACACGAGCTCGAACGGGCCATCGATCGTTGCGAGCGATTCGCGCGCGTCGCCTTCGATCAGTCGAATCCGCGCTCCATGCGGGCTGGTGGCGAAGTGGCGTCGTGCGATCGCGGCGTTCTCCGGGTCGATCTCCAGCGTCACGAGCTCGCCGTCCTCGGGCAGCAGCGCTGCGAGGGACAGGGCGGTCACGCCCGCGAAGGTGCCGATCTCGAGCACGCGGCTTGCGCGCGTTGCGACGACGAGCGCCTCGAGCAGCTTGACCTCGACGAGCCCGCCGGCCATTTCTGGGACCGGCAGCGTGGCTGCCTCGGCGCGGAGGGCCGCGACCTCGTCGCGAGGCGCGGTCGTGTGGGCGATGGCGTAGTTCTCGATCTGCGGGTCGACGATGTCCATTGGAGCCGTCGCTATTCCCAGCCGAGGTAAGGCGCCGCGCCGCGCTTGAGCAGCCCGCGGGCGATCACGAGCCGTTGGATCTCGCTCGTGCCTTCCCAGATCCGGTCGACGCGTAGCTCGCGATAGAAGCGCGCGGTCGGATTCTCGAGCATGTAGCCGCGACCGCCGAACGCTTGCAGCGCGCGATCGGCGACGCGGCCGGCCATCTCCGAGGCGAACAGCTTCGCCATCGAGACTTTGCCGTGGACGATCTTGCGATCCGCGAGCGTGTCGAACGCGTGTGCGGCGTGGTAGGTGAGCAAGCGCGCGGCGAGCAGCTCGGTCAGCGAGTCGGCGAGCGGGAACGAGATGCCCTGGTACTCGGCGATCGGCGCGCCGAACTGCTCGCGCTCCTTTGCCCAGTCGGTTGCGAGGTCGAGCAGGCGCTCAGCCGCACCGCAACAGCGCGCCGCGATAAACAGCCGCTCGACGAGAATCCACTCTTTTGCGCCCGCATCGCCGGTGGCCGGAATCCGGTTCGCCTCGGGAACGCGGCAGTCGGTGAAGACGATCTCGGGATGGTGATCGAGGTAAGGGTCGTGGAGGAAGCTCGGCGTGCGCACGATCTCGAGGCCGGGCGAATCCGGGTCGACGAGGAACAGCAGCTGCTCGCCCTCGTGCATGGCCGCGACGATGTAGACGCCGGGTGAGCCTTCGCTCGTGACGAACCACTTCTCGCCGTTCAGCAGCCAGTCGTCGCCGGCGCGGGTTGCGGTCGCCTGCAGGCCGGCGAGGTCGGAGCCGGCGCCTGGCTCGGTCAGCGCCCACGCCTCGCGGTACTCGCCGCGGACGATCGGTGCGACGTAGCGCTTAGCCTGATCGGGCGTCGTGATCTCGAGCAGCTCGCGCGGGCCGCGGTCGACAACAGCGAAACCGAGGCCGTTCGTCGCTTTGCCCGACTCCTCCTCGAGCGCCACCTGACCAACCATCGACAGGCCGATCCCGCCCTGGTCGGGCGGCATGTTCAGCATCGCGAAGCCGGCCGCGCGCGCCTTCTTGCGCATCACATCGACCTCGGCGACGTCGATCGAGCCGCGCTGCGCGATCCGCAACTCCAGTGGGTAGACCTCGTCCTCGAGGAACTGGCGAACCTTGGCTTTCAGCTCGCGAATCTCGGCGGGCAGCTCGGGGACGAGCACGGGCGAACCTCCTGGGCGCTGTGGAACCGATGCCTGACCGCACGGTCAGGATTTCGCCGGAGCCTACGCGAAGACAGCCTGCGCCGCGCGTGTTCCCTCGAGAACTGCCTCCTCGAGCCCGCGTGGCGAGAGGCAGTCGCCGGCTTCTTCGACGCGCAGTCCGGCAGCGCGCAAAAGAGGCGCAAGGCCGTCCTCCGGAACGCGGCCGAGTGCAAGGACGATAGTGTCGGCGGCGATCGTCGTCTCGAGCTCCGGCGCGAAGACGTTGTGTAGCGTCGCGCTCTCGGAGTCGCCGGCGACGAGTTCGCGATGCTGGACGATCTCTACGCCGGCGCGATACAGCCGCTGCAGGAACAGGTTCCGGCGGTACTGATGGAGGCTCTCGCCGACCGTGACGGACGCGACGCAGTAGACGACATCGTGGCCCGCGTCGGCGAGCAGCTCGGCGGTGTTGATCCCGATCGGGTCGCCGCCCCAGTCGGCGACAACGACGCGCTTTCCGACCGTGGCCGAGCCGGCGAGCACGTCCCATGCCTGGACGCCGGGCAGCGCCGGTGCGTAGGCGCGCGCTCCGGTCGCGACGACGACGAGATCGGGCGACAACGCGGCGACCGTGTTGGCGGTTGCCACGATGCCGAGTCGCACGTCGACCGAGTCGAGCGCGTCGGCATGGTTCGCGAGGAACCCTTCGGCGACCGCGCGCGAGCCGACCGTGCGGGTGGCGATCGCGAATTGGCCGCCGATCTGGTGCGCGCGCTCGAGCAGGGTCACGTCGTGCCCGGCGGCGACCGCGACGGTCGCGGCGGTGATCCCGGCTGGGCCGGAGCCGACAACGACAACCCGTCCGGCGTGGGTCGATCCAGCGGACGGTGGTGGTGTCAGCTCGCGACCCGTCCGCGGGTTGATCGCACAGCGAATCGCCTCGCCCGCGTGGTAGTGAGCGATGCACGCCTGGCAGCCGATGCAGCGGATCACGCGCTGGCCGGAACGCGCTTTCGAGGGCAGATCGGGATCCGCAATGAGGGCGCGTGTCATGCCGAATGCGTCGGCGGCTCCGGAGGCGACGAGCGCGTCGGCCTCGTTCGCGTCGATGACGCGCGATGTCGCGATCACGGGCACCCCGATGCGGAACTGAGCAGTGTGTGGTGCGATCAGGTTCTCGCCGAGTGGCGGCGGAGGGACGATTAGGAGTGAGCCGAGATACGACGGCGACTCGCCGAGGGCGACGCTGACGTAGTCCACTTCGCCGGTCAGGTGCGGCACCACGTGCTGTGCCGGGATCGAGTCGGCGGACATGCGAACGCCGACGCAGAGCCTAGGTGCCGCCTCGCGAACGGCGCGCACGACCGCGAGCAGAAAGCGCGAGGGCTCAGCCCACTCGTCGTCACGCTGGTTCAGCTCGGGATCGAAGAACTGAGCGATCAGATAGCGATGCGCGGCGGAGATCTCGACACCGTCGAGCCCGCCCTCGGCAGCGATCCGCGCAGCGTCGCCGAAGCCCCGGATGATCTCCTCGATCTCCTCGACGCGCAACGCGCGCGGCGCAACACGGAAGCGCTGGCTCGGAATCGCCGACGGCGCGAGTGCGGGTGCGCGCGGCGGCCCGGCGATCTGCTCGCGCCCGCCATGCAGCAGCTGAACAAAGAGCTTCGTGCCGTGAGGCTGGACGGCGGCGGCGACTCGCCGGTAGGCGTCGGCCATCTCGGGCAGATAACCGGCAAGCTCGTGTGCCGTGAGGATCCCCGAGGGGTGCGGCGCGGTCGCCTCCATCACGATCAGCCCAACACCGCCCCGCGCCCGTGCCTCGTGGTAGGCGACGAAGTCGGCGGTCGGCAGGTGGTCGGCGACGAGCGTCGTCTGGTGCGCGGTCGACACGATCCGGTTCTGCAGCTCCACCGGCCCGACCCGCAGCGGGCTGAAGAGACTAGAGAGCACGTTCAAGACGGCACTTTCCGAAGAAAGGAGACGATGCTCTCGACCTTCTCCATCACACTCGGCAGTACCTGGATCAGAGGCCGAGGTGGTTGTCCGATCCCCTCGTCGATAAGGACGTTGATCGTTGGGATGAATGCCACCTCTACATCAGGACTGGGTCCGGTGAACTTCAAGTCATAGGTCGCGATCACGGCACCAACCCCGTGAGATCCAGGCTCCCAGCGCGGATGACCAACTACTTGAGCGTCTGTCCAGTGAGGTCCCTCGACGACGGGTAGCCCAGAGGCGATTTCGAGCGTGATCCCGAGCCGATGCGTGTCGGCATTCGAAAGCTGTTGAAGCACCCAGAGCGGATGGTCAGGCTCGTCAAACGGCTGCAGGGACTCGATTGCGGCTTGCATCTCGGTCGTGAGTCCTCTTGTCTTGTAGGCGCCGCCGCCCCTTCCTTTCCGTTCAAACTTCGCACGGTCTTTGAAGATCGGAAATTCGCTTCCCGGCGGAGGCTTGGCCGCGAGTTCGTACACGAGACGGTCGAGCGCGGATTGCAGGTTGTGGAGGACATCGCCGAGAATGACCTCCCACTCCGCCATGGGTGGATGGGCGACCTGCTCTAGGACAAGCCAACATTTCGCCTCGTCTAGATCGAACCTTGGGACGAGGCGAAATACCCCTTCGGGTACCTCATAGAGATCTTGATCGACCCGGCGGCTGAGGGATTCACCGTGGGCCTTGGCGCGCGCAAGTTTGGCGGACACGGCGTCAAAGCTGAGCATCAGGCCTTTCCCGACGACGGCGAATCGTTGGCGCTCTTGTCCGGCTCAGCCTGGAGGAGAGCATGCTCGAACGCTTCCCGCTCGCGCTCGGTGAGCGGGCGTGACCGCCCTGTGTCGGAGTCGCGCGCCACGAGCACCGCTTCGGCCTCAGCCGAGAGCTCGCCGCCGAGAGTGCGAATCTCCTCGCGCGTCATGATGCTCGAGTTGCCGACGCTCACCGGTCGGCAGGTGACGAGCACCGCGTCGTCCTCGAGCGTCAGCTCGCGCCGGAAGTCGATTGCCACCCGCGCGAGCACGAAGCCCCACAGATCGCCGTCCGCGCCGAGGATGAGCTCGGTCCACTCGTCGCGGCACTCCTCGAGATACGTCGCGTAGACCGCGTTGTTCACGTGACGGTAGGCGTCGACGTCGCTCCAACGGATTTCGATGCGCTTCTCGAACACGTCTCGCCGATCCTAACGTGGTTCGCCTGCCGCTTGACTTCACGGTCAGGACCGAGATTGAATGGTTCCCCGCCGCATGGCTCACCCAAAGGATCGATCCGGACTGACGCGCCGCCAGCTCCTCCACGGGGCAGCGGGAACGGTTGTCGGTGCGGGCGTGCTGGGCGTTGTCGCCGGCTGTGAGAACACGACACAGTCGATCGGTGGCGGTACAGGCGAGACCAACAAGTTCGTCGAGGCGAAACCGACCGGGCCGAAAGGTTTGCCGCTGCCGCGCCCCGACAACAGCGTCACGTGGGCGATCACCGAGGACAACCCAGCCATCCTCGAAGGCCGCGCGCTCGAGAAAGGCCCGCTGACGATCTACAACTACGCGGACTACGTCTGGCCCGGTCTCGTCAAGCGCTTCGAGAAGCAGTTCGGGACGAAGGTGCAGATCGCGACGTACAACTCGTCGGATGAGGCGATCGCGAAACTCGCATCGGGTGCCGTCAACTTCGACGTCGTGATCGGCCTCTCCGGCTCGAACATCGACAACCTGATCGCGCAGCAGCTGCTCCAGCCGCTCAACCACTCGTACCTACCGAATCTCGAGAAGAACATCTGGCCCGAGCTACAGGACCCGTTCTACGACCGCGGCAGCCGCTACACCGTCCCGTACGTCGTGTGGCTCGATGGCATCGGCTGGCGCAACGACAAGATCAAGACCGACATCGCCGGCATGGCTGTCCCGTGGGACATCTTCTGGGAGGCGAAGCCGTACCGCGGCAAGGTCGGTCTGCTCGACGACAAGCGCGACGCGTTGAGCATGCCGATGCAACGCGATGCGCTCCACAGCGGTGCGACACCCGACCTGAATACCGAGGACCCGAAGCTGATCGCGAAGGCCGGCGCCGACCTCGCGCAGCTCGCGGGAATCTCGAACATCAAGGTCACGATCACCGACTACCAGACGCTCGCCGAGGCGAAGACCTGGTTGCACCACTCGTGGTCGGGAGACGTGCTCGGCGCGGCGATCTTCTACCTGCCGAAGGGAACCAAACCGGATGTGCTCTCGTTCTGGGGACCGGACAAGAACGGCGTCGTCCAGAACGACTTCCTCTGTGTCGGCCGTAAATCGAAGCGCCCCGTGCTCGCCCACACGTTCGTCAACTTCATGCTCAACGAGAAGAACGCGTACGACAACTTCGTGCAGCAGAACGGCTACCTGCCGCCGCAGAATGCGATTGACGGGGACGCGCTCGTCAAGCAGGGGCTGATCCCGAAGAGCCTCGCAACCGCGGTCGTCCGTCCCGAGCAGTTCTCGTTCAACCAGGAGCTGCTGCAGCTGAGCGTCGCCGGCGAGCGGTTGTGGGACGACGCCTGGTCGAAGTTCAAGGCCGGCTGAGCCGATGAGCTCACGCTGGACGTGGCGGCTGCTCGCGCTTCCCGGCGTCGTCTGGCTCTCGGTCTTCTTCCTTGCCGCGTTCTACGCCGTTCTTGCCGTCGCGTTCGGGAATCAGGATTCGTTCTCGGCGCCGGTCCCGTTCTGGAACCCGCTCGACTGGAACGTCGGCTACGCGCTCGCCGTGCTGCGCGACATCTGGAGCGGCGGCCAGTACCTCACCGTTTTCATCCGCACGTTCGTTTTCGTCGCGATCGCGATGGTCATATCGCTTGCGATCGGCTACCCGGTGGCGTACTTCGCGGCGCGTCACGCGGGCAAGCGACGCGGCCTCGTGTTGCTCGCGCTGATCCTGCCGTTCTGGATCAACTACCTGATGCGGATGCTCGCGTGGATCAACCTGCTGTCGCCGGACGGATGGGGGACGCGGGTGCTGCACACGGTCGGGATCGACCGGGTCTTCATCTGGCTCGGCCTGCTGACGAGCGAGGGCGGCTGGCTCGACGGGCAGCCGTCGACCGTGATCATCGCGCTCGTCTACGGCTACGTCCCGTTCCTGATCCTGCCGCTCTATGCCTCGCTCGACCGCATCGACCAGCGCCAGATCGAGGCGGCGCGCGATCTCGGCGCCAGCCCGCGCGGTGCCTTCTTCCGGGTCACGCTGCCGCTGTCGGTGCCGGGAATCCTCGCCGGTTCGGTGCTTGTCGCACTGCCGATGTTCGGCGACTACTACACGCCCGATCTCGTGTCGGCGTCGCCGAAGACGAACCTGATCGGCAACCAGATCGACCAGCTCACGCGGCAGGGCTCCGAGAAGGTGACGGGCGCGGTGCTGACGATCATCCTCGCGCTCGCGCTGCTCGTGCTGATGGTCTATTACCTCCGCTCCACGCGCAGTGCGGACGACTTGGCGGAGGCATGATCGCCTGGCTGCGCAACCCGTGGGGCCGGCCGCGCGCGCTCGCCTTCGTCACCGGCGCCTACATCATCTGGTCGATCGTCCCGGTCGGGATCGCGATCCTGTTCGCGTTCAACGCGGGCCGTTCCCGCACGACCTGGCAGGGATTCTCGTTCCGCTGGTTCACGGGCTCGACGGGCAGCGTGTTCCACGACCCGGCCCTGCAGAGCGCGCTGAAGCACACGTTGCTGCTGGCGGCGATCACCGTGGTGATCGCGGTGCCCCTCGGCGTGACACTCGCGCTCGGGCTGCAGCGCTGGCGCGGCCGCGGCTCCGGCTCGGTGAACACGATGATGCTGCTGCCGCTCGTGACGCCCGAGATCGTGATGGGCGTCGCGCTGCTGCTGCTGTTCCTCAAGGTGTTCCCGAGCATCGGGCTTGGCACGAAGGCGCAGGCGATCGGCCAGGTGACCTTCACGCTCTCGTATGTTGTCGTGATCGTTCGTGGGCGGCTCGTCTCGATCGGGCGCGAGTACGAAGAGGCTGCGGCCGACCTGGGTGCGCCGCCGCACGACCAGATCCTCCGCGTGCTGCTGCCGTTGCTCGCACCGGCGATCGTCGCGAGCGCCGCGGTGGTGTTCGCGCTCTCGATCGACGACTTCGTCGTGACGCAGTACCTCTCCGGCGACGCGAGCACGACCACGGTTCCGATGCTCCTCTACGCGACGGCCCGCGGCGCTCCGTCGCCCGCCCTGAACGCGATCGCGACGATTGCGCTCCTGATCACGCTGGCGACGCTCGCGCTCGCCTTCTTCGTCTACAAGCGCTTCGCGGGTGGCGGCGGCGACGCCGCGGTGGCCGCGATCATGGAGGTCTGAGTCACGTGCCCACGCATGGCGAGATCCAACTCGAGGAGCTGACAAAGCGGTTCGCGGACGTTGCGGCGGTCGACGGCATCGACCTACATATGCCGCCGGGCGAGTTCTTCACGATGCTCGGGCCGTCGGGCTGCGGCAAGACGACGACGCTGCGCATGATCGCCGGTTTCCAGCGTCCGACGAGCGGCAAGATCCTGCTCGACGAGGTCGACGTCGCCCAGGTGCCGCCGCACAAGCGAAACGTCAACACGGTCTTCCAGAACTATGCGTTGTTCCCGCACCTCGATGTCGCCGGCAACGTCGGCTTCGGGCTGAAGTACCTGCGCTGCACGAAGGACGAGCAGCGGAAACGGGTCGCCGAAGCGCTCGATCTCGTCCAGCTCTGCGACTTCGCGCGACGCAAGCCGGCGCAGCTCTCGGGCGGTCAGCAGCAGCGGGTCGCGTTGGCGCGCGCTCTGGTTCTTCGGCCGCGCGTGCTGCTGCTCGACGAGCCGCTCGGCGCACTAGACGCACGGCTCCGCAAAGGCTTGCAGGTCGAGTTGAAGACGCTGCAGGCCGAGCTCGGCATCACGTTCGTCTTCGTCACACACGATCAGGAAGAAGCATTGACCATGAGCGATCGGGTCGCGGTGATGAACGGTGGTCGGGTCGAGCAGGCCGGCACGCCGCGCGAGGTCTACGAGGAACCGAGCACGGTTTTTGTCGCGGATTTCCTCGGCGTTTCGAACCTGCTCACAGGCGAGGCGTCGGCGGATGGCGATGGTTGCGCGTTGCGGGTCGGCGAGCGGACGTTCCGCGCCCGGCAGGGTGCAACGAGTGAGCGCGGCGAGGTGAAGGCGATGATCCGGCCGGAGCGGATCGCGGTCGAGGAGCACGGCACAGTGGGGGAGAACCGCATGCCGGGGCTCGTCGAGCGAGCGGTGTTCCTCGGCAATTCGTTCGAGCTGCACGTGCGTGTTGTCGGCGGCGACCTGCTGAAGGTCACGATGCCGAACGACGGCACCGGGATCCCGGTCGAGGAGGGGACAGCGGTGGCGCTGCATCTGCCGGCCGAGGCACTGCGCGTGCTCGCGCCGAGCTCGCCGCCGGTCGAAGTCGCCTAGCCGTTCGTGAGGGCTGCCGCGGCGGCCGCGCGGCCCGTGCGCACTGCGCCTTCCATGTAGCCCGCGACCCACTGGTCCGAGCCGCAGACGTAGAACGGCGGATCGTGCGTTCCGTGCAGCGGGCCGACGCGCAACACGTCGCCCGGCGACCACTGCGTGACGTAGCCGCGCGTGAACGGATCGATCGCCCAAAGGTGGATGTGGACAGCCTCGGTCTCGCGCGCGGCAGGCCCGTACATCCGCGCGAGCTCGTCGTGCACGAGGCGCTCGCGGTCGTCCTTCCGGGTTGAGAGCAGGTGCGCGATTCGCTCGGGCGGGATGAGGGCCGAGAGCGTTCCGTCGCGCTGCGGCCAAGTCGAGGCGATGACGTGCTCGCCTTCCGACAGGCCGTTTGCGCCGACATCGGCCCAGATCGAACGACCGTAGATGGCGACGACCTTTACGGCGTGCGCCATACGCTGCGCGTGCAGGGACGCGAGCCGCGCGGGTGCGATGCCCTCGATCGCGATCCCGTCCAGCACGCCGACCGGCAGCGCGCAGACGACTGCGCCGGCCGTGAGCGTTTCGCCGGAAGCGAGCGTCACGTGGCAGCCCGCCGGGAAGATGACGACCGATCGAACGACAGCACCGAGTCGCACGCGCTCGCCGAGCTCGGCGGCCATCCTCTCGGCCACCTCGGCGCTCCCTTCGGTGACCTGCAGCGACTCCCAGCGGTCGTAGCTATAGAAGCCTTCCTCGCGTGCGACTGCCGACTTGCGCAGTTCCGCGAGGAGCGACCAGCGCTCGAGCGAGCCGGCCGCAAGCCCGAGCGCACCTGTCTCGAGCGCCCGCGCGACAGCCGGGCGCGCGCGCACAGATCGCAGCCACGAGCCGACCGAGATCGAGTCGAGCCGCGATGCGTCGGCGTGCGACCACGGGTCGTTCGGGTCGACGGATGAGACGAGAGCGCCGTACGCCCGCTCTACACGCTCGTAGTCCGCTCGATCGGACAGGTCGTGAAAGGGCCACGACTCGGCGCGCTCGACGCCTTCGAGCAGGTCGTACGTCGTCGCGCCCTCAGCCGCCGTGTAGCTCGGCTGCAGTGTCAGCCCGAGCTCCTCGACGAGGCCGAGATATGCAGTGTGAAACGGCCCCACGACTTCGCCCCCGAACTGGATCGGTCGGCCGTCGTCGATGCGCAGCTGCTCGACGCGCCCGCCCACGCGGTCGCGCGCTTCGAGCACGACGACATCGGTGCCGGCAGCAGCCAGGTCGCGGGCCGCCGCCAGTCCGGCGAGACCAGCGCCGAGAACGAGCACGTCGGTCATGCGCCGCCGAGCTCCTGCCGGATGCTGCCGAGCATCAGCTCGTGCGCCCGCTCGCGATCGACCAGACCGAGATACAGAAGCGACTCGAGTCCGTCACCGACCGCCGCGAGCCGCCAGCCAGCATCGGTCGCGCTCACTGCGGCCGAGATCGAGCCGTCGGCGTGCCCTTCCTCGACCAGCGCGACGAGCCGCGCAAGCCAGTCGCTGTATGAGCGAACCACCCGTGGCCGCAGCTCGTCGTCGAACCGCAGGCTGCTCCAGACCTCGTTCCAGAGGGCGCGCTGGTAGCTGAAGCTCGGGTCGGAATCGATGCTCAGGCAGAGCGCCGACGTGAGCCGCTCGGCCCCTGTCGCGAGCGTCGCGAGCTGGGTTGTAAGCGCGGCCTGCCAGCGCTCCTCTGACCACGCGAACGCGTTCCGCAGCAGTTCTTGGCGGGTCGAGAAGTAGTAGTGAACGAGCGCCTTCGAGACGCCGGCCTCGTCGGCCACGCTAGCCATGCGCAACCCGTGCGCGCCTTCGCGGACAATCACGCGACAGGCTGCGTCCAGGATTCCGGCGACCCGACCGCCAGGCTCGATCGGTATCTGCGCCGCTTGACCCATCGCCTGCGAGGAGGATAACCTGACTGACCAGACAGTCAAAGCCCCCTTTCTGGGGGGCGCGGCCGGAGGAGATGAGTTGACGACGATTGAGATCCCGAAGCCGCTCGCCGAAGGGTGGACGCTTCCCGCGACGTGGTATTCGGATCCCGAGATCCTGCGGCTCGAGCGCGAGCGCATCTTCAAGCGCAGCTGGCAGTACGTCGGCCACATCGATCTCGTCACGTCGCCCGGGAGCTTCTTTGCATCGCAGGTCGGCCACGTCCCGATCGTCGTCGTCCGCGAGGACGAGGAGACGGTGCGCGGCTTCGTCAATGTCTGCCGTCACCGCGGCCACATCGTCGCGCGCGGCTCGGGCTGCCGCACGACGCTGCAGTGCCCGTACCACGCGTGGACCTACGGGCTCGACGGGTCGTTGCGCCGCGCGCCGAGGAGCGAGCGCGAGCCCGGATTCGACCCGTCTGGGTTCTCGCTGTTGCCGATCTCGATCGATACTTGGGGACCGTTCCTGTTTGCGAATGCCGACCCCGACGCCGCGCCGCTCGCCGACACGATCACCGGGATTCCCGCGCTCGTCGGCTCGAGTGGCGTCGACCTGAGCTCCCTGCGGTTGCGCGAGCGGGTCGAGTGGGAGATGCCGGCGAACTGGAAGAACGCGATCGAGAACTACCTCGAGTGCTATCACTGCCCGACGGCTCACCCTGCTCTCGCGAAGGTCGTAGACGTCGATGTCGACTCGTACCGCCTCGTCGAGCGCGAGTTCACGTCGAGCCAGTTCGGCTCGATCCGGCCGTCGGTCTACGCCGAGGGCGCGAACGTCGCCTACGTGCCGCGCGGCGAAGTCGAGGGTGCGCAGTACCACTTCATTTGGCCGAACACGACCGTGAACATCGAAGCTGGCCGGACGAATCTCTCGCTGGATGTCACGTTCCCCTCGGCGCCCGGCCGATCGAAAGGCTGGACGGACTACTACTACGGCGTCGATGTCAGCGACGAGGAGGCCGCCGAGCTGATGGCCTTCGCGAGCCAGGTCGCGTTCGAGGATCAGTCGCTCGTCGAATCGGTGCAGGAAGGGCTCGACTCGGGGATGGTGCCGCAGGGCCGGTTGCTGCTTTCGAGCGAGAAGTTGCTCGCGCACTTCCAGCGTCGCATTCGCGATGCGCTCGTGGACGACTGAGCTTCGCTCGCGCTCAACCAAAAAGCCGCTTCTGCCGATGGTGGGGCATGTTCGTCACCGTTACGCAGACGCGCCTCTTCCTCGCCGCGATCGGTGTTGCCGCCTCTCTTGTCCTCGCGCTCGATCTTGCACGGCTCACCGATCACTCGCAGAGCACGCCCAGCTCCGCGTCGTACTCAGGGATTCCGAGGAACACACCCGGCTCGACGGCTCACTTCCGGGTCGCGTACCGCGCAAGCCTCGGCCGCTCTTCCTAGTTCGCGGCTAGCCTGGGTGAGGTGCGATTCCTCGCTGTTGCTCTCGTTTCGGTGCTGTTCGTTGCCGGCATCGGGGCCGCCGGGACGCACGCCGCTGCGCGCAAACCTCTTCATGTGGCGTTCGTCGGTGACTCGGTTCCCGACGCGATCAACTACGTGTCGGCCGCTCGACGCCGGCTCACCCGCGGCTTCGTCGTGAAGCTCGACCTACGCGTGTGCCGGCGCCTTTGGACGCCGAGTTGCGCGTTCCAAGGGTCGACGCCATCGTCGGCGCTTGAGGCGATTCAGTCACTCGGCGCTAGCCTCGGCGATATTCTCGTCGTCGATGTGGGCTATAACGAGGGCCCGGTTGGCTACGGCGACGGGATCGACCGCGTGATGCGTGCCGCGCATGCGCAAGGCGCGGTCGGGGTCGTGTGGGTGACATTGCGCGAGACGCGCGATCTGTACGCCCGGACGAACGCCGTGATCCGTCGCGCGGCGAAGCGTTGGCCGAATCTGCGCGTTGCCGACTGGAACGCGTTCAGCTCCGGCCAGAGTTGGTTCGGAGGCGACGGCCTGCACCTGACGCCGACGGGCGCGACCGCGCTTGCCGGCTTCCTGCGTCCGTACATCCTCCGCGCCGGCGGCCGCTAGGCGAGCGCGTCGACTACGAGCCGCTGGAAATGCTGGAGCAGATGCTCGCTGCCGGCCAGCAACCGGCCGTGCTCGAGCGCGCCGGATCGCAGGCCGCGATGCACCGACTCGACGAGCTCCGTATCTTCCTGGCCGACGACGGTGCCGAACGCGGTGATCTCCTCGACGATTTCGTCCGGTGTGCCGGGAGCCCAGAAACCGTCGACGAAGGTCGCGGTGCGCTCGGCGTCGAGCGGCTGGAAGACGAGCACGCGGAGATGCGGCGGGCCGGGCAGCGTGTTCAGCGTCCAGTTCGGCCAGATGAAGTAGAACTGGCTCTCGGTGATCTCGCCGGTCGGGTCGTACGGCAAATTCTGGCCTGCGCGCGCGGGCGCAATCTGGCTCGACGTCCACCGGGCGGTGGTCAGCTCGTAGGCGTCGGGATCGACATCGATCAGCCGGCTGAAGCTCTTGTGCGCAACGGGGCAGTGATAGCACTCAAGGAAGTTCTCGACGACGATCTTCCAGTTCGCAGCGACGACGATCTCGCGCGATCGCCCGCGGTACTCCAGCGTGGACGGGTCGAGCCCGCGCCGGGCAACCTCTGCTGGTAGATCCCCGAGTGTCTCCCCTAGCGGCGCCGCGTCAAGGTCGGGGTTCACGAGCACAAGTGGTCCCCAGGTGTCGACGAGCACCGGCAGCAGCCCCCAGTCGGCGTTGTCGAAACCGGGCTCGCGCTCCGAGCGTGGCGCTGCGCGGAGCGATCCGTCGAGGTCATACGTCCACGCGTGGTACGGGCACTGCAGCGTCTCCCGCCGGCCGCAGCCTTTGGCTACTTCGTGGCCGCGGTGCCGGCAGACGTTGACGAACGCGCGCAACTCGCCGGCGCGGCCGCGCACGACGACGATCGGCACGTCGCCGACGCGACAGCTGAAGAAGGCGCCCGGATCGGCAACGTCGCTCGCGACACCGGCGTACTGCCACGAACGTCGAAAGATGCGCGCTTGCTCGAGCCGCAGGATCTCCGGGTCGGAGTACCACGACGCCGGCAGCGTCAGCCCGCGCTCCAGATCGGCTAGTAGCTGCGGATTGCTCACCCGCAGAACCTACACCGGTGGCCGCGGTTGGTCAGTCGAGGACGGCGAGGACGGCGAGGATGCGTGGGTTCCCGTTCTGGTCGGCCGCTATGGCTGCGGAAACCCGCACGCCCCGCAGAACAAGTCAGCCGCGGTTGTGCGGCGCGAGGAAGTCGAGCTTCGTCTCGGCGGGGATGTCCGGCTTGGGTTGATCATGTCGTGCGTCGTGTAGTAGTGCCGCTTCATCTGGAGTTCCCCCGCTTTGGTGGACATCTTGATCTGCCCCCGGTTTCCTGGAGTCGGGTTTCTAGAGTTCTTCGGCAGCAAGGAGGATTCAGATGCCCCGCAGGTACCCATCCGATATCCATCGCCAAGTCGTCGAGCTCGCCCGTTCCGGTACGAAGGTCGCTCAGCTGGTCGTGACCTTCGGGATGAGTGAGGCCACGATCTACAACTGGTTGCGCCAGGAGCAGATCGATCGGGGCGAGATCTCGGGCACGAGTACCGATTATGGCGCTCGATCTCGCCGCAGCCAAGCGCCGCATCCGTCAGCTCGAGACCGAGCTCGCCGTCTCCCGGAGGGTCAACGAGGTCTTCCTCGAGCAGGGCTTGCCCCCAAAAGGCTCTACCCGGTGATCGCGTCCTTGACCGGGCAGGGAAACAACGTGCGCCACGCGTGCCGCTTCCTCGGGGTCACCGAGTCCGGCTACTACGCCTGGCGCAGCCGTCCGACCTCGCCGAGGGCGCTGCGGCGGATCTTCCTCGCCGGTCAGATCACCGAGGTCCACCGTGACTCGGCGGGCGTCTACGGCGCACACCGCATCACCGCCGAGCTGCGCTTCGGTCGGCAGATCGTCGCCGGCCACAACGCGGTCGCCGCGATCATGCGCGACCTCGGCATCAAGGGCCTGCCCAACCGGCGGCTGCCGCGGGGCGCCCGCGTCGGCAGAGTCGGCGGCCCTGACCTGGTGCGCCGCGAGTTCGCTCGCCAGGCACCCGACGAGCTGTGGATGACCGACATCACCGAGCACCCCACTCGTGAGGGCAAGATCTACTGCTGTGTCGTCCTCGACGCCTTCTCGCGCCGGGTAGTCGGATGGTCGATCGACTCGACCCAAACCACGCTGCTCGTAACGAACGCCCTCGGCATGGCGACCCGCCGACGAGATCCAGCCGGGGGCCTGGTGATCCACAGCGATCGCGGCGTCCAATTCACCTCCTGGAGCTTCAGCCAAAAGGTCCGCGAGGCCGGCCTCGCGCCGTCGATCGGAGCCATCGGCTGCCCCTACGACAACGCCGCCGTCGAAGCCTTCTGGGGCCGTATGCAGGTCGAGCTCCTCAACCGCAAGCGCTGGAAGACCCGCATCGAGCTCGCCTCAGCGATCCACGACTACATCGAACTCTTCCACAACAGCCGACGCCGCCACTCGGCCCTTGGCATGCTCACCCCAACCGAATACGAGGATCGCTACTTCCGCACCCACGACGCCGCCTGACTCCAGAACCCGGACCCCAGAAAATCGGGGGCAGATCACCCTGTCCACCAAAGCAGGGGAACTCCAGACTGCCGTTGGTGCGTGGCCGGTAGGGCTTTGTTGTGAGGTGGCGGATCTGGCGGCGAGCGAGCAGTTCGCGCACGGCGCGGCTGCGGGCGTAGGCCCAGGCGTTGTCGGTCATTAGCCGTTGCGCGCTGATCCCGTGCCTGG
>JANYJX010000108.1 GCA_025358355.1 Actinomycetes bacterium | reverse complement strand
ACGCGTCGGGCGAGAGCGCGTAGCGCGAGCAACGTCCCGCGCAGTTCCGGGTCCCGACAGCGTTCAGGACGGACCGCGGCGAGCCGTCGTAGAAGCGGCGCCCGACTCAACGAGCGAAGTTCCGCACGCAGTGGCTCGGGCAGGTGACGATCACGCTGCGCAACTGCACCAGCGCTACTCGCCGAACGTCGACCGCGCTCCTACGTGCCAGCAGCAAGAGACGTAGCGCCTCGCGTCGCTGCCCTGCTCGCGGCAGGCTGAGCGTCTCGCTCGCCAAAGCTGTGCGTGCCGCACGAGTCGCGTCGAGCGAGTCGTCTTTGCCGCGTAACCTGCGCTCGCCCCGCGGGCCACGATCGATCTCGCAGACCGTCTCGCCCTGGCGGCTCAGAGCGCGCGCGAGCCCGGCACCGTAATGGCCCGCGCCCTCGACCGCCCAGACCCGCGCACCGTCTGCGTGCTCCTGGGCGAAACGCAGCGCCTGCGCGTAACCGCGCGCGTTCGCAGGCACCGATCGTTGAGCGACGATCGCGCCTGCCGGTGCGACAACCACAGCGAGCGCGTGCTCGTCGCGGTGCGTGTCGACGCCGACCACGTAGTCCACCTGATCTGCAAGCATTGGCTCTGATCCTCCGGCTTCACTCGTAGGGTCCGGTAGCGCCGGTCTGAGTGCGGGAAACCGCGGCGGCAGGACGGTAATGAGTCACGCCCAGCAGGGCGGACAAGCTCCTGATCAAGCCAGCAGCGGGCGCTAGACCGGCGCCGCCGCACGCACGCAGACAGATCATTCCCAAGGCACGCAAAGCGGCCAGTTCCCAGACGAGTCACACGCGCCACGGCAACACCAGGCTGGCAACAACCCCAGACAGACACCCGCCGAGTCTTACCGTTCCCCGAGCGTGGTCTGCGTCGCTGCGGTCGATAACCGTATCGCGACTCGTCTACCGCTGGGTCGACGGTCGGGCTTGCTGCTTCCTACGCGCGCTGCGCTGTCGCGACCACGTAGCGGCTGGTGATGCGGAAGCCGTCCGGGTCCTCGTTTGCGGCCTGGAGGATCTCGAGCGAACGGGCCCGCACTGCTTGCGCCTCGCCGCGCGGCTCGAGCACGGCGCGGCCTGCGACCGCGAGCGGGTGCGTGTCGGACTCCGTGTCGAGGTACTCGCTCGCCGACGCCCCGGTGAAGGAGATCTGGTGCTCCTCGAGGCCGAGGGTGAATCCGTGCGGGCCGAAGAGCCCGCTGAGCGCCTCGTGCTCGTGCCAGGGGAAAGGCGGCGGGCCCGCGGGCGCGCCGAGTGCGCGCATCACCGCTTCGCTCGCGATCCGGTTCAGCTGTGAGATCGGGCCGCCCGGGATCCAGGCGCTCAGGACGATCCGTCCCCGGGGAGCGGTCACACGGGCAAGCTCCGCCGCCGCGGCCTTGACGTCTGGGGCGAAGATGACGCCAAACACCGACAGCACGATCTCGGCGCTTGCATCGGCAAGCGGGAGTGCCGCCGCCTCGCCCGGCAGAAACGTGATCTCCAAGTTTCGTGCCGTTGCCTGTTCGCGCGCGACCGCGAGCAGCCGCTGCGCTGGGTCGACGCCGGTCACGCGCGCGCCGCGGCCTGCCGCCAAGAGCGCGGCATTGCCGGTGCCGCAACCGACATCGACGACGTGCTCACCCATCGCAGGCGCGGCTCGCTCGACTACGACCTCGGCGGCCGGCAGCAGTTGCGTCGCGGTGTGCTCGTAGCGGCCGACGCTCCAGTCCATGCTTGTCACCTCGCGCCTCCCTTTCGGTACACCGTCACGGAACGCAGTAACGTAACAGCGCTACGCTATAGCGTCAAGGTGGGGCGCCCGAGAGAACACAACCAACGAACCGCGCGCGCACTGCTCGATGCTGCAGAGCGGATCGTCGAGACCGACGGGCTCGACGCGCTCTCGGTCCGGCGAGTCGCAGACGAGGTCGGGACGACGACTCGCGCCGTCTACAGCCTCTTCGGATCGAAGGAGGGCCTCGTCGTGGCGCTCGGGACGCGAGCGTTCGAGCTCCTTGGGGCCGCGATCGCGGCGCTGCCCTCGACACCCGATCCCGCCGCCGACCTGGTCGAGGCCGGCGTCGCCGTCTTCCGCCGCTTCGCCATCGAGCATCCCTCCCTGTTCCGGCTCGCGGTGCAACGCACACTCACGTCACCGCAACTCGCCGCCCAGTTCAACGCCGCCGCGAAGGACGCCCTCGCCGGACTCGAGGCGAGAGTCGCGCGCGTGAGCGCCGCCGGGCTGCTCGGCAGCCGCACGATCCCGGACGCTGTCTGGCAGTTCCACGCCCTCTGCGAAGGCCTCGCAGCCCTCGAGCTTCGCGGTCTAACCCAAGAAGGCAAGCAGGAACGACTCTGGCGCGACGCCCTAGCCGCACTCGTCACCGGCTTCGCGGCTCTACCGGCGCAACAGCAACATCAACAGGCAGCAACTTCTCGAGCAGCTGCGACGGCGAGCCGGCCAGCTCCTCGACGACAGCGTCGCTGATCCCCGGGATCGTGTTCGCGCGAGACGTCGGCGCCGTTGACGTCAGCCAGGTGCGCTCTCCTGCGTTACCTCCAGCACCGTCTTTCCTCAGGCAGCGACTGCGGCCAGCGCGGGCGCTCGACGATCATGCTCGCATGCCCCACTGTGCGGGAATGACGCCTGAACGGACGGCCTCATTCCAAATGGCCGACTCCACGCTAACCGAACCAGCCGCGCATGCAGAGGATGCCGAGGCGTGTGTAGACCCTCGCGTGCTGGCCAGGGTGGGTAAACAGCCAACGGACG
>JANYJX010000075.1 GCA_025358355.1 Actinomycetes bacterium | reverse complement strand
GCGTAAGGCACTTGTTCGCCTTGTTGCGCGTGCCACCGTCGCTGGTGGTGCCAAAGAGTGGTAGAAGCAGTCTGATCCTGAGTTCTGCGTTCCCTTCGGACATCCCTCTTTCGGGGGGTCTCCAACAGGGGGCGCAAATCGGGAGGACATGCCTTCGCTAGGCAATGAGCCCACGCCGGAAGCCAACCGCTACGGCGTGGGCTCTACTTCTTGCTTGAAGCTTGGCAAGAAGATGTCGGACGTGGGACTTGACAGTTTCCTCGGACAGAAACAGACGCTGGCCGATCTCGCGATTCACGAGTCCGTCGGCGACAAGCTGAAGAACTTCGCACTCGCGTGCAGTCGGTTCCGGCTCGAACTCGCGCGTCACCGGGCCTGAAAACGGGATCACCGCTCCAGTGCGCGTGCTGCCGCGCCTCGCCGCAGCCGCCTCGAATCGGCGACTGTGGTCCCGGTAACGGCTCAGGATCTCTTTGCGCTCGGCGGCGTCCACGCCTCCGGTATCGGCCTAGTCGGACACCCGCTTTAGCCCACAGAGTTAACCCGAACCAGGGATTAGCTCCTCAGGATCGGCATTCAGCCGTATTTGGTGGCCGTTAACCGACGCGTGATGTCGTAGCCGGGGCGATCTCGCCGGACTGAATCTCCTGGGCCCAATGGCATGCCACGACGTGTCCGGGGGCAAGTTCCTTGAGTTCCGGGCGCTCATCGCGACAGAGCGTCGGCTGGACAAACGGACATCGCGTGTGGAATCTGCAGGCTGCGGGTGGGTTGGCTGGGCTAGGCAGGTCGCCGGTGAGAAAAATGCGCGAGCGTTCACGCTCGACAACTGGATCGGGGATCGGAACCGCCGATAGAAGCGAAATGGTGTACGGATGCAGGGGATTTTCGTACAGGTCGTCCGCCGACGAGATCTCAACGATGCCGCCGAGATACATCACCGCGATCCGATCGGAGATGTGCCGAACGACAGCGAGGTCGTGTGCGATGAACAGGTAGGTGAGCCCGAACTCATCTTGCAAGCTCTCGAGCAGGTTCACGATCTGTGCCTGAATCGACACGTCGAGTGCCGAGACGGGCTCGTCGCAGACGATGAACGCGGGGTTCACGGCGAGCGCGCGCGCCAGGCCGATGCGCTGCCGCTGGCCGCCCGAGAACTCGTGCGGGTACCGCGATGCAGCGTCAACCGGTAGACCGACTCGCTCGAGTAGCTCGGCGACAGCCTTGGACAGCCCCTGTCGACTCGTGGCGAGACCATGCACCTGAATTGGCTCGCCGACGATCCGACCGACGCTGTGCCGCGGGTTGAGCGAGGCGAACGGATCCTGGAAGACCATCTGCATCTGCCGGCGCGTCTCCCGCAGCCGCGACTCGGACTCATGCGTGATGTCGACCCCGTCGAAGACAATTCGTCCCGCCGTGGGCTCGTACAGTCGGATGATCGCCCGCCCGACCGTGGATTTGCCACAGCCCGACTCGCCGACGAGCCCCAGCGTCTCTCCACGCTCGATCGAGAGCGAAACATCGTCGACGGCTTTGACGTCGCCGACGTGACGGTCTAGCATAACACCGCTCTTGATCGGGAACCACACGCTCAGCCCCTCGACCTCGACGAGTGGTTGGCTCATGCCGCCCCCTCCTGCGCGGCCTGCCAGGAATCGCCTGACCTCGGGTTGATGCAACGAACGAGGTGCCCGGACTCGGCCTGCTCCGGCCCGAGCTCGCGCAGCGATGGCACCTCGATCAAGCAGCCGTGAGTGACGTAGCGGCAGCGGGGTGAGAACGCGCAGGCGGTTGGTGCGCTCAGCATGTCCCGCGGGAAGCCTTCGATGGGCTGGAGCTTCCGTCCACGCACGCTGTCGAGGCGCGGCACGCTCTGCAGAAGCCCAACCGTGTACGGATGGCGCGGTTCGGCGAATAGGTCGGTCGCGGTTCCCGTCTCCGTGAACATCCCCGCGTACATCACGTGAACCCGCTCGCACATGCCTGCGACGACCCCGAGATCGTGGGTGATCAGGATCAAGGCTGTCTCGCGATCGCGGATCAACTCGCGCAGCAGCTCGAGAATTTGCGCCTGAATCGTCACGTCGAGCGCGGTTGTCGGCTCGTCGGCGATCAAGAGTCGAGGCTCGCAGGCGAG
Organism: Actinomycetes bacterium; assembly: GCA_025358355.1. GTDB lineage: Bacteria > Actinomycetota > Thermoleophilia > Gaiellales > Gaiellaceae > Gaiella. The sequence continues at coordinate 40,350 of JANYJX010000075.1, read as the reverse complement.
GGCCATCGCGATCATCGCCCGCTGGCGCATTCCTCCCGAGAACTGGTGCGGGTAGTCGCGCAGGCGTGACTTCGCGCTCGGGATCCCGACCTGGTCGAGCAACTCTGCCGCCCGGGCGGTCGATGCGGCTCGACTCATCCCGAGGTGAACCTCTAGCCCGTCCCGAATCTGGCGCCCAATCGTCAGCACCGGGTTGAGGCTCGTCATCGGATCCTGGAAGATCATTGCGATCTCCCGGCCGCGAATGCCACGGAGCTCGCGATCGGAGAGCGTGAGCAGGTCTCGCCCTTCGAAGTTCGCAACCCCGCTGGTCACACGTCCGGCACGGGGAAGGATCCCGAGCAGCGCGAGCGAGGTGACGCTCTTCCCGCACCCCGATTCGCCGACGATGCCGAGCGTCTCGCCTTTCGCGATCTCGAACGAGATGCCGTTGACCGCGTGGATCGTGCCGCGATCGGTCCAGAACTGGACGCGAAGATCCTCGACAGAGAGCAGTGGCTCAGGCACGGCCGCGGAGCTTCGGGTCGAGCGCTTCGCGCAGGCCGTCGCCAATCAGGTTGAAGGCGAGGACGATGACAACGATTGCGAGGCCCGGGAACAGGGCGAGGAAGGGCGCAGTCCCGAGGTAGAGGTCGGCGTTGGTGAGCATCGTTCCCCACTCTGGCGTCGCGGGGTCCTGGGAGCCGAGGCCCAGAAACCCGAGCCCGGCGACATCGATGATTGCGGTCGCGAGCGCAAGCGTTCCGGCAACGATCACGGGCGACATCGAGTTCGGGAGGATGTGCGACGACAGGATGATGCGCTTTCGCACGCCAACAGAGCGCGCGGCGAGCACGTAGTCGCTCTCCCTTTGTCCCAACACAGTCCCACGCAAGAGCCGCGCGAAGATCGGGATGTTGGCGACGCCGACCGCGATCATCACGTGCCAGAGGCTTGGGCCGAGCATCGCGGCGATTCCGATTGCAAGGAGGAGCCCGGGAATGGCCAGCATGACATCCATCGATCGCATGATCACGCTGTCGACGACTCCTCCGACGAAGCCCGCGATCGCGCCGAGGAGCATCCCGAACGAGAGTCCGACTGCGACCGAGACGACGCCGATGACGAGCGAGTAGCGCGTCCCGTAGGCGACCCGTGAGAACTCGTCGCGGCCGAGGTCGTCCACCCCCATCAGATGGCCCCACGAAGGGCCAGGGCAGCAGCCGCTCCCGACGAGCGCGAGGTTCTGGTCGTTTGGCTGATGCGGCGCGATGAGTGGGGCGAAGATCGCAACGATGATGAAGACCGCGACGACGGCCAAGCCGAGCAACGCGCCAGGGTTCCGCTTCAGCCGACGCAGCGCATCCAGCCAAAGGCCGCTCGGTGGCGTCGTGTGTTCGAGGAGCGCGACGATCTCGATCCCTGCCTCTGACATCAGTTGACCCGGATCCTGGGGTTGATCAGGCCGTACGTGATGTCGACGATGAGGTTCACGACGACGAAGACAACGGCGATGAACAAGATCCCGCCCTGCAACACCGGGTAGTCGTGGTTGCCGATTGCCTCTTTCACCCACGAGCCCATGCCGGGCAGCGCGAAGACGGTCTCAGTCAAGACGGCACCGCCCAGAAGGAGGCCGAACTGCAGGCCGATGATCGTCGTGACCGGCAAGAGGGCGTTGCGAAGTACGTGGCGCCGATCGACGATCCGCGGTGGCAGCCCTTTGGCCCGCGCGGTGCGCACGTAGTCCTCGTTCTGGACGTCGAGCGTCGAGGCGCGAGTGATGCGCGCGACGATCGCAAGCGGGATCGAGCCGAGGGCGACGGCCGGCAGGATCAGGTGCTTGAGAGCGTCCCAAGCGGCATTCCAGTTACCCGTGACGAGCCCGTCGAGAACGTAGAAGTTCGTCGGATGCTTGGCATCGATCAACACGTCCTGCCGGCCGACGCTTGGTAACCAGCCGAGTTTCACGGCGAAGATGTACTTGAGGATGATCGCGAGGAAGAAGACCGGGACCGAGATCCCGATCAACGACACAAAGAGGCTCGCGTGGTCGACGGCGCTGCCGTAGCGCTTTGCGGCTAGCAGCCCGAGCGGCAACCCGAAGCTGATCGCGAACAGCATGGCCGCGCCAGTGAGCTCGATCGTCGCCGGGAATCGTTCGCGGATCTCCGTTGTGACCGGGCGATGGGACGCGACGCTCGTCCCGAGCTCACCCGACGCAGTTGTTTTCACGTACGCCCAGTACTGGACGGGCAGCGGCCGGTCGAGCCCGTAGCGCTGCCTGAAGTCCGCTACAGCCTTCGGCGTTGCTCGTTCACCGAGAAGAGCGTCCGCCGGGGTGCCAGGCAGCGCCCTGATCCAGATGAAGATGAGAAGCGACAGCCCGATCAGGATCGGGACGAGTAGAAGGAGCCGACGGACGACGAAGCGAAGCATGCCCTGTCGTCCGCCGGCGGTTCGTTTCCTCTTAGCCGACGGTAACCGTCGCGTATGACTCCAACTCGACGGGGCTCGTGATGTAGCCCGTCACGTTCTTCTTGAAGCCGAGACCCACCGTGGTGTGCACGTACGGCACCATCGGCAGCTGCTGCATCACGTACACGCTCGCCTGCTGGTACAGCTTGACGCGCGTCGGGATGTTTGTCTCCGCATCGGCCATCCCGAGCAAGCTGAACAGCTTCGCGTCGTCGAAACCGAACTGGTCGGTTGCGGCGCCGAAGTGGACGTTCAGGAAGTTGGCCGGGTCACCGAAGTCACCCGTCCAGCCGAACAGGTAGAGCGCAGCCTGGCCGCCCTGGACACCCGTGACATAGCCACCGCGCCATTGGCCCGGCTTCGGGATGATCTTGAACCCAGACTTCTCCAGACTTGCCGCGAACGCCTGGAAGTTCCGCGGCGGATCAGGCATGTAGCCGCGCGGCCGGTCTGTCGGATACCAGAACTCCAACGACACAGGGAGTTTGAGACCGGCTTCCTGAAGCAGCTGCTTCGCCTTCTCCGGGTTGTACGTGTACTGCGGCACACCTTTCTTGGCGAACCCTTCGACGAGTGGCGGCAGGAACTGATCAGCGAGCTGACCCTGGCCACCGTAGAACGCATCGACAACCGACTTCCGGTCGAGGCCGTACGCGACCGCCTGCCTGACCTTGAGGTTGTTGAGCGGCGCGATCTTCTGGTTCATGCCGACGTAGCCGACGTTGAACGCGGGCCGGAAGACGACCTTCAGGCTCGAGTTACCCTTGACGACCGCGACATCTTGCGGCGTCAGGTTGTTGGCGAAGTCGATCTCGCCGGTCTGCAACGCCTGCAGCCGTGCGGTGTTGTCGGAGATCGGTCGGACGATGACGGTCTTCGACTTCGCCTTCGGTCCCCAGTAGCTGTCGTTCCTGACCAGTACCAGCTTGTCGCCGATCTTCCATGAGGCGAGCTTGTACGGGCCGGTCCCGACGGGGTTCGTTGTGGCGAAGGTGCCGGTCGGCCTGAACTGACCGTCGGCACCGACGGTGCCCTCATCGGCCTTGTACTTCTTCAACGCTGTCGGGCTGCCGATCGCGAAGTTCGCGAGGGCAAGCGCCCCGAGGAACGAGGACGAGCGGCGGCTGATCAGGATCCGCACGACGTTCGGGCCCGCGGTCTTGCAACCGCGATAGAGGCTCTTGTCAGGCCCGTTGCCACCGGGAGCCGGCTTCGCGTAGCCGCCGAAGACCGTGTTCCAGTAGTAGCTGATGTCGTCGCCCTGAAGATCGGCGGGGCGGTACCACCAGCGCGTGAAGTTCGCGCACACGGCGGCGGAGTTAAACGGCGTGCCGTCTGTGAACTTCACGCCTTTGCGCAGCGCGAACGTCCACGCGAGGCCGTTCTTGGAAGCCTTGTAGCTCGTCGCGAGCGCCGGCTCGATGGCGAGCGTGCCGGGCTTGTTGCGAACGAGCCCCTCGAAGATCTGGAAGGTAACGCGAAGAGAGGTGCCGTCCGAGACGAGCGAGCCGTCGAGCAGCACGGGATCGCCCTCCGCGCCCACCACAAACGTGTCCTTTCCATGCGTGCGGCTCGACGCGGCGAACGCCGCCGTCGTGACCACAAGCGCCAGCGCCGTCATTGCCAGCGCAAGTTTCACCCACTTAGCCATCGTGCTCCTTTCGCGAATCAAGTCTGCCCTTTAGCGAAGGCTGACCATTATGACCACGGCGGCTCCGAAAAGTTGAGAAAAAGTGAAGGCCCCCGTTTGCACGAGGGCCTTCACTTAGGTTGCTATGTCGGTTCGGCTAAGCGGCGAGCGAGGCGAGCTCACGGAGCGCCGCAAGCCGCGAGAGCGCCTGGCCCTCGAGCTGACGGACGCGCTCGCGTGTGAGATCGAGCTCGTGGCCGATGGCCTCGAGCGTCCACGGCTCACCCTCGAAACCGAACCGCAGCTCCAGAATCCGCCGCTCGCGCTCGGGAAGAGCGTCAAGCGCCTTGCGAACACCCTGGCGGCGGAGCGACTCCTCGGCTTCGTCGAACGGGTCGGCTGCCTCGCGATCGGCGAAGAGATCGCCGAGCTCGCCCTCGTCGTCCGCACCAACCGTCTGGTTCAGCGAAACCGACGCGTGGGCGGCTCCGAGTGCCTCGTCGACGTGCTGCAACGGCAGCCCTGTCGCCTCGGCAAGCTCCTCCTTCGTGGCCTCACGACCGAGCTCGACCTCGAGCCGGCGTGCGGCGCGCGACAGCTTCTGCTGACGCTCGACGACGTGCACCGGGACGCGGATCGTGCGGGCGTGATTCGCCACGGCGCGCTGCACCGACTGGCGGATCCACCAGGTCGCGTAGGTCGAGAACTTGTAACCACGCCGCCAGTCGAACTTCTCGACTGCGCGGTTTAGGCCAAGCGTGCCCTCCTGGATCAGGTCGAGGAACGGCACACCGAGGCCGCGATAGCCCTTCGCGATCGACACGACGAGCCGAAGGTTCGACTCGATCATGCGCCGCTTCGCAACCGGGTCACCGCGCTCGATCTGCTTGGCGAGCGTCACCTCTTCGGCGGCGGTCAACAGCTTGTGGCGTCCAACGTCGGCGAGGAAGAGCTGGAGCGAGTCGGCGGCGCCGGTCAGAGCCTCTGCGGCCCACACCTCGTTCTCCGCGACTTCCTTCTCCTTCTCGGCGGCCTCGCCCTTCTGCTGCGGCTGCCCAACCTCGAGTCCGATCGTCTCGAGCTCGCGCTGAAGCGCCTCGCTCTCTTGATCGTTGAGGTCGTGCTCGAGGACGAACGCCTCGAACTCAGCCGGCTCAATGAAGCCGCGCTCCTCCGAGCGCTCGACGAGCGCCTTGGTCTGGTCTGACTCGAACAATTCGATCAACTGGTTCTGCGTCAAGGGAAGTGCCAGTCCTTTCGCTGCGCATCGTTTCGGTGCCGCATCGATCTTGGGTGTAACGATCTTTGCGCAGTCTACGTCGATTTTCCTGTGTTTACCAGGGGTCTAGCCGTTCGTTCGGTGTTACAAGCTCGTGAACGTATGCACCTTGCGTACTTATTCCACATCGCGTGTCAAGCGGTTTGCTCGAGCGCACACAACTACTGCCTGCTAGTGCGGGGAGGCACACCAAATCATACGACGGGGGTCGGTCGAAATGGTTAGGGGTCTGTTAGAAGGCTCAAACGTTCAGCTGCGCGAGCGTTTCTTGGGTCGTTTCGAAGGGCCTGCGGCCCGTCTTTCGGTGAGCAGTTCGACAGCACGATCGACGGTCAGCGACTCGACATCATCTCCGCGGCGGAGGCTTGCGTTCGTTTCGCCGTCAGTCACGTACGGGCCGAAACGCCCGTCCTTGACGACCAACGGCTTGCCGCTGGACGGGTCGGCGCCGACCTCGCGGAGCGGGCCGCGTGGTGTTGTCGACTCGCCGCCGCGTCCGCGACGCGTCTTCGGTTTTGCGAGGACTGCCGTGGCTTCTTCGAGTGTGACGGTCAGGAGTTGCACTTCTGATTCCAGTGACCTGGTGTCGGTCCCTCGCTTGATGAACGGGCCGTAGCGGCCGTTCTGCGCAACGATCTCGACACCGTCTTCGCCCGCGCCGAGCGAGCGTGGCAGTGTGAGCAGTCGGAGCGCATCCTCGAGGGTCATCGACTCGAGCGCCATCGACTTGAAGAGCGACGCGGTGCGGGGCTTGTCCGTTGAGCCCTCCGGCAGGATTTCGGTGACGTATGGCCCGTAGCGGCCTGACCTCGCGGCGATCTCGTTGCCGGTGTCGGGATGGACGCCGAGCGCGCGATCCGCAGACGGGTTTGCCAGCAATGCCTCCGCGACCGCCACGGTCAACTCGTCCGGAGCCGTGTCGTCGGGGACGCTTGCACGCTCGTCGCCGCGGACGAGGTAGGGGCCGTAGCGGCCGACGCGTAGGACGATGCCGTTGCCGATCTCGATCGAGCTGATCGCGCGCGGATCGATGTCGTCGAGATGCTCCGTGACGAGAGCCTTCAGGCCCATCTCGTTCGCGTCCCCACGATAGAAGCGCGTGAGCCACGCGACGCGCTGCTCGTCGCCGGCGGCGATTCGGTCGAGGTCGTCTTCCAGCCGCGCCGTGAAGTCGTAGTCCACGAGGCGAGCGAAATGCTGTTCCAGCAGCTGCGTGACCGCGAATGCGAGGAAGGTCGGAACTAGCGCCGTGCCCTTCTTGAAGACGTAGCCGCGGTCGACGATCGTGCTAAGGATCGAGGCGTAGGTAGACGGTCGGCCGATACCGCGATCCTCGAGCGCCTTCACGAGCGTCGCCTCGGTGTAGCGCGCCGGCGGCGTGGTCGCGTGGCCCTGCGGCTCCAACGACTTTGCGTCGACCGAGTCGCCCGGCTTCAGCGGCGGCAGCCGTCGCTCGTCGTCGGCGCCGTCCGCGGGCTCCTCGTCGCGTCCTTCCTCGTACGCCGCGAGAAAGCCGCGGAAGGTGATGACGGTGCCGGACGCGCCAAACTCCGCGTCCTCGCCAGAGGTCGAGACGGCTCCGAGGCGGAGGGAGGCTGTTTGGCCGCGGGCGTCTTCCATCTGCGATGCGACGGTCCGCATCCAGATCAGCTCGTAGAGCGCGAACTGGTCGCGCTCTAGCTCGTGCGAGACCTGTTGCGGCGTGCGGAACTCGTCGCCGGCCGGGCGGATCGCTTCGTGCGCTTCCTGCGCGTTCTTCACGCGGCGTTCGTAGCGGCGTGGCACGGCTGGAATGAACTCGGCGCCGTACAGCTCGGCCGCCTGGCGGCGGGCGGCGGTAAGCGCCGACTCCGACAGCGTCGTCGAGTCGGTGCGCATGTACGTGATGTAGCCGTTCTCGTAGAGCCGCTGGGCGACGCGCATCGTCGTCTGCGCGGAGTAGCGGAGCTTGCGGCTCGCCTCCTGCTGCAGCGTCGAGGTCATGAACGGAGGCGCGGGCCTGCGCGTGTAGGGCTTCTCCTCGACGGTGCGGACGGTGAACGGCGCTCCGTCGAGCCGGGAGGCGAGACCGCGCGCGGCGTCCTCGTCGAGCCGGGCGAGATCGTTACTGCGCAGCGTCCCGTCCTGCGCGAAGTCGCGGCCCTGCGTGACGCGCTTCCCGTCCAGCGCTACGAGCTTGGCAGCGAACGAGCCGGGGTCGAAGGCTCCCTCGATGTCCCAGTAGCCGGCTTCGACAAACGCCCGCCGCTCGCGCTCCCGCTCAACGACGAGCCGCGTCGCGACGGACTGCACGCGTCCCGCCGACAGGCCTTGCGTGACCTTCTTCCAGAGGACGGGCGACACTTCGTAGCCGTAGAGACGGTCGAGGATACGGCGGGTCTCCTGCGCGTCGACGAGGCGCGCGTCGATCTCCCGGGTTTCGCCGAGCGCTCGTTGGATCGCTTCGCGCGTGATCTCGTGGAACACCATCCGGCGAACGGGGACCTTCGGTTTGAGGACATCGAGTAGGTGCCAGGCGATTGCCTCACCTTCGCGGTCCTCGTCTGTCGCGAGCAGGAGCTCGTCGCAGTCCTTCAGCTTCTTGCGCAGATCCGCGACGACGTTCTTCTTCTTCGGGTCGACGACGTAGTACGGCGTGAAGTCGTTGTCGACGTCGACGGCCATCCGACCCCACGGCTGCTTCTTGATCTCGGGCGGAATGTCGGCCGCCCGGGTTGGCAGGTCGCGGATGTGGCCGATGCTCGACTCGACGATGTAGTCGTCGCCAAGGTAGCCGGCGATGGTCTTCGCTTTGGCGGGGGATTCGACGATGACGAGACTGGTCACGGGCGCCTACGTTAGCGCCACGTCCGGGGTCTCCTGCAATCGATGTCTCCCGTGGTGGCGCCGGGACGGGATACTACGAGCCGTGTCCGGACACCCTCGCCCGAGCGTTGCGTACCTGGTAGTCGGCGGTTTGACGTGGCCGCTGCTGCGCATTGCATACCGTCTGAAAGCGACAGGACTGGAACATCTGCCCCGTGAAGGCGGCTACGTCTTGTCGGCGAATCACACCTCGAGCTTCGATCCCTGGCCGCTCGCCATCCCGCTGTATCCGCGTCGCTTCCTGCGCTTCATGGCGAAGTCCGAGCTATTTTGGCCGCCGCTCGGCTGGCTGATCAAGGGTGGCGGCGGGTTCAAGGTGCGCCGCGGGGAGAAGGACACGACCGCGATTGAGACAGCCGAGCAGCTGGCACGCGACGGCTACGTCGTCGTGATGTTTCCGGAGGGGACGCGCCGCGCGAAGGGGCTGCGGAAGAAGCGGGAGGCTCGCGCCCACACGGGCGCTGCGCGGATCGCGTTGTCGACTGGCGTGCCGCTGATTCCCGCCGCGATCTCGGGCACCGATCGACTGATGCGCTTCGCGAAGCTCCGCGTCGTCTATGGCGCGCCTGTCGATGTTGACGACCTTCGCGGGCAGCCGGTCTCGGATGTCGCGCAGGAAGCGACCGATCGGTTGATGGTCGCGATCTACGCGCTCGAAGACACGCTCGCGTGAGCCGGCCGCTGCTTGCCATCGACGGCGACTCGGTCGCCCACCGCGCATACCACGGGATTCCCGGCTCGGTGCGGCGCGCGAATGGGCGGCCGGGAAATGCTCTCGTCGGGTTCACGAACATGCTGCTGCGACTTTGGCAGGCGGAGCGGCCCCGGGCTGTGGTCGTTGGCTGGGACACGCTATTCGTGCCGACGTATCGCCATGCGCTGCTGCCGACGTATCAGTCGGGCCGCGATTTCGACGACGAGATCATCGAGCAGCTCGAGCTGTTGCCGTCGCTCATGGCGTCGACCGGGATCGTCTGCGCGAAGGCTGCCGGTTTCGAGGCCGATGATTTTCTCGGCGCCGCGGCCGCGCAGGAGATGGCGCGGGGCGGCGACACGCTTGTTGCGACATCTGATCGGGACGCGTTCCAGCTCGCGAGCGAGCGCGTGACGATCCTCCAACCGGTCCGTGGGGTGAGCGAGTTGCGGAGGGTCGGTCCGGCTGAGGTGCGCGAGCGGTACGGCGTCGATCCGAGCCAGGTGACCGACTTCATCGCGCTGCGCGGAGATCCCTCGGACAAGATTCCCGGTGCGCGCGGCGTTGGCGAGAAGCGGGCTGCGGTGATTCTCGGCGACCACGGCTCGCTGGAGGGTGCGTTCGCAGCTGGGCTGTTCTCGGCCGAGGCCGAGGCGCTGCTCTCGTTCCGGCGGATTGCCACATTCGACTCTGCAGCGCCGCTGCCGGAGCTCGCCGACTGCCAGCCCGACTGGGCCGCGGGCGCTGTTGCGGCGCGCGAGCTTGGTCTCGCTCAGCTCGCGACGCGGCTCGACGAGGCGGCGGGTAGAGAGAGCCGCTAGCCGCGCGCGGTTGCGAGTCGCTCGAGCGCTTCGCGGCGCGACGACACGCCGAGTTTGCGCATCAGGCTCTTCACATGCGAGCGAACGGTGTGCTCGGAGATGAACAGCCGGCCGGCGATCTCATCGGTGCCGAGGTGCTCGTCGAGCAGCAGCAGCACTTCCAGCTCGCGGGCGGAAAGTCGGTTGGCGATCACCTCGGGGACGCCGCCGCCAAGGCGGCCGCCTTCGCGAACGCGCTCCAGGAGCCGCCGCGCGATCGATCCTGAGAGCGCGGCTTCGCCGCCGGCCACGCTGCGGAGAAACTCCGCGATTCGTTCCGGTGGCTCGCTCTTGAGGAGGTAGCCGGCCGCGCCTGCGCGGATTGCCGAGAGCAGGTTTTCCTCGGTCCCGGATGCGGTCAAGATCACGACCTCTGCTTCGGGTGCGGCTTCGCGGACCCGGGGCAAAGCGGTGAGGCCATCCATCTCGGGCATCGTCAGATCGAGCAGGATGATGTCGGGTTGGAGTTCGCGGGCGAGGGAAATTGCCTCGGCGCCACCGCTCGCCTGGCCGACAACGTCGAACGAGTGCTGCGTGAGCAGCGAGGCAAGAGCCTCGCGGGTCAGCGGATGGTCGTCCACGATGAGTACGCGCTCCTGCACGAGCCACTCATCGGCAGGAAGCGGGTTGCCGATGAGAGTGACGTGCACAGGCCGAACCCGTCGCGCGCTGAGGCGTACCGCTCCTGGCTGATCGGGGAGCTCGTTCTCGTGTGCCTGCTTGGTGGCGCGATCGCGTACTTCACGATTACCTCGTCGCTTCGCGGCTACGCGCTGCCGGAGGCGCGGCTCGCGCTGGATACAACGGTTGCCGTCTGCGCGAGCATCGTCGCGATCCTCGTCGCCATCCGGTTTCTCGTCGAAGGGCGCGCGCTCGATGTGCTGCTCGCGTGCAGCTTTGTCGCGACGGGGCTTGGGACGCTGGCGTTTGGGGTTGCGCCGACGCTAGGTGGGCGGTCGCTTGACGCGCGTGGGACGTGGTCGGTGTTGGCGGCGCAGCTTGTCGCGGCGGCGTTGGTTGCCGTTGCGCCGTTTGTCGGTCGGCGCGTTGGATCGCGCACGCAGGTTCTCGCAGGAGCCGGTGCCGGCACGGGAGTGGCGCTCGTGTGCTGCTGGGTTGTCGTGCGCATGATCGATCCGACGAGGCTCAGATCGATCGATGGCAGCCGCACCTTTGCTTTGACTGCTGGGTTCGCGGCGCTTGCTCTGCTCGGGGTCATCGCGGTTGTCGGGTTCGGCCTCCGCTACCGTCGGCACAGTCGGGATCTCGACAGCTGGCTCACGCTGGCGTTGACCCTGACGCTCTTTGCCGAGCTGCACTACGTGGTCTCGCCGGTTCTCTCGAATCGGTACGTCTTGCCTGGCGACTTTCTCCGGCTGTTGTCGTATGGCGTTCTCCTCGTTGGTGTGTGGCGTGCGATCAGTGAGGCGGAGTTCGGTCGCGCGGTCTCGGATGAGCGTGCACGTGTCGCGCGGGAGATCCACGATGGGCTTGCGCAGTATCTGTTCGCGCTCTCGACGCAGGTCAGCATGCTCGAGTCGGGCGCGTCGCTCGAGGAGTTGTTGCCGCGTATGAAAATCGCGGCTCGGTCGGCGCAGCAGGAGGCGCGGTTCGCCGTGCTCGCGCTGTCGTCCGCGAGTGGCACGGCGCCGTTCGACGCGGGGTTGCGGCGTTACGTCGAGTTCCTCACCGCGGATGGCGAGCTCGATGTCGAGATGGAGATCGATCCGGCTGTCGTGTTGGCGCCGGACGAGCAGATCGAGGTCTTCCGCATCGTCCAGGAGGGTCTCGCGAATGTGAGGCGCCACGCGGGTGCGACGCGCGCTGTCGTCACCGTCGGGCGCCGGACGGGTCGACGGATCGTGCGGGTCGAGGACAACGGGCGTGGCTTCGAGGGCGAGGAGCCGGGCGCCGGCGCCGGTCAGGGCTTGCAGAACATGCGGCGCCGAGCGGGCGCGATCGACGGCGTTTTCAAGTTGCTCTCAGCACCGGGTCGCGGGACGGCGCTCGAAGTCACGCTTCGCGGCTGACACGAGCTGCCGGAATGGCGAAGCCCCGCCGAAACGGGGCTTCGCGGTAGCAGGCCTGTAAGCCGGATTCTGTCTTGGGTGACCATCTCTCTGGGCCGACGGTTACCCGGCGGCTCGAGCGGCGTACCCGGTTCCTCGGCGGGCCGCGTCAACGGAACCTGCTTCGCCTTGCACCGGACGGGGTTTGGCTAGCCGCCATGTCGCCATGACGCTGGTGGGCTCTTACCCCACCGTTTCACCCTTACCGACGCTCGCGCGCCGGCGGTCTCCTTTCTGTGCCACTTTCCAGCGGCTTTCGCCGTCTGGGGTTTCCCCAGCGTCCTGCCCTACGGTGTCCGGACTTTCCTCGAGCGCACCGCCGAAGCGGCACGCCCGCGGTCACCCGGCCTGCAGTACCGAAGGTAGCTCGACCTCGGGGATCTCGCCACCTTCGGCGAGCAACGACCGACATTCCGGGCAGGCCACGACGCCGCGCAGCCGCAAGACGAACTCGCCGCACACGAGGCACTCGAGGCTCGCTCCGAGGACGAGCGCGAGGAGCTCCTGGTCGAGCGTGCGGGCGAGGGCCACAATGCTCATGGGTCAACCTTCGGTTGAACGCTCATCGAAGACTCCTGAACACCCCCACGACCTTGCCGAGAATCTGCACGTGATCGGCGTAGATCGGTTCGAGTGCGCTGTTCTCCGGCTGCAACCTGATGCGTCCGCTCTCGCGGTAAAACGTCTTGACGGTCGCCTCGTTCGCGCTTTCGTCGTCACCTACAAGCGCCACGACGATGTCACCGTTGACTGCGTCCTCCTGCTTGCGGACGACGAGGGTGTCGCCATCGAGGATTCCGGCTTCGATCATCGAGTCGCCACGGACGTTGAGCAGGAAGTCCGCGCTGCGGCCGAGTGGCTCCGGTACGGCGATGCGGTCTTCGATGTTCTCCTCGGCGAGCAACGGCGAGCCGGCTGCGATTTGGCCGAGCAGCGGGAGGCGCGGTATCTCGTCGGCGGCGGGACGCGCGGGCGCTGCTGCTGCGCGGTGCCCGATCAGGTCGAGTGCGCGGGGCTTGGACGGGTCGCGCTTCAGCAGGCCGACGCGTTCGAGGTTCGCGAGGTGCGCGTGCACCGTTGACGGCGACGCAAGGCCGACCGCCTCGCCGATCTCGCGGACGGTAGGCGGGTAGCCGTGGCCGTCCGTGTATTCGACGAGGAACTGCCAGATCTCCTGTTGCCGTGCCGTGAGCATGCCGTCTCCCAGGTCGCGGATTGGGTCTCGACGAACGTATGTTCGCGATAGAAGGTAGCGATCCTTCCGGACGGCGTCAAACTCGTCGAAGAAATGCAAGAGCCCCCTCGGAGGGGGCTCTCGACAAGTGCGCTGGAGAGGACTTGAACCTCCACGACCTTTCGGTCACAAGGCCCTCAACCTTGCGCGTCTACCAATTCCGCCACCAGCGCGCAGCGGCGCATTGTAGCGGCGCGCGAGTTCTAAGCGAGGAGTCGGTAAAGGAACACGGTGTTCGCCGCGAAGAGGAATGCGACTACCACGGTGATGCGCGTCAGGTTGCGCTCGACGATGTGCTGGCCACCTTGCGAGGCCGGGGTGAAGCCGATCCCGCCGAATCCCGCGTCGCGGCCCGAATGCGCCAGGATCAGTCCGATCACGAGCGCGGCGAGGATGACCTGGAAGATCGCCGAGATGGAAACGGCTGCATTGAATGCGACGATCATTGCGGCGGGATGGTACCAGCGTCGTCCGTGCGGTAGCCTCGCCCTCGTGGCAGCGGGTGATGAGGTGCGGGCGAAGATCCAGCGGCTGCTCGTGACGGGCGACAACCGCCTGAAGCAGGGCGTCGCTCCCGAGAAGGCCCGCGAAAGCTATGAGCAGGCGCTCGCCGTCGCACGCGAGGCGGGGATCGAGGACGCGGTGCGGCCGCTCGTCGAGGTGCGCCTCGCGGATCTCGATCGGCTGTCGTCGGCCTCCTCCGACCCGTCCGTCTGACGTTCGCTGCATGATTCCCCCGGCCGCAGGAATCTGCCGCCCGACCCGACCATCCAAGGAGTTTTCATGAAGGACTGGCAGAAGTACCTGGCCGAGGTTTTCGGCACGTTCACGCTTGTGTTCCTCGGCAGCTTGACCGTCGTCGGCGTGTTCAAGGCGCCGGATCTCGGGAGCGGCGGCCAGATCGTCGTGCCGTTCGCCTTCGGGCTTGCGCTGCTCGCGGGCCTGTACGCGTTCGGCGAGGTCTCGGGCGGGCATTTCAACCCGGCGGTCTCGCTTGCGATGTTCCTCGATCGGCGGCTCGGTGCCGCCGATCTCGTGAGCTACTGGGCCTCGCAGATCATCGGCGCAGTTCTCGCGTCGCTCACGATTCTCCTGGCGTTCACGAAGCAGGATGTTGCGAACACGGCCACGACGCATTCGTCGACGAAAACGGCTCTTGTGATCGAGATCGCACTGACCGCGGTCTTCGTCCTGGTCATCCTGCAGGTGACGAAGTCGGGGACGTACGGGTCGACCGCGTTGATCGCGATCCCGCTGACACTCGTTGCGATTCACTTCGCTGCCGTGCCGTTCAGCGGCTCGTCCGTCAATCCGGCGCGCAGCTTCGCGCCGGCGCTCGTCGGCCACGTGTGGTCGGGTTTCTGGGTCTACGTGGTCGGCCCGCTGGCCGGCGCGGTGATCGGCTGGATCATCCACACGGTTGTGGCGAAAGGCGATCTCGATCTGCGTGACGATGTCGCCGCGATCGCCGGCGAGGTGCATTCCGAGGGCTAGATCCTCGTTCGAACTAGGCGCGGGCGGCCCGGGCGAGGAGCTCCTCGATCCGGGCCGCTTGTATCTTCACGTCGTGCGCTAGCGCTGCTTCGATCCCGGTGGCGTTCGGTCTCGGTAGCTCGGCCGCGGTGGCGAGCGCTGCGAGGAGCGCGTCGTCGTCTTCTGGATCAACGAGCACGCCTGCTCCTGCTGGCACGAATTCAGGCGGGCCGCCGATGTTGGTCGCGACGACCGGCCGGCCGCAGGCGAGCGCTTCTAGCGTCGCGAGGCCGAACGGCTCGACGAGGCTCGGCTGGCAGAGCACGTCGCAGGCGGCGATCCAGTCGGGGATGTCCTCGTGGGCGACGGTGCCCGCGAGGCGGATTCCGGGGCGACCTTCGAGCGCGCCGCGCAGTGGGCCATCGCCGACGAACACGAGGCTTCCTTTCCCGTAGCGCTCGAAGGCGCGCGCGAGGCGGAGGACGTTCTTGCGGGGGGTTAGTGAGCCGACGCAAAGGAAGGCGGGGCCGTCTTCATCCCACTCGACGGTGGCGCGCGCGGCCGTTTGGTCGCGCGGAGCGAAGCGGGCGAGATTGACGCCGCAATCGACGACCTCTGTCTTGCCGCGGGCGGCCGGAACCGTCGTCTCGAGCCGGTCGCGGAGCCACTCGGAGACGGCGATCACTGTCGTTGCGCGACGGACGACGAGGCGGGTTGCCGCTCGGACGAGGGCGTGCGTGCGGGCGTTCTCCACGTCCTGGCCGTGCGCGGTGACGACGAGCGGGGCGCGGGTGGTGAGGGCGGCGAAGAGACCGGCGGGGGCGAGGAAGTGCGCGTAGACAACGTCTGGCCGGAACCGCCGCGCCGCGCGGAACGTGTCGCGGGCAAGCGCGAGATGGCGTGGGCGGCCGCCGGCTCGCTGCGACACGACCGCGCGGTCGAGCGCGTGGCCGCGCGCGATGAGCTCATGCTCGAGGTCGGCGACGAACGCGCCGAGGTCGGGGTCGGCGGCCCCCGGATACATCTGCGAGACAAGCAGGATCTTCATCGGGTCAAGCTTGACGGGTTCCGTCGTGGCCTGCCTGGCCGCGGCTTGGCGAGGCTGGTCCGCTGTGGCCAACGTCCTGTCTCTGACACCGGCCATGTCCGCCGCGGCCATGTCTGGGGTCTGACCCTGGCCGTGTCCATTGCGGGCAGCGGGCGAACCGCCAACGGCTTCAAGAAGGGATCCAGCACATTGTCCGCTGCCTTTTGCGACTCCGAAGGGTGGTTTTTTGCGGCCACTGTCCCTCCTCTGACACCGGACATGGCCGATACGCCGTCAACGGCTACGTTCGGCGCGAGTCGTGCGTGCCCCAGAGCTCGCGGAGCACATCGCAGATCTCGCCGATCGTGCAGCGCGCGCGCAACGCCTCGCGCATCGATGGGAGGAGGTTCGCCTCGGTCTGCGCCACTCGGCGTACTTCGGCGAGAGCATCTCCGGCGCGAGCGCCATCCCGCTCCGCTCGCACCCGAGCCGTTCGCTCGCGCTGGCGCCGCTCCGTCGCAGGGTCGACGCGATGCAGCTCGACCTCCTCAGCATCGTCCTCGACGTAGCGGTTGACGCCGACGATGACGCGCTCGCCGGACTCGACACCGGCGGTGTAGGCAAACGCTGACTCCTCGATCTGCGCCTGCATCCACCCGGCTTCGATCGCTGCGACCGCGCCGCCAAGGTCGTCGATCCGCCCGATCAGCTCGCGCGCGCGATCCTCGAGCTCCGAGGTGAGCGCCTCGATGAACCAGGCGCCGCCGAGCGGATCGGCTGTGTCGGTGCCGCCGGCCTCCTCGGCCAGGATCTGCTGCGTCCGCAGAGCCACCCGCGCCGAACGCTCCGTCGGCAACGCGAGAGCCTCGTCGAAGCCGTTCGTGTGCAGCGACTGCGCGCCGCCGCACACCGCTGACAGCGCTTGAATGGCCACGCGCACCACGTTGTTCTCGGGCTGCTGCGCGGTCAACGTCGAGCCGCCGGTCTGCGCGTGGAAGCGCAGCGCTTGCGCCTTCGGATTCGTCGCGCCGAGCCGATCGCGCATGATCTCCGCCCACAACCTCCGCGCCGCGCGGAACTTCGCCACCTCCTGGAAGAAGTGGTTGTGCGCATTGAAGAAGAACGAGAGCCGCGCGCCGAAATCGTCGACCGACAACCCGGCCGCGATCGCCGCTTCGCAGTAAGCGATCCCGTTCGCGAGCGTGAACCCGAGCTCCTGTGCCGCGGTCGCACCTGCCTCACGAATGTGGTACCCGGAGATCGAGATCGTGTTCCAGCCCGGCAGCCGCTCGGCGCAGTAGCCGAACAGATCGGTCGTCAGCCGCATCGATGGACGTGGCGGGAAGATGTAGTTCCCGCGGGCGACGTACTCCTTGAGGATGTCGTTCTGGACAGTCCCGCGCAGCTCCGCGCCGGCCACGCCTTGGCCTTCGGCGACGAGTGCGTACAGCAGGAGCAACAGGGGTGCCGGCGCGTTGATCGTCATCGATGTCGAGACCTCGTCGAGCGGTATCCCGGCGAGCAGGATCTCCATGTCGGCGAGCGAGTCGATCGCGACACCTGTCCGCCCGACCTCGCCGGCAGCGAGCGGATCGTCCGAGTCGTAGCCAAGCTGCGTCGGTAGGTCGAACGCGATTGACAGCCCTGTTTGCCCGCGGTCGAGGAGGTAGCGGAAGCGCGCGTTCGTCTCCTCGGCTGACGCGAAACCCGCGTACTGGCGCATCGTCCACGGGCGCCCGCGGTACATGTCCGGATAGGGCCCCCGCGTGAACGGAAACTCGCCTGGAAAATCGGTGGGGCCGGTTGCGTCGTCGGCGCCGTAGACCGGGGCGATCTCGATTCCGGAGTCGGTCTCGCGGCGATCCACCGGCGCATCGTACGCCGGGGAGAATCTCTACAAGACGCCGCCGGCGCGCTCGATCGCTTCGAGCGCGATTCGCTGGCCAGTCTCGATATGCGTGCGGACAGCCGTTCGCACCGCGGCCAGGTCGGCGTTCTCGAACGCGTCGACGATCGCGCGATGCTCGGTCACGAGGTACTCGCCGCCTTCGAGCCGGCCACCGCGGATGACCTGCATCAGCAGGTTCACGGTCAGCTCGCGATAGAACCGCGAGAGCAGCGCGTTGTCGGCGAGGTCGATCTGGAACTCGTGGAATGCGGCGTTTGTCGTGTCCCATTCCTCATGCGAGATCGCAACCTCGGTCGCGTCCGAGAGCTGCCGGAACCTGCCGAGCTGCGAGCTGTCGAGCCGTCCGACCGACGCCTCCGCCGCGTGCAGCTCGAGCGCAAGTCGTACGTCGTAGCCCTCGACGACAGCGTCATGGGTCACCGGCGTCACGTAGTAGCCGCGCCGCGCCTGCACCGTCAGCAGGCCCTCGGAGACGAGCCGCGTCAGAGCGTGATGGACAGGGCTGCGCGAGACACCCAGCTCGGCCGCTAGCTCGTGCAGCGAGAGCTTCGCGCCTGCACCCGGCTCGCGCCTGAGCAGGCGGCTACGGAGCGTCTCGTAGACCTGCTCGTTGAGGTTCGAGCGTGGGAGAAGGGCTGTCATTCGATGCAGATGTAACATGTCACGGCGTCGCAAGGCAACCGTCGTAGGTCGCGCGGGTACGCTGGCGCGATGCGTATCTCGGTCAGGTTGTTCGCGGGTTTGCGCGAGCAGGCGGGCGTTCGGGAGCGCTCACTCGAGCTTCCCGACTGCGCGACGGTGGCGGATATTTGGGCGCTGCTGGAGCTCGGCGAGGAGCCTGCCGGGTTGCTCTACGCGGTCAACCGCAGCTACGCGGCGCGCGACTCGGCTTTGGCCGACGGCGACGAGGTAGCGCTGGTCCCGCCTGTCTCCGGTGGCGCGTTCCTGCTCTCCGAGACGCCGCTCTCGCTCGACGATGTTGTCCGCGAAGTGGCGAGTGACGATGCCGGCGCGATCGCGACCTTCATCGGGACGACGCGTGCTCATGCCCGGGGCCGCGCGGTTGTCCGACTCGAGTACGAGGCCTACGAAGGCATGGCCGAGGAGACCATGGCCGAGATCGCCGGCGAGTTGAAGACGCGTTACGACTTGGTCGACATTGCGATCCACCACCGCATCGGGACCGTCGGAATCGGCGAGACGAGTGTCGTGATCGCCGTGTCGGCCGCGCATCGCGGCGATGCCCTAGCCGCGTGCCGCGACGCGATCGACACGCTCAAGAAGCGCGTCCCGCTGTGGAAAAAGGAGTTCTACGAAGGCGGCGAGGAATGGATCGGAAGCGAGGCGCAGTATCAGGCCGAGGTCTCGCGTAGAGCATCGCCTGACGCGCCCGTAGCACCCGGGTAGTACGACGAACCCCCTGTCACTTGCTGGCGTTCCAGCGCGCGGCTCGCGGTTCAGTGAGAGACGTTGTTATTGCCGATGCAGGGTCGTGCGCTCGTTTTGCGGCCTTCTGATCATGGTGAGCTTCGCAGCTGTTTGCGCGCTTGCGTTCGCGGGGACCGCCCAGGAGGCGCCGCGTCGGTTCGAGCCACTTTCTCGTCTGCGGTGAAGCAGACGAAAGCTGAGATCGCAGCGGTCAGCGCAGCTCGGACGCCAGCACACCTTGCGCGCGCGGGTGAAAGGCTCAAGGGCGACGGTTTTGGTTGGAGACGCACGCTTCTCAAGCAGAAGGGTAACGACGCCGCGCATCGAGAGAGCTAGGGTCGCGGCGGTGCGTGGGCTTCAAAATCTCGGCCTGACCGGCAGCCTCTATGAGACCCCCGCCGACCTCATGCTCGACGCGAGAGCTACCCAAACTCTGGAGCTCAGGGCCGCGCTGGCCGCCGCGAAGGAGAGCTTCGCCGAGGCAACGAAGTACCTCACCCCCGGCGATCGCCTAGATCAATCGGTGATGAATCCTGGTTCGAGCGGTGCGGCAGCCGAGCCGCGCTAGGCGACTTCTTCGTCTTCCCAGCGTCGCATGATCGGGCCGCTGCCTCTTGGCGAGAACCACGTGATCGTGTCCACTCGCTTGCCTTCGCGATGCTCGATCAGATATGCGGCGAACGCCCGCAGGAACTCCTCGGAGTAACGCCCCTCGACCATCAGCTTCTGCCGCTCGTCGACGGTGACCCGGCGCAGCTCGAGGGACGTCGCGTCGGTGCCATCCTCGATGTGCCGCTCGTACTGCGCCTTCGCCGCACGAGCTCGCTCGGCCGGCTCGCCCGTCCCGTGGTGCTCCTGCGCGCATGGCCTACTGCAGAACGGATCGCGCGATTTCAGCGCCACCGGAGGCAGTGCCGAGCCGCAGACCGAGCACGTTTCCACCCCACAACGGTACCGGCCGGCGCTCAGTGCACGTCGGCGGCCGCTCCAGCGGCGGACTCGCCGACCTCCTACGCAGCGGGTACAACGTGACGAGATGAGTCGCGAAGAGCCGAGCTGGTGGAAGCTCCCGGGCGCGCACGAGCCTGACGACGAGGCTGCCCCGGCCGCGCCCGAGCCGCCGCCGATCGTGCCGCCGCCGGCCACCTATGGAGCGGCGCCCGCGCCCGTGGAGCCGCCGCCGTACGAGCAATACATGTCGGACCAGAAGGATCAGCCGTTCCGCAGTCTCTTGCGGCGGATCTTCGCGCCGATCGTGGCGCTGATCGGCGTCGCCGTCAAGTTCGGCTTCGTCCTGCTGAAGTTCTTCTCGATCTTCATCGCCGTCGGCGGCTACGCGCTGATCTGGGGCTGGAAGTTCGGCGTCGGCTTCGTCGCGCTGATCCTCGCGCACGAGATGGGCCACTACGTCGAGGCGAAGCGACAAGGGCTCAACCCATCACTCCCGGTCTTCATCCCGTTTCTGATGGCGTATGTGCGCCTGGGCGCGGGACGCATCGATCCGTGGCAGAACGCGCTCGTCTCGCTCGCCGGGCCGATTGCCGGAGCGGCTGGCGCTTCAATCGCTTTCGCCGTCGGGAAGTCGCAGCACTCCCAGTTGCTGCTTGCGCTTGCCTACACGGGCTTTCTGCTCAACCTCTTCAATCTGATCCCGATTGGCTTCCTCGACGGCGGCCATATCCTCAAGAGCGTGCGGGCCTTGTTGCGCGGCGAGGGTCGACGCGATCCGGCCGAAGCGCGCCGACTCGGGTTCGCCGCGGGCGCGCTCTACGTCGGTATCGCAGTTGCGCTCGTGCTCGGGATGATGGCGTCGCATGTCGTCCAGCACCGGTTGTGAGCGAGGCGCAGCCCCCGCGCGAGCTCGACCGCCGTGTCTTCCGGCGTGAGCCGACCCCGGCGACCGATGTCGCGCTGATCGCGGCCGAGTTCCTCGCCGGGTTCCAGGCCGTCGATCGGATCGACCGGCCGGCGGTGACGGTTTTCGGCTCGGCGCGCGTCAAGGATGGATCGCCGACCTACGACGCGGCGCGCGAGGTCGGTCGCTGCTTCGCCGCCGCGGGCTTCGCGGTCGTCACCGGCGGCGGCCCGGGCGTAATGGAAGCGGCGAATCGCGGCGCGCGCGACGGCGGCGGGCTCTCCGTCGGGTTCAACATCGCTCTGCCGCACGAGCAATCCGGCAACCCATACTGCGACGTCTCGCTGACGTTCAAGCACTTCTACGCGCGCAAAACGATGTTCGTGAAAGCGGCCGAAGGGTTCGTCGTCTTCCCCGGCGGCTTCGGCACCCTCGACGAGCTGTTCGAGTCGATGACCCTGATCCAGACCGGCAAGATCGAGCACTTCCCGCTCGTCCTGTTCGACTCCGATTACTGGGGCGAGATGCTCGACTGGGCGATGAAGGAGCTGCTCGCGAAGGGGATGATCTCGGCGAGCGACCTCGACCTGATGCTCGTGACCGACGATCCGGACGAGGCTGTTCGGGCCGTCGTCGCCGCGTACGAGGCCGGCCGGGCGAATGGTTGACGCGGCCACGGAGTTGATTCGCGGCCAAACGTCGCTGGAGCCGCGTGTTGCTGTTGTTCTCGGCAGTGGTCTTGGCGGGTTCGCCGACGAGCTCGAGGAGCCGGTCGAGATTCCCTACGGCGAGATCCCTGGCTGGCCTTTGTCGACTGCGCTCGGGCACGCGGGGAAGCTCGCCGTTGGGACAGTCGGCGGCGTTCCGCTCGCGGTGATGCGCGGTCGCGCACACTTGTACGAAGGCTTCTCGGCCGCCGAGGTTGTCTTCGGCGTGCGGGTGCTGGCGCGGCTCGGCGTGGGAACGCTCGTGTTGACGAACGCGTGCGGCGGCGTTCGCGAGGATCTCGCGCCAGGGCAGCTCGTGCTCGTCTCCGACCACATCAATCTGCAAGGAGCCTCGCCGCTGATCGGGCCGAACGACGAGTCGCTTGGCCCGCGCTTTGTGGACATGTCCGATGCGTACGACCCCGGGCTGCGTGCGTCGGCTCACGACGCGGCGGCGCGGCTCGGCTTCGAGTTGCCCGAAGGCGTGTACGCGGCATGGCTTGGGCCGGCGTTCGAGACACCTGCCGAGATCCGGATGACCCGCGCGATCGGTGGCGATCTCGTTGGCATGTCGACCGTGCCCGAGGTGCTCGCGGCGCGCCATATGGGTTTGCGCTGTCTCGCGATCTCGTGCGTCACGAACATGGCCGCGGGCGTGCTGCCTGAGTCGATCGACCACAAGCAGGTGCTGGCAGTCGGCGCGTCGGCGCAGGGCCGGCTTACCGCGCTGCTGCGTGAGTTGTTGCCCGCGCTCGCCGCGTGAGGGCGAGGCAAAGCCTCACCCCTACAGTGCTAGAGCGCGATCAACCCGGCGTTTGTCGGTTTGAAGCCGCAGGCGTCGAAGTAGAACGGACGCAGGTGATCCTCGAAATCGACGTGGAGCCACTCGCAGCCAGCGGCACGCGCTTCGGCAACTGCGATGGCGACGAGCTGTGTCCCGATCCCCAGCCGGCCGGCTTGCGAGCCGACCATCGTGTCCAGCACGAAGGCGTGGACGAGGCCGTCCCACGCCACGTTGACGAAGCCGACCAGCTGCTCGCCATCGCGTGCGCAGACCCAGCCCAGGCTGTGCCCGTGCACCTGTCCTTTCCAGTCCCACTCACGGTCCGGAAACGCCCGGTGCTCGAACGCCTCCGCATGAAGCGCGTTCAGCTCCGTGTTTTCGAACTG
This sequence comes from Actinomycetes bacterium, assembly GCA_025358355.1. Lineage (GTDB taxonomy): Bacteria > Actinomycetota > Thermoleophilia > Gaiellales > Gaiellaceae > Gaiella. The sequence goes on along the minus strand of JANYJX010000075.1, from coordinate 17,693 downwards.
GCCGCGCCATTCGCAGGTTGGCTCCATCGCGGCAGCGTATAGCTCGATTCGTCCTACACTCAGGCGAGATGGCGCCCACTCTTCGCGACCTTCCGTCCGTCGACAGCCTGCTCGCCGATCCCCAGTTTTCTGCGGAGCCGCGCGCGCTTGTCGTGACGGCGGCGCGCTCGGTACTCGATCGCGCGCGGGTTGAGATTCGGGCCGGTCGCGATCCGGGAGATATTGCAAAGCTCGTTCTCGCGCAGCTCGAGTCGGCGCGGCGACACTCGCTGCGACGCGTGCTCAACGCGACCGGCGTGCTCGTGCACACGAACCTGGGCCGCGCGCCGCTGGCCGAAGCCGCGCTCGCGCGCGTCGTCGAAGTCGGCGGCGGCTACTCCAATCTCGAGTACGACCTCGAAGCTGGCGCGCGCGGTTCGCGACAGGATCATCTCGCGGGGCTGCTCGCTCGGCTGACGGGCGCAGAGGCTGCGCTCGTTGTGAACAATAACGCCGCCGCTGTTCTGCTCGCGTTGGCCGCGCTGGCCGAGGGACGTCAGGTGCTCGTGTCGCGCGGCGAGCTGATCGAGATCGGCGACGGATTCCGCATTCCCGATGTGCTCGCGCGATCGGGTGCACGGCTCGTCGAGGTCGGGACGACGAACCGCACCCGCGCTGCCGACTACGAGCGCGCGATCGGGCCCGAGACGGCGCTACTCCTGCGCGTGCACCAGTCGAACTTCCGCGTCGTGGGTTTTGCTGGGCAGCCGCAGTTGGGCGAGCTGGCCGAGATCGCGCGGCGCCACGAGTTGCCGCTGGTCGACGATCTCGGCTCCGGCGCGCCGTTCGATGTCGGCGACGAACCGACCGCGACGTCGAGCCTCGCCGCCGGCGCTGATCTCGTCTGCTTCTCGGGTGACAAGCTGCTCGGCGGCCCACAGGCTGGAATCGTCGTCGGTCGCGCCGACCTCGTCGAGAAGCTGCGCCGCCATCCGTTGCAGCGTGCGTTGCGCGCCGACAAGCTGACGCTGGCCGCGCTCGAAGGGACGCTCCAGCTTTGCCTCGATCCGGAGCGCGCGCGGCGCGAGATTCCCGTCTTGCGCATGTTCGACGAGCCGGCCGAGACGGTGCGAGCGCGGGCCGAACGGCTGGCCGCGCTCGTCGGAGGTGAGGTCGAGGAGACGGTCGCGCGCGTCGGCGGCGGCGCGCTGCCGCTCGCCGAACTGCCGAGCTTCGCCTGCGCTGTCGAGGAGTCGCTCACCGATCTGCTCCGCGCCGGCGAGCCACCGATCGTCGGCATCGTCCGCGACGGCCGCCTGCTCCTCGACTGCCGGACGCTGGCGGATGCCGACATCGAGGTGGTCGCCGCAGCGGTCGTAGCTGCTCGCGACTCGTGAGCCCATGCCGCTGACGATTGGCACCGCCGGCCACATCGACCATGGGAAAACGTGGCTCGTTCGGGCACTGACCGGGAAGGACACGGATCGGTTGCCGGAGGAGCAGCGGCGGGGGATCTCGATCGACCTCGGCTACGCGCCGCTCGATCTCGCGGATGGGCGGCGGCTGTCGCTCGTTGACGTTCCGGGGCACGAGCGGTTTGTCAGGGCGATGGTGGCGGGCGCGACCGGGATCGACCTCTTCCTGCTGGTCGTCGACGCGGGAGAAGGTGCCAGGCCGCAGACGCGTGAGCATCTCGCGATCCTCCGTCTGCTCGGGATCGAACGCGGTGTCGTGGCGGTGACGAAGGCCGATGCGGTCGACGCCGAGACGCTCGAGCTAGCGCTCGACGAGGCGCGCGAGCTGGTCCCGGGAGCCGAGGTCGTCGCCGTCAGCGCGAAGACAGGAGCAGGCCTCGACGACCTTCGGGCCGCGATTGCGCGAGCCGCCGACGGCGCGCAGCCAACGCACGGCGAGGGTCCAGCGCGGCTCTACGTCGATCGCGTATTCACCCTGCGCGGAATTGGCACGGTCGCGACCGGCACGCTCTGGTCGGGATCGATCTCCGCCGGAGATGTCCTCCGCGCCGAGCCGAGCGGCACGGAAGTGCGCGTGCGCTCGGTCCAGGTGCACGACGCGCCCGTCGGCCAGGCGGAGGCTGGCCAGCGCGTCGCGCTCGGGATCCCCGGGATTGAGCGAAAGCAGCTTCGCCCGGGTGATGCGCTCATCGCGCCCGGTGCCTTTCCGGTCTCGTATCGCTTGGACGTGTCTCTCGACGAAGTCGCGCCCATTCCGGACGGGGCCACGCTGACCGTGCATCATGGGACGACTCGCGTCCCCGCGCGAGTCCATCGGATCGGAGAGCACGGCGCGCAGCTGCGCCTGTCGTCGCCCCTCGTCGCCGCACGAGGCGATCGCGTCGTCCTCCGGGACGCGACGACCGTCGGTGGCGGTCGCGTGCTCGATCCCGCACCGCCACGGCATCGTGACGCCGCCCGACTCGATCTCGTCGAGCGCGGTGAGATCGCCGCGACAATCTACGCGCCGGTCCGTGCCGACTCGCTCAAGCATTTGGTCGACGGCGCGCTGACAACTGCGGCCCGCGCCGGCGACTGGCTCTACGCGGAAGCGTGGCTCGACGAACTGCGCGAGAGCCTCCACCAGCGGATCGCGGCCGCCGACCCGCTCGACCCCGGCGTGCCTGCGCCGGCCGAGCCGTGGGCGGCGGAAATCGTGCCGCTGCTCGGCCTCGAGCGGCGCGGTTCGCACCTGTATCTCCCCGGCGCCCACGAGTCGCTCGCCCATCGCGAGTCCGAGGTCGCCGCGCTCGAGCGGCTTCTCGCCGGGGCGGGTGTGGTCGCGACGAAGATCGACGATCCAGCACTCGCCCGCGCGCTCGAACGTCAGGGTCGGCTTGTTCGTCTCGGCGACTCGTACGCGATCGGCGCTGACTCGTACGCGACCGCGCGCGACGCGCTCATCCGCGAGTGCGAGGCCACCGGCGACATCGCGCTCGCGCGCTTTCGCGACCTCGTCGGAACTGGCCGCCGAGACGCCCAGCTCCTGCTCGAACGGTTCGACATCGACGGCGTCACGAGACGGGTTGGCGACAGTCGCGTGCTGCGCCGGGCGGCGTCCCGGTCCACGAGCCGGGCTGCGAATCAGGGGGCGTCGGGCTCGGCCAACTCGACGGACGAAGGATCGACGCCGAGCACGACGGAGTCGTAGTCGACCTCCGGAAAGTGCTCGCGGTCGATCTCGAGCGTGACCGTGGAGGCGCCGGGCCGGTAGGCGAGGAACACTCGCCGGCCGTCGTGCACGACGGAGCCCGTGCGAACGCCGGTCAGCGGGCCTGCGACGCTCGCAATCGCCGACAGGCTCTCGCTCTCCGGAAGCTGGTCGGTCCGGATCGAGCGGATCGCCGCCAGAGGGATGCGGATGATGCGCCGCAACGATGGCAACGCGTTCCAGCCCGAGAGCTCGATCGTGATCTCGTCCTGTCCCACGATGACTTGGGCAGCCATGTCCCGAGTGTCGACGACGCGGCGCCAACGCGTTATCCGCCGATTGGCCCGTCGGTCGGAGGATGCCGAACGCTGCACGCCCTGAGTACGATGACCAGGTCGGATGACCTCGAAGAAGATTACGGTGGTCGTCGCCGATGACCATCCGCTCTACCGTGACGGCGTCGTCCGCGCGCTCTTGTCCAGCGGCCAGGTCGATGTCGTCGCCGAGGCGGGGGACGGTCGCTCCGCCCTCGCCGCGATCCGCGAGCACCTGCCCGACGTGGCGCTCGTCGACTACCGCCTGCCGGAACTCGACGGCGTCGCCATCATCCACGCGGTCAACCGCGACGGGCTCACCACCCGTGTCCTTCTCGTGTCGGCGTTCACCGACAGCGGCATCGTCTACAAGGCAGTCGAGACCGGTGCTGCAGGCTTTCTTCCGAAGGAGGCGCGCCGCGAGCAGATCGTCGACGCGGTGCTCGCTTGCGCCCGGGGTGAGACGGTGCTGCCGCCCGAGGTGGCCACGGGGCTCGCGTCAGAGATTCGGCTCAGGAAGCGGCGCGATGCACCCGCGCTCACCGACCGAGAGCACCAGATCCTCCGGCTGATCGCAGACGGTAAGAGCCTGCCCACGATTGCGACGGAGCTGTTCCTCGGCGTAACGACGGTCAAGACGCACGTCCAGCACCTGTACGAGAAGCTCGGCGTCTCCGATCGCGCAGCGGCCGTAGCGTCCGCGATGCGGCGCGGGCTGATCGAGTAGGTCGACAGTGCGCCCACCCGTCACGGAGCGTGCCCGGGCGGCGGTCGGCGAGACGGAGCGCCTCGTCGCGTGGCTCCGGCTTCCGGCGATCGGACTGCTCCTGCTGTCCCGCAGCCTGCCGCATCCGAATCCCGAGCGAGCGGACTTCTACATCGTCTTCGCGCTCTTCGCCGCCTGGAGCGTCGGGGCGCTCGCCTGGGTCACTTTGAGACGCACCGACCCTCGCTTCGGCCTCATCGCAACCGCACTCGATGTCGCGTTCATCACAGCGCTCGCTGAACTTTCGGGAGGCCCTTTCTCGAACGCCCGGCTTGCCTACGCCCTGATCCCGATATTGGTCGCATTTCGCTTTCGCCCGACGGTGACCGCGCTGGCCTCCGGCGCGACGATCGTCGCCTACGTGATCCAGGGCATCGCACACCCGGCGGGCAAGGGCAACGACGCGGAACGATTCATCGCGACCTACGCCGGCTACCTGGCGTGGGTGGGTGCCGCGTGCGTCCTCCTCTCGGCGCTGCTCGCCAGGCGCACGGAAGCCGTGGAGCAGCTTGCGGACTCGCGCTCGCGGCTACTCGCCGATGCGCTCTCTGCCGAGCAGCGGGAGCGGAAGGCGCTCGCCGAGAGCTTGCACGACCACGCCGTTCAGAATCTCCTCTCAGCGCTGCACGAACTCGACGAAGCCGCCGAAACCGCCCCGCATCCGGCTCTGGCGCGCGCCGAGCAGGCAGTGCGCGAGACGGTCGGTGATCTTCGGGAGGCAATCTTCGAGCTGCACCCCTATGTGCTCGATGAGGCCGGGCTCGAGGCGGCGGTACGAAGCGTCGCCGAGCGAGCGGCTCTCCACGGTGGGCTCGAGCTAGCGCTCGATCTGCGTCCAGATGTTGGCGGCCGCCACGATCAGCTGCTCTTCTCCGCTGCCCGGGAGCTCGTCTTGAATGTCGTTCGCCATGCGAGCGCGCAAAGGCTCGAAGTCGAGCTGTCTCGGGCGAACGGCGACGTCGTGCTCGTCGTCGAGGACGATGGCTGCGGCCTCGATCCGGGACAGCTGGCCGCGCGTCTTGCCGACGGCCACATCGGGCTCGCCTCCCAGCGGGTGCGGGTCGAATCCGCGGGTGGACGGATGAGCGTCGTGTCTCGACCGGGCGCCGGGACGCGCGCCGAGGTACGCTTGCCCCGGTAGGAGTTGTGGGGAGCCAGCGCGAAAGCTCCTCCACGCGGTCGTCCGGTCGAACGATGCCGGCGCCTCAGCCTCGCCCACGATGATGATTCCGTGAATCCGCCCCCCTCGAACGGGAACCCGCCGTCCCTGCGCGCCGCCACGCTCTGGCTCGACGCGGGTGGCGCCTACCCGACGGGATCGTTCGGGGGCGGGGCGCGCCTTCGGCGAAGCGGCGGCGCCCAGGTAAGGCGCCAACCCTGATCCGGGTAGAGCACCACGAGTACGGGCCCCGGGTCTACATCCTTGGGCAACGCGTTCACGAGTTTGCGCTCGGGATCGCGGTTGTGGCTGCGGTCTCCGTCGCCGTCGCCTTCGATGTCATCCAGTTGACCGACGGCTTCGTTGCCGCCGGGTTGGTTGGCGCCTGGCTCGTGATCAAGGACTGGCGCGATCTGTTCCCACGCCTACGGAACACATCGATCCACAGCCGTGTCGCCGTACATCGTCCGGCGACGGCCCTTCGTGCCAGACGCCCAGGGCTTCCGCTGGTCGTCTCAGCCGCAACACTTCTTGTGGCGATCGTCAACGCGGTGTCCGCGCTTACACCGAACATCGCTTGGCGAGGCCGACTGCTTCTGGGCCTCGAGCCGATCTCGAGCTTGCCGATCTTCCACCAGATCGCATTGCCACTCAGCGTCGCGCTCGGGCTTGCGTCGGTGTACCTCTATCGCCGTCGGCGGCGCGCTCTTCACCTCGCGGTCGTTCTGCTGCTCGGGTTGGCGTTGTTGAACATCTTCAAAGGCCTCGATGTGGAAGAGGCGACCATCGATGTGGCTCTTGCGGTCGGGCTCTTCCGTGGCCGCCAGGCGTTCGAGGTCGAGCACGAGCGGTTCGCGCTTCGCTCGTCGCTCGTCCCGTTGGCAATCGCCGCGCTCGCGATTTCGGTCGCATCCGTCGTCTCGGTTTGGATGGCGGGCCATACCGACCCGAGCATCGATACGGCGGCGCGGGAGGCGTGGTCGCTGTTGTCTTGGCAGTCAGGGCCGATCCTCTTCGACGATCCTGTCGCCCCATACGTCGTCCGCGGCTTGATGATCCTGGCGCTCTTTGCTGCAGCATTGGCAGTCTTCCGGCCGCTCCGACCCGCCTGCACAGCCGCGCCGGAGCGCCGTCTCGCGCGCGAAGTCGTGCGCGAGCACGGCCGCGACACGCTTGCGTGCTTCAAGCTCCGGGATGACCTGGAATATCTGTTCTGCCCCGACCGGCGGGCGTTTCTCGGCTACCGCATCGAGGGTCGCGTCCTGCTCGTGGCGGGCGACGCCGTAGGCCCGGACGATGCCACACCGGCGCTGATTGACGAAGCGCGCGCGTTCGCGGACGGGCATGGCCTGAGGCTTGGAGTGACCGGCGCCAGTGAGTCGGCAGCAGCGTGCTGGCGGGAGGCTGGCTTCCGGTCGCTCTACCTCGGTGACGAGGCGATCGTCGAGACCGGCGCGTTCTCACTCGAAGGTCGGGCGATCCGCAAGGTGCGCCAGTCGGTGAGCCGTCTCGTCGCCGGCGGCTTCACGGCGTCGGTCGAGGCAGTCGCCGATCTGACCGCGGCGACTCTTGCGGAGCTCGAGGCGATCTCTGACCGGTGGCGCGAAGGCGAACCGGAGCGCGGGTTCGCGATGTCGATCGGCGGCCTCACCGATGGCCCGGCACGCGATGGCCTCGTCGTGGTGGCGCGGGCCGCAGACGGGACGGCATGCGGCTGGATTCATTTCCTTCCGTCGTACGGTCGCCCTGCAATGTCGCTCTCTCTGATGCGGCGCGATCGCGATACACCGAACGGGCTCACCGAGTTTATGGTCGTCCGATCGATCGAGTTGCTCAGCGAGCGCGGCGTCGAGGAGCTCTCTTTGAACTTCGCTGCCTTCGCCCGTCCGTTGCGGAGCCCTCGCGGGCGGGTAGATCGCTTGTTCGCACGACTGCTCGGGTTCGCGAGCCGCTGGTTCCAGATCGAGAGCCTGTACCGCTTCAATGCAAAGTTCTTCCCGCGCTGGGAACCTCGCTATCTGCTCTACGAAGGCTCGGCGGCGCTGCCTGCGATCGGCCTTGCGGCTCTCGTTGCGGAGGGTCAGCTCCCGCGGTCGCTCACCGCTCTGCTCCGTACGGGTGCAACGGCGGCGTAGCCTGGCGGCGCGTTTCGCGCTCGTCCTTCTTGCCGCCGCCGCGATCGGAGGCGTCTCGTTGGACGCAGGAAGCTCCGCGGCGGAATGGCCGTCCGCCGTCGACGTCGGCTTCGGCTCGGATGCGTTGCGCGACGAGATCGGGCTTCGCATCTATCTGCCGCCCGACTATTCAACGACCACGAAGCGCTACCCGGTCATCTATTTCCTCCACGGCCTGCCCGCATCGTCGGTCGCCTATCGGAACACCGATTTCCTGCGGAGGGCGATGACAACGCTCGGGCGAGACGCGATTGTCGTTGCGATCCAGGGCGCACGCGACGGCGAGCCGGACACCGAGTACCTCGACTCGGGCCTGGGTCGCAACTGGGAGACCGCAGTCGCCGTCGAGGTGCCGCGTTTTGTCGACAGGCGATTCCGCACGATCCCGTCGCGTCGGGGTCGCGCGATTGTCGGTGTCTCGGCCGGTGGCTACGGCGCGATGTTGCTCGGTCTCCATCATCTCGGCGCGTTCTCTGCGATCGAGTCCTGGAGTGGGTACTTCCATCCGACCGACCCGACCGGCAGCGTCGGACTCGACCTCGGTTCGCCAACGAAGAACGCCCGTGCGAGCGCACACTCGTTCATCGCCGGGCTCAGGCCGACATTCGTGCGCAACGCAACGTTCCTCGCGTTCTATGTCGGGACGGCCGACAGCCGTTTCCGTGCGGAGAACAAGCAGTTCGACCGGGAGCTCGCAGCCGCGCATGTACCTCACCTGTTTCGGCTGTTCGCGGGCGGGCATGTCCAATCGCTTTGGACGCGTCATGCCGCAGCCTGGCTCGGCCTCGCCCTCGATCACCTCGCCGCCACGGGTTAGCGCTTCTCCTCCATTCGGAGGATCTCTTGCTCCTCCGATCGTGGACGTGCAGAAGGTGGCAATCGCCCGACCGCCCGATAGCCACCGGGACGGCTCGCGTCGAGACTCCGTGCAGTGACGACAGGAGACCTGCGCGAATCGCCTTCTTGGCGACCCTGGGGCAACTGGGGCTCTCGCTTGATGGCTGGGTTCGCAATCGCGTTGCTTGTGGCGATCGGCCTGGTCGGCACGCTCCACTATGTCCGCAACTTCTGGCTCTATCGAGGCTTTCCGCCGCCGCGCGACCCTGCGTTCGTGCACGAGGTAGGTGTCACGCAACGCTTCTTCGTCGCGAGTCCGGCCCTTGGCGGCCGCAGCCAGCCGGTAGACGTCTACCTGCCGCCTGGTTATGCGACCAACCCTAGGCAGCGCTACGCGGTGATGTACCTCTTGCACGGCTTCCCTGGCCGTCCGGCGGCGTTCCTGAAGACGGTTCAGATGGGAGTCGTCGAGGATGTCCTGCTTGCGAAGCGGCGGATTCGGCCGTTCATCCTCGTCTTGCCGTTCGGATCCACGAGTACCTTCACGGACAAGGAGTGGGCGAACGGGATCGGGACAGGCGAGGGCTGGGAGACCTTCGTCGCGCACGATCTCGTGCGGGCCGTCGACGCGCGCTACCGGACGATCCCTCTCGGCGCAGACCGTGTGCTTGCCGGGCTCTCCGAGGGCGGCTATGGCGCGCTCAACATCGGTCTTCATCACCCAGGCGAGTTCCGCGTGCTCGAGAGCTGGTCCGGCTACCAGCTTGCCGGGAACCTGAAGAGCATCTTCGGCGGTGACCAAGCCCGGCTCGCAGCGAACAGCCCTCTCCTGACGCTCGCGCGCGCCGCGCCGAAGCTGCGCCGCACGGGCGCCTACGTGTGGCTCTACTCGGGGACGACCGACTCGTTCCACGACCAGAACTCCGCATTCGCGGCCAAGCTATCCCGCGACCGGGTAGCGCACAGCTTCCGGCTCGTTCGCGGTGGCCACAACTGGGCGATCTGGCGCGCCCAGGCGACGAACGCTTTCCTCGTCGCTTCGGCGCACATCGGCGGGAAACATGCGTAGGCTGACGCGCGTTGGGATCGGGGCAGCGGCCGTCGTTGTCGCCTTCGCGATCGTCCTCGCGGCAAACGGTTGGCTCTACCTCGTCGGGCCGGCCGTGCATCTGCCGGGTCCGGTCGTGGGCGAGGCGTTGCCGCTCGACGAGCTCTCCAAGCACTCGTCGGTGCCACTCGTCCTGTTCGTCGCGGTGTGGGGGACGGCGGCATTTGCGCTCGGTCTGCTCGCACGTGCGGTTTCGCTCGGACGGCTGCCTGCCGCGCTTCTCGCCGGGCTCTTCGTCGCCTTCTGGGCATACCTGACGACAGGCGTCTCGATCCTCGTTGTGCGTCAAATCGCTGCTGAATCGGCGTTTCGGGACGCCGGCCTGCTGCGTGCGGTCGTTCTACCTGCTCTCCTCGCGGGCCTCGCTGGCGCGCTTCTCGCTCGTGGCGATGCGGTCGAGCGCCCGAAGATGCGGGTCGTGCTCGCCTGGTTCACCGCGGCGGCTGGCGTCCTCGCCGTCGTCGACTCGTTCCTTCCAGAGCACAGCGCGACGCTTCTCTCGGAGTTCGCACCGGAGGTCAGGCCGGTTGCGAGCGCGCTGGCAGCGCCGCTCGGGCTCGCCCTCGTCTACGTCTCGCGCGGTCTTGCGCGCGGCCACCACCGGGCCTGGCAGCTCGCCTTCGGCCTGCTGATCGGCTCCACTGTGATCCACCTGGTGCATCGGGACTATGGCGCCGTCGTCACGGGGATGTTGGCTGCGGCGCTCCTAGCCCGGCGTGCTGACTTCGCGCACCCCGGTGACCCGGCGACCCGGGCTCGGCTGCTCCAGCGCCTTGCAGTGATCGTCGGTGGGATCTACGCGTATGGCTTCATGGCGTTGTGGGCCAACCGGCTCGCGGCCGACCGGCCGTTCAGCGTGGGATTCGCCGTGCGCGAGACGACGACGACGCTGGTCGGTGGATCGTTGCGGGGCTCCCAGCATCTCTCGGGACCGTTCGGGAGCTGGTTCGGGCCGTCGGTGTTCGCGCTCGGCCTCGCCGGCGCGGCTGCGTTGCTGGCGGCGTGGCTCGCGCCCTGGCGCTACCGTCACGACGAGGACGCGCGGTGCCGTGGTCTGGCGCATCGCCTCGTCGCCGAATGGGGCACGGACACGCTCGCGCCGTTCGTCCTCCGTGCCGACAAGTCGTACTTCTTCGGCGCCGGGGAGCGATCGCTCGTCGCCTACCGGGTCGTCGGCGGTGTTGCGATCGTGTCTGGCGATCCGCTGGGTCCGCCGGAGGAGATCGACGCGGTGACCGGAGACTTCATCGCGCACGCGCGCTCGCGTGGTTGGCGCATCGCGATCCTCGGCGTCTCCGAGGAGTGTCTCGCTCTCTACCGCCGCCACGGACTGCACGCCCTGTACCACGGCGACGAGGCGGTTCTCGATGTTGCCTCTTTCTCACTCGAGGGTCGGGCGATACGAAAGGTGCGCCAGTCGACCTCGCGGTTGCTCGCAGCGGGCTATACGGCCGACGTCGTTCGCGCAGCCGACGTCGGCCGGGCGCTGCGGGTCGAGCTGGCGGCGATTGCAGCTGAGTGGCGGGGAAGCGCACCGGAACGTGGCTTTGTGATGGCGATCGACACGCTCTTCAGGCTCGACGGCAACGAAGCAGTGTTCGTGATCGCGCGCTCGCCGGACGGAGTGCCGCAAGGCTTTCTGCATTACGCCGTTTCGCATCGAGGCGCAGCGCTGTCGCTGTCGACGATGCCTCGGCGGCGGACGACCCCGAACGGCCTCAATGAGTGGCTCGTGTGCGAGTCGGTTGCCTGGGCGCGGGAGAACGGCTTCGAGCGAATCTCGCTCAACTTCGCGCCGTTCGCCGCCGTGCTCGCCCCCGAAGCCGTGCTCTCGGGCGTGCAGCGCGTCCAACGCCAGGCGCTGCTCGCGTTGAAGGGCCACTTCCAGCTCGACAATCTCCTGCTCTTCAACCGCAAGTTCTTCCCGCGCTGGCAGCGCCGCTTCGTCGTCTTCGAGAGCAGGCTCGATCTGCCGCGGATCGGGGTGGCCGCGCTCTCCGCGGAGTCGTACCTGCCGTTCGCCGGCAAGCGGGTCGCGTGACCCTGGGCCTTGCTTTCGGGCTCGGCGCGGCGCTCGGCTCGGCCTTGGCCCTCAACTGGGGCTACTGGGCCCAACATGGCGCTGCCGCCGCGCTGCCGCCGCTCTCGCTGCGTAGCCCGCTTCGCTCGCTACGACTGCTCTTCACGCATCGGGGCTGGGCGATCGGGTTCGCCGTCGGGATCGGCGGCTGGGCGCTCTACATCGCTGCACTCCGAGTCGCGCCGCTCTCGCTCGTCCAGTCAGTCTCTGCGGGCGGGATCGGCGTGCTCGCGCTGCTCGCCTGGCAGCTCGGTGGCACGCGACCGGCACGGCGTGAGCTGATCGCACTTGGTCTGGCGCTGTTCGGGCTCGTCGCTCTTGCGCTGTCGCTGGCCTGGTCTTCGCCGCAGAGTCAGCACGGATCGCTTCGGGCGGTGCTCATCTGGGTTGGCGGCTCCATCGTTGTTGCGACTGCGATCGTCAGCACGGGCACGCGATTTGTGCGCGCCGGGGCGGTGTTCGGTATTGCCGCCGGCGTCTTGTACGCGGCTGGAGACGTCGCGACGAAGGCAGCGGTCGGCGGTGGTGCGCGTCTCGCACTCGTCGCGACACTCTTCGTCTGCCACGGGCTGGCGTTCGTCGCGCTCCAGCTCGGCTTCCAGCGAGGTGCCGTGCTGGCAACCGCAGGCCTCGCCTCCCTCTTCACGAACGCGGTGCCGATTGCGGCGGGGCTGGTTCTTTTCGGCGAAGGTCTCCCGGCGGGCTGGCCGGGCATCGCGCGAGCGATCGCTTTCGCAGCCGTCGTCGTTGGCGGCGCGGGGCTCGCGCGGGGCGAGACGCCGTCCATCGCCGTCGATCGGGCGCCTGCTGCGGTGATCCCCGCCTAGACGATGGTCGCCGCGCCCGTTTCCGCATCGCCGGCCGCCGTGGTGCGGCGACACGTCTTGCCGGCAGACGTTCAGCTTCTGCGGATCGGCTACAGGGCGTGGGACGGCCGTGAGCGTCGTGCCCATGTTCTCCTGCCGCGCTGGTACGGACCTCGTCATGATCCGCCGCTACCACTCGTCATCTCGCCGCACGGTCGTGGGGTCCCGGCGCGATTCAATGCGCGAATCTGGGGCGATCTGCCGACGCACGACAGGCGGGCGTACGCGCGACGAAGCCCGCTGGACGACGCACGTGCAATCGCTCGCTCCGGCGTGTCGCTGCAGATCTGGTGGAGCACTGAGGACCAGATCGCCGTCGACCAGGCCCGGCAGTCGGGTCTTCTGTGCCGGCGCCTCCCGTTCGCGCTTCGGCTCTTTGGCTTACCGCCAGCGCGGAGCTCAGGAGTCGTCGCGCCTGCCGTGCCGGGTTTCACCAGAGTGGCGAGCGGTCCCGACGGCGGCACGCTCTTGAGCGGCACCTATCCGGGGCCGCGTGCGCCACAGCCGCTCCGTCGAGGGTTCCTGTACCTGCCGCCGGGCATGGACGCGACGAAGCGCTACCCCGTCGTCTACCTCCTGCACGGGATGCCGGGAGACCCGGACGAGTACGTCAACTCGCTCGACATCGCAGGCGTCGCCGACCGCCTGATCACCTCCGGTGCCGTTACCCCGTTCATCGCCGTCATGCCCGCAGCGGGCAACAATGTCCACTACAACGGCGAGTGGGCCGGGCCGTGGGAGACGTATCTCGTGCATGCCGTCGTACCGTGGGTCGATGCGCACTTGCCCTCGGTCGCGAGTGCCGCGGGTCGAACGCTCGCGGGTCTCTCGGCGGGTGGCTTCGGTGCAATCGACATCGGGCTCCGGTCGCCGTCGCTGTTCGGTCGGATCGAGTCGTGGAGCGGCTATTTCACGCCACTCCATGACGGCCCGTTCAAGGGAGCAGACGCGACCACCCTGGCCGCGAACAACCCGACGCTGATCGCCCCACGGGAGGCTCCGCTGCTTCGTCGGCTCGGAACGCGCTTCTACCTCGGGAGCGGCCCGACGCATAGCCACTGGTTCAAGGAGCAGCAGACGGTCGACTTCGCTGCCGCGCTCAAGCGGCTCGGCCTGCCGGTGACGTTGCAACTCGTCCCGACGAGGAAAGGTGAGTGGCGTGGCCAGTTCGAAGCCGGGCTGCGGTGGGCGTTTGGCCGGAGCCCGTGACGGCTAGTTCCACTCCGGCTCGTCTTCGGTGCCGACTGCGTCGGCGATCCGGTTGATGTAGTTGAAGTAGCCGATCACCTGGATCGCGTCGTGGATCGCTGCGTCGTCGACTCCAACGGCCCGCAACGCGTCGATGTCAGCCTGCGCGATGCGCGCCGGCTCGCGCGTCAGCTGAACAGCGAAGTCGCAGAGCGCGCGTGCGCGCGGGTCGAGATCGGCGGCGCGGTAGTCCACTTTCGCGTGCTCGACTAGGTCGTTCGGGGCGCCCTCGTCACGGAGGTCGTCTGCGTGTGCGCGTGTTCAGTAGTGGCAGTCGTTCTCGTGCGAGACGACCGTTGCGAGTAGCTCGCGCTCCTGCCTCGACAGGCCCGCCGGGCCGAACATGATCGCGCGATACAGCCCCATCGATGCGCGCAGCACGCCCGGTCGCAGGCTCATCGACTTGACGATGTTGAAGACCTTGCCGGCCCGCGCGATACCCGCGTCGTACTCCTCTTTCAGGAGCCCGGTCGCCTCGTCGATCTCGACTAGCCGGATGTGCGGCACGCGGCCGATCCTAGACGGCCGATCGGCACGACACCGTGCCGTCCGCACCGCACGTCACTGTGCTCGAAATCCGTTGCCTACAGGGAGGCATGTCGTGAGCGGCGTCGTCATCATCATCTATCTCGCGATCATCGTCGCGGTCATTGCGGGCTGGTGGAAGATCTTCACCAAGGCGGGCGAGGAGGGCTGGAAATCGATCATCCCGATCTACAACATCGTCGTAATCCTGAAGATCGTCGGCCGCGAGACGTGGTGGGTCATCCTCATGCTGATCCCAATCGTCAACATCGTCGTCTGGATCATCGTTGGCGTCGATCTGGCAAAGAGCTTCGGCCGCGGGACGGGGTTCGGAGTCGGGTTGGCGTTCTTGGGCTTCATCTTTGCGCCCATCCTCGGGTTCGGCAGCGACACGTACAGAGGGCCCGCAGCGAAGGTCGTTTAGAGGTGCCTACGGCGCTCGCTCGCCGACTTCGAGGCGGAGTGGCAGCTGGTTCGCTGGCGGCGCGAGCGGGCAAGCCCAGCTCGGGTCGAACGCGCACGATGGGTTGAAGGCGAAGTTGAAGTCGACGACGAGGTACGCCCCTTCGTTCCCGAGGTCGGCGCCCTTGACCGTATCGAGGACGTAGCGGCCGCCGCTGTAGGTCTCGTTCCCGCTCGTCCGGTCGGTGACCGCGAGGAGGATGCCGCCGCCGTAGCCGTCGTTCCAACTCAGCTCCAGCTCGTGCTCGCCGCCGAGCAACTCGAAGCGTGCGTGCCCGATCCGGCTGAATGCGAGCGTGCCGCCGACGCTCGCGAGGAGCGGGCTCGGCTCCGGTAGCGCGCCAGTCGCGGTCGCGATCACACGGTAGGCCGGGTCGTAGGGGAAGAACGCATCTGCGGTGTAGCCTGCGCGCGCGCGCTCAGGCACAGGCGACTGCGGGTGCGTGCGATACAGCGTGACCCGCGTGTCGCGCCAGTGGAGCCAGGCCGCAGCGGGGTCGGCGGCAGCACGAACGTCGGAGTAGAGCGAGAAGATCCGCCGCTTCCAGTCGAGCAGATCGAGCGCCTCGACGGCGCCATGTGAGTGCGGGTCGGTCTCGATGCGCGATCTTACGGCGAGCCGTGGGCGTGGGCGGGACAGGAGCAGGTGTCCCACCCACGCATCGGACGGGGCTACGGGGCGGTCGGCGTCTGGCTGGCGTCCTCTTGTGCGGCGCGCTCGGTGCTCTCGGTCTTCTCATGCGCGGGATCGGTGTTCGGCTTGAACGAGCCGCCTTGATCGCGATCGTGACCGCGGCCGGGGCCAGACCCGTGGCCGTTTGCTTCGTCGGCCTCGCGGGCCGCACTCTCGCCGGACTCGTGCGTCGCGTTCTCGTTGGAGCCGCGCGAGCTCTTTGTTGTAGTCGAGGTCGTTGTCGCGGTTCCACCGGCCTTGTGCGTGCCGGCGCCGAACGCGACGGCCGCGAGCGAGCCGCCGGCGAGCAATGCGCATGCGGCGGCGACCGCGGCAGTCCGTTTCGGGATCGAGCTCATGTGATTCCTCCGTTGGTTCGCGTGCGATTCGCCTGCCGTGCGCCCGCAGGCTCACACGCCAACATGAGAAATCCGTGGCAGCCGCTCTCGCCGGCGCTTGCTCCGCGTCCAAGGTCCATATGCGTCTAATCGACGCTCGCCGTCTCGGAGCTGCGCGCGGTTGGGCGCTCGCCTGGGTATTCGATTGGGCCGTTGCGCCGCCGCCCGGGCTGCCCGATCCGTGGCTGCCCCGGCGGGCGCGGCTGCTCTCGGGCGCCTTACTCGAGATCGTCGTTGGAGTCCTGTTCGCCGTCGCCGCCACGGTTGCGTTCGTCAACGCCGCCCCGCGCGAGATAGCCATGGCGGTCGCCGCCGTCCCGGTGACAATCGCGCTCTACGTCGTCAGTCGCACGATGGGTCTCGAGGCCGCCGCGGCGATCGCCGTCACGGTGTTGTCGGTCTACGCGTTTGGCGCCGTCCAGCTCAGCCAGACCGGCGCCGACCGCGCGGTCGAGCTTCCTTTCCTCGTGTTTCCCATGGTGATCGCCACGCTGGCGCTCTGCCGGTGGCTCGCGATCGTCGTTGGCGCCGGCAACCTGATCGCCGCGACAACGATCGTCCTCGTCAACGGCGACGCGGGGAGTGGCGGGACGGGAATCGAGTCGATCGGCTTTCTCCTGGTCGCATTCGCCCTTCTGTTCGCGACCACGTGGGCGCGGGATCACGACCGCGACGAGATTGGAGAGACCCGTTCAACGGTCCGCAGGCTCCTCGACTCGACGTTCGAGAGGATTCTGATCCACGAGAACGGGCAGATCGTGGAGGCGAACGAACCCGCGGCTGTGCTGCACGGGTTCGACTCGGCGGCCGCGCTGATCGGGCGCCGGCTCGAGGAGTTCACCGCTCCCGGCGAGGCGCCGCGCTTGCTTGCTGGGGTCACCGAGGGCGGAGAGCAGACCTACGAGTTCGGGCTCGTTCGTGCCGAGGGCACGAAGTTCGTCGGTGAGATCCACGTGAAGGATTGGTTGCGCGAAGGTTGGCAGGTTCCGGATCGCCTCCGCGCGAGACATCACCGAGGGCGCGCTGAATCAGGCGGTTGGATGCCGACGGGGCACGACGATGTCCACCGTTGGCGGCATTCCCCTCGCCGCCCCTTCTCTACCCCACCCTCCGCTAACCCCGACAGCGGAGCGCTCAGGTGCCGCCGCCCCGGGCGCCCAGGCGGGTGGCGCATTTCAAGAGGCCATAACCCTTATCCCGGGTCGCAGCTACGCTCAGATGACGCGGAGCGGCACGGGCCCGGTGGCTCAGCCGGTCTTCAAAATCGGCCCGGTCGTGTAACCCACGGCTTGCTCGGTTCGACTCCGGGGCCGCTCCGCCAAGCCCTTTCTCGCATGTGAGCGCCGATTACGGCCTCTGCAGTGGCGCTGTGCGCTGTTCTTCCGCTTAAGACCGCCTGAGGCGGGTGTCGACTGTCGCGCAACTGTCGCGGGGGGGAGCGTCCGGGACGGGGGCTACGGTCTCGTCTGGCGGTCACGGAGGGGGAGCGAATGGACTCGGCTTTCAAGGACGCGATCAGGGATCATCTGCAGTTGAAGGAACGCAACCGTTGGATCGAGCCGACTATGCCGCTGTCTCGCTACCGCACTCCTGAGCCGGCGTTCGAGCGTGAAGTCGATCGGACTGCGAATCTGGGTCGCGGGGACATTCTCGATCCGGATGGGCCGGCGGGCTGGCCGACAGCGGAGGGTCTGGGTCTTGAACGCCCGGACAGTCTTTGGACGGGTTTGGCCGACGACGGTTGGGTGGATTCGACCAGTACGGCTCGACGATCTGCGGCTTAACCGGTTGTCGCCGATGAGGCGTTCGAGTTCGCTCGTGAGGACACGCTCGCCGCACCGTTGGCAGCGCTGGTAGTTGCTGCTAGCGAGAAGGAACCGCCTCAGACCGGGCGTTTTGTGCCCCAACAGGCGGCAGCGCAGCCTCACGAGCGAACTCG
>JANYJX010000005.1 GCA_025358355.1 Actinomycetes bacterium | reverse complement strand
ACGAGAACGCAAAACGAGGAGATCCGCGCCGCCCAGCGAGACGCAAAAACGGTGTGGCTACACGAAAAATGGCGTAGGCCGATCCCCTCCCGACCTCAATGGTAAGGAGGGGGGCGCCGATTCGAGTCCGGCAGAGGGCTTCCTGATCCGACTCGGCATCGCGCGACTCGGCATCACTGAGCCTCACAGCGCCCGCGTACTCTCCGCGTACATGCTTCCGCCGCTCTCCGTTCTCGACCTGGCGCCGATTGTCGAAGGCGCGACGCCGGGCGAGGCTCTGCGGAACTCGCTCGACCTCGCGCAACACGTCGAGCGGTGGGGGTACAACCGCTTCTGGCTCGCGGAGCATCACAACGCGGTCGGTATCGCGAGCGCCGCGACCGCGGTCGTGATCGCTCACGTCGCAGCCGGGACACAGACGATTCGCGTCGGAGCAGGCGGGATCATGCTGCCGAACCATCCGCCGCTCGTGATCGCCGAGCAGTTCGGAACACTCGCGGCGCTCCACCCCGGCCGGATCGATCTCGGCCTCGGTCGCGCGCCGGGAACCGACCAGCTCACGGTTCGCGCGCTGCGCCGCGACCCGACGAGCTCCGCCAGCTTCCCGCAGGACGTCCAGGAGCTGCAGTACTTCCTCGCCGACCCGCAACCGGGACAGGCCGTGCGAGCGACTCCGGGCGCCGGCTCGCATGTACCACTCTGGATCCTCGGCTCGAGCCTGTTCGGCGCGCAGCTCGCCGGAATGCTCGGCCTGCCGTATGCCTTTGCTTCGCACTTCGCGCCGGAGGCGCTCCTGCCCGCACTCGCCCTCTACCGCTCGAGCTTCCAACCCTCTGAGCAACTGCAACAGCCCTACGCGATGGTCGGCATCAACGCGATCGTCGCCGACGACGATGCGACGGCACGCTGGCTCTTCACCTCCGCACAGCAAACGTTCACGAACATCCAGCGTGGCAATCGCGGGCGACTGCCACGCCCAATCGACGACATCGAGTCGTATTGGACGCCGGCCGAGAAGGAGCGAGTCGGGGCGATGCTGCACCGCTCGTTCGTCGGTTCGCCGCAAACCGTGCGGGCGGGACTCGACCGGTTCGTCGTCGAGACCGGAGCCGACGAGCTTATCGTCGCCGCCGCGATCCACGACCACGCAGCTCGGCTGCACTCATACGAGCTTCTCGGGAGTCTGCCGCCCGCGCTCGAGAATCGCCCGTCAGCTCGCGTCGAGGATGGCCAGTAACTCGCCGAGTCGCCTGCGGCCTACGCCGCGGAGGAATGCTCGGCGTTCTTCTGCGGGAAGCGTGATCGACTCCTTCCAGAGGCTGCGTCCGGCGATGAAGCCGGCTGCGCCCCCGGCGAGCGCGTGCCGCAACTGCAAGACGAACGCTTCGTGATCCGCGCCGGCCGAGAGCACGGCCCACGGCGTCCTGAGCGCCGAGGTCAGCGCGGCGCAAGCGGCGGTATCGCCTGGGATCGCGAGCTTCAGCAAGCGTGCTCCGCACTCCTCCGCGAGCAGCGCGGACTCTTTGATCAGCTGCGGCTTCCTGGCTTCGTACGCGCTCTGATCCTCTCCGGTGCGTCGGTACGTGAGAACTTCGACGACGAGGAACAGATCGGCTGCTGCACACGCGGCAACGGCCTCGCGGATGACCACGGCATTCGCTCCATCGGCGTCTTCGAGATCAGGACGAAGGTAGACGAGCAGCTTGGCCGCCGTACCCCCGACACGCCGGACGCCGGCTGGGCCGAAGCCCGGCAGCAGCTGCGCTCGTCGCTCACCTCCGTGCGCCGTCGCGAGACTCGTCTCGAGCGAGACGAGAATCCCGGTGTTCCTTGGGACGACGCCCGCCTCGACGACAAACGGCAGCGCAATCTCGGGGTCGAGGAGAACGGCGCTCGCGTCGGGTGCCAGGATCTCGACGAGATCGCGCTTGATCCGCTGTTTCGCCGCCAGTGTCGTCTCGCAGCCTGCACCGCTCAAGGCGGCGTCGAAGCTGGCTCGCTGGTCTGCGGCTACAACGGCCAGCCGCCCAGCGTGATTGGTGATCTGCTGAAACGCTCGAGACTCGGCGGTAGTGAGCACTTATGCTCACTTCTAGCACATGTCGCCACAGATGGACACGCCTAGACCATCGTGACCCGCAGGCCTGCCTGGGCGAGCGCCGCGACGGCGGTCTTGTCGGCCGACTCATTTGTGATCAGCTCGTCGACGCGGCCGACCTCGCAGATGCGCGCGAAGGCGACCTTGCCGATCTTCGATGCGTCGGCAACGACGATGACATGCGCCGCACGGTCGATCAGCACGCGGTTCGTCTGGGCCTCGATCTCGTGGTGGGTGGTGAGGCCAGCTTCGGCAGCGATCCCGTCGACTCCGACGATCGCCAGGTCGAGATTGATGTCGGCGAGGCTCCGATCGGCGATCGGCCCGACGAGCTCATACGAAGAGCTTCGCGCGACGCCGCCCGTCACGACGAGTTTCAGATCCTGCCTGACGGCGAGCTCGGACGCGATACTGAGCGAGTTCGTCACAACCGTTAGTTGTCTGTTGCCCGCGATCGCTCGCGCGACCTTGGTCGTCGTCGTGCCACCGGTGAGGCCGACGGACATTCCCTCGGTCACCCGGTCGGCGGCCTCGGCAGCAACCTGGCTTTTCTCCGGCTCGTTCTTGCTACTTCGGTAGCGCAACGGCAGCTCGTAGAGGACGCCGTGCGCGATCGCACCGCCGTGGGTGCGCGACAGGAGGCGCTGGTCGGAAAGAACTTGGAGGTCGCGCCGGATCGAGGCGGTCGATACGTTGAGCGCGGCGGCTAGCTCCACGACGCCAACAGCGCCACTCGTGGCAAGCCGCTCGAGAATGAAGCTCAAACGCTCTGCTTGACGCATTCTGCAAGCAACCCTACCGAATCGCGGCGGATCCGCTCGACCAGCCTCGTAAGATGATGTAGTTTGCTCGTATGAGTGCAACATCGCTTGAAATCGATCGTCAACCGAGCGCCTGGCACACCGCGATGCTGCGCGCCAAGGAACTCGAGAGCGTGCTCCCCGCAACCGGAGCGCGCCTTGCGGTGATGGGTTGCGGGACGTCGCTATACATGGCGCAGGCCTTTGCCGCGCTGAGAGAACAGTTGGGCCACGGTCATACGGATGCGTTCCCGGCGTCAGAGTTCCCGGTCGCGCGCTCCTACGACGCCGTGCTCGCGATCTCGCGTTCGGGAACAACAACCGAGGTGATTCGCACGCTCGCAGCTCTCCGGTCGGGGACGAAGACGACCGCGATCTGCGCAGTCGAGAGCTCGCCGGTCGGCGCTGCCGTCGACGCTGAGATCGTGCTCGAGTTCGCAGACGAGGTCTCGGTCGTCCAGACGCTGTTTGCGACATCGGTGCTGGCATTGCTGAGGGCGCATCTCGGAGAGCGACTCGAGCCGGTGATTGCGCAAGCCGAAGAGGTCGTTCGGGCAGCGCTGCCCGCCGATCCTTCGGCCTTCGACCGGTTTACGTTTCTCGGCCGAGGTTGGGCAGTGGCACTTGCGTGCGAGGCCGCGCTCAAGGTTCGCGAGACCGCGCAGGCGTGGGTGGAGGCGTATCCCGCGCTCGAGTATCGCCATGGGCCGATCGCAGTCGCCGACGAGCGCACACTCGTCTGGGCGATCGGGCCTGTCGGCGACGAGAAGCTCCTGGACGACATCCGCGGCGTCGGCGCGACGGTCGTCGCCCCCCCGTGGGACTCGATGGTGTCGCTTGTCTTGGCGCAGCGGTTTGCGGTTGCCCTGGCTGAGTCGCGCGGGCTCGATCCCGACCGCCCGCGAAACCTGACAAGGTCGGTCGTGCTCTAGACATGACCGAGGCACGGGAGAGGTTGGACTTGGGTTGAGCGCGCGCCGACTGGATCTTGTTGTCGTCGGCGACTGCTGCCCCGATCTGGTCGTTAGCGGGGCCAACGTGCGGCCCGTATTCGGAGACGTCGAGCAAATCGTCGACGACGCGCCCCTCGTTGTTGGCGGCTCGGCAGCGATCACGGCGTGCGGCGCTGCTCGCCTCGGCGCGCGGACTGCGCTCTGCTCCCTCGTCGGAGACGACGTCTACGGCGAGTTCATGCGGGCCAAGCTCGCCGAGCGCGGCGTCGATACGACAGGGATTGCCACGACGCAGAGCGCGTCGACCGGAATCTCGATCATCCTCGCCGCCGAAGGCGAACGCGCGATCCTGACTGCTCTCGGCACGATCGAGAAACTCGCGGCGGAGCATGTCGACATCGCGTTGCTCGCCGAGGCACGGCACCTGCACGTGACGCCGTTCTTCCTCTTGGCCGGGCTGCGGCCAGGCTTGAGAGAACTCCTCAAGACCGCGCGAAGCATGGGCTTGACGACGTCGATGGACACGAATTGGGATCCCAGTGAGCAGTGGGACGGCGGCCTCACGGAGGTTCTCGCGACAGCAGACTATCTCTTCGTCAATGCCGAGGAGGCTTCGCGGATCTCGGGGCAATCGGAACCTGCCCGGGCGGCTGCGGCGCTCTTTGCGCTAGGCCCGGCGGTGATTGTGAAGCTCGGTCGTGACGGCGCCTTGGCGCACGGGCCAGCGGGAATCTCGCGTTGCCCTGCAGCCCAACCGACTGCGATCGTCGACACCGTCGGCGCGGGCGACAGCTTCAACGCCGGGTTCCTTGTCGGCAGGCTGGCCGGGAAGTCGATTCCGGAGTCGCTGGCGATCGCGTGCCGCTGCGGGACTCTGTCGACACGCACGGCGGGCGGCACCGACGGGCAGGCGACGATGGCCGAAGTCGAGGCCGCGGAATGATTCTCTGCGTCGCAGCGAACCCTTCTGTCGACAGGCTGCTCGAGGTGGAACGGCTCGCGGTCGGAGAGATCCACCGCATGGTCGGCGAGGCACACGTTGCCGGTGGGAAGGGCTTGAACTGCGCGCGGGCAGCCGCAGCGCTCGGCGCCGAGGTGCACGCGATCGCACTCGTCGGCGGCTTCACAGGACGGTGGATCTGCGAGCAGCTCGGGGAATCAGGGGTTGCTGTGACACCGGTCTGGGCGCAAGACGACACCCGGACGTGCGTGTCTGTCGCAGACCGGTCGAGCGGCTTACTGACTGAGTTCTACGAGCGAGGCGCGCAGGTCGGCGCTGATGTTTGGCACCAGTTCGTGACGGCAGTCCACCAGAAAGTGGGCGGCGCGACGGTCATGTCGATCTCGGGCTCGCTCCCGCCGGGCGCCCACGCCATGGGCTACATCGAGCTGATGACCGGAGCAGGCATTACGGCCTTCGACTCGACCGCAGCCGGCATCGCGGCGCGTCCGAGCATCGTCAAGTTGAACGCGGCCGAGTGTGCGGCGGCGACGAATCGGGCAGTCGTGACGTTCGCCGACGCGCTAGGCGCCGCGCGGCAACTCTGGGCCGATGCGGGCGGCGAAGGGCATGTGGCGATCGTAACGCTCGGCGAGCGAGGGGCGATCATGATCCTCCGTGACGGTACGGCGATGAGCGGCCACGTCGACGCTTTTGGGCTGTATGCCGTCGGGAGTGGCGACGCGTTTCTGGCGGGACTCCTCGTCGCGCTCGACCGCGGAGGAGACTGGCGAGACGCCTTTGGGCTCGCGTTAGGAGCGGCCTCGGCAAACGCCGAGATCCCCGGTGCCGGTGTCCTGCTCCGAGATCGAGCTGAGGCGCTGCGCGACAGCGCGGTCGTACGCGAGGTCTGACTGACGGACGTCCGCTCGGCGCGCGCGAGGAGCCTCCGATCCCTATCCTCCAGCTCGTGAGCGCGAGAGCGGTTGTCAACGGCCGCGTGACCTCTGGCATTGAGCTGCGGCTTGCCGAGACGTATGCCGGGCGGGGGCGCGGTGTCGTTACTACGGGCCGCGCTCTCGAGCGCGCAAGCACCATCGCAATCACAATCCCCTGGGAATACCTGGTGGCCCGCTCGTGAACGCGACGCTCACCACTTCCGACGGGCGGAAACTCGCGTACCGCACCGTCGGCGCCGGGCCGGTTCTCGTCTGCCACCCTGGCGGCCCGGGGCTCTCGGCGAGCTACCTCACCGATCTCGGCGGAATCGGCGAGAGCTTCACCCTTGTGCTGCTCGACCCGCGCGGAACCGGCGGCTCGGACAGTCCTGCCGACCCGGGCGCGTATCGATTCGACGACTACGTCGGCGACATCGAAGAGCTTCGAGAACATCTCGGCCTCGAGCAGATCTCACTGCTCGGCTTCTCACACGGCGCAATGGTCGCGCTTTCGTACGGCATCGCGCACCCTGATCGCGCGACGTGCCTCGTGGTCGCTGGCGGTGCCGCGCGCTTCGGCGAAGAGCAGACCGCCGAGCAGGAACGAGGCATAGCGCGTTGCGAAGCCGAGCCGTGGTTCCCGAAGGCCAAAATGGCGCTCGATCTCGAAGCGAGCGGCGAAGCCGAGCCGGAGGAACTCCGCCAAGCGATGGCCGACATGCTGCCGCTGTACTTTCACCGCTACGACGAGCGGGCGCGGCGCTACGCCGCGGCGGTCGAGGACGACCTCCCGAACGCCGACGCAATGCGCTCCTGGGAGACCGACGGCTTCCCGACGTTCGATGTTCGCGCACAGTTGCCCTCAATTACGGCGCCGACGCTCGTGATCACCGGCGACGACGACTTCGTCACCGGGCCGGCGTGCGCCCGTGAGGTCGCTGCGCTCGTTCCAGGCTCCGAGCTCGTGATCCTGCCGGAGTGCGGGCACATGCTGTGGGTCGAGCAGGGCGACGCGTTCGCCGAGGCTGTCACCCGCTTCTTGCTCGGCAGCTAGCTAACAGCGAGAAGCGGCACGCGGTCGACGCGGACGAGCGCTTCGACGACGTCCGGGTCGAACTGCGTTCCCGAGTGGTTGCAGATCTCGGCCAGCGCCTCGCTGTCGCTCACCGCTTGCCGGTACGGCCGATCACTCGTGAGGGCATCGAACGCGTCCGCCACGGCAAAGATGCGCGCCGCCAGCGGAATCGCCTCGCCCGCGAGGCCGCGCGGATAGCCGGTACCGTCCCACCGTTCGTGATGGTGGACGATCACCTCGCGCGCAACACCCTGGAGGTGTGGCAACGAGCTGATCAGAGACTCGCCGAGCTCGGTGTGCGTCTCCATGATTCGCCTCTCGTCGCGCGTCAACGCGGCCCGCTTGAGCAGGATCCGGTCTGGGATCCCGATCTTGCCGATGTCGTGCAGCAGGTAGCCGAAGCGAACGTCGGTGTCGTCGGCGAGCTCGGAATCTACGACGCGCGCGATCGAGACCGCGATTGCCGTCACCCGCCGCGCGTGGCTTCCTGTCTTGTCATCGCGTAGCTCGAGGGCTGCAGCAAGCGCCGCCACGGTCGCCTCGTTCGCTTCACGGACTGCGTCTAGCGTCGAGCTTGCAGCGCGTCCGCGGAACCTCCTGACAAGAGAAAGGGCACTCACAGATTCTGGCACTGCCGCAAGGCTCCCGATTCTCTCCTGCCGGCACCCTTCGATCAACCCCCGCGACCGGGACAGCTGTCACCTAAAAGGGGGACAGCCGCGCGGCTGCCAGTCAGCCGGCCTGGACGATGCCGTCTGGGAACGGCGAGAGCTGCTCGGCGCCCGCCGCTGTAATCAGGAAGTTGTCCTCGATGCGTAGCCCGCCGCCGCCTTCCCAGTAGACAGCCGGCTCGAGCGCGAGCACCATCCCTTCCAGCACCTCGCCGGGCGCGGCCTGGTGCGCCCACGGCGGCTCGTGCGCCCGCGCGCCGACGCCGTGGCAGATGCCGTGCGAGACCGCCACCGGGGAGCCGATCGCGTCGATCCCGGCGCGCATCCGCCGGTCGAGGTCGGCCAGGCTCGCGCCCGGCCGGCAGAACTCGACGCCGTCGCGGTAGACCTCGAGCAGCCGCTGCTCGAGGTCGCGATACGCCGGTTCGAGCTCGCCGCAGACGAGGTTCTTCGTGTGGTCGCACCAGTAGCCGTCGGCGCAGACCCAGATCTCGAACAGCGTCGGCTGGCCCGCGACCACCGGCCGCGTCCCGGTCGCGGTGAAGGTCTTGATCCCCTTGCCGGCCCAGATCAGCGAGAAGCCGAACGCTAGATCGACCCGCCCCTGCCAGCCGGTTCCCTCGCCGTGGACGAACGCTTGCCAGAGCGCCGCCACGTGCGCTTCGGTCTGGCCGGGCCGGATGCGCGCTGAGACGTGCTGCATAGCGGCGGCGGCGATCTCGTTGGCGAGTCGCATCCGCTCGACCTCCTGCTCGGTCTTTACGGCACGTGCATCCGCGAGCAGCCCGGTCGCATCGAGCGCTCCCGGGAACGCGTCGAACCAACCCTTCGAGTACGTCGTCGGCTCGCCCACCATGCGATCTGTTGCCTGCGTGCCGAGCGACAGCTCGAGCCCGACCGCGCCGTGCTCACGCGCGACCGCAGCGGCGATCGCAAGTGCGCGAAGCGGCGCAGGCCGCGGATCCGCAGGCTCGTAGCCGGAGACGAGGCGAATGTCGCTCGTCCAGGCAGCTCTATGCGCATCTTCCTCAGACGCTGTGAGCGTGACGAGCGTCGGCTCGCCCTCGCGCGGGAAGACGACGGCCTCGAACCCCTTCATGCCCCAGAAGTTCGTCAGGTAGACGACGTTGTCGGGCGCGCGCACAACGAGCGCATCGAGCCCGCGAGCGGCCATCAGCGCGCGAACCCGCTCGAGCCGCACGTCGTCACGCTTCCAGTTCATGCGCTCTGGACGCTACAGAACGCGTTGTGCCTCCGCGACCCGCGCGGTGTCGCGACAATGTGGCGCGTGACGAATCTCCCCGCCCACCGGCCTGAACGGGTCGTGATGAAGTTCGGCGGCTCGTCGGTCGCCGACCCGGAGAAGATCAAGAACGTCGCACGCCAGATCGCGGCCGCCCACGAGCGCGGGCTCGAGGTCGTGGGCACGGTCTCGGCGATGGGCAAGACGACCGACAGCCTGATCGCGCTCGCGCACGACGTCTCGCCGGATCCAAACGGGCGCGAGCTCGACATGCTGCTCTCGACCGGCGAGCGGATCGCGTGCGCGCTCGTCGCGATGGCGATCCACGACCTTGGTCACGTCGCCGTCTCGCTCACCGGATCGCAGGCCGGCATCCTCACCGACTCGTCGCACACGAAGGCGAAGATCACCGAGATCCGCGCGACAAGGATCGAGGCCGCGCTCGCGGAGGGGAAGATCGTGCTCGTCGCTGGCTTCCAGGGCTTCTCGCGCGAGACGATGGACGTGACAACACTCGGTCGCGGCGGCACCGACGCGACCGCGGTCGCACTGGCGGCGGCGCTCGGAGCAGCCTGCGAGATCTACTCCGATGTGCCAGGCGTGTTTACCGCAGACCCGCGCATCGTCCCCGACGCGCGCAAGCTGCTGGCGATCTCGTACGAGGAAATGTTGGAGATGTCTGCCTCCGGTGCGAAGGTGCTGATGCTCCGCTCCGTCGAGCTCGCGCGGAACCACGGTGTCCGCATCCACGCGCGCTCGACGTTCTCCGACGAGCCGGGTACGTGGATTCAGGAGAATACGGGGATGGAGCAGCCAATCGTGTCCGCCGTGACCCACAACGAGTCCGAAGTCGTGTTCACGCTGAGCGGGATTCCCGACCGGCCGGGCGCCGCGGCGACGGTCTTCGACGCTGCTGCTGCGGCCGCGGTCAACGTCGACACGATCATCCAGAACGTCGTCCATGGCGTCGCCGAGCTGTCGTTCTCCGTTCCTGCGGAGGATGTCCCTGCGACACGAGGCGCGATCGACGTGGCAACCGCCGCCCTCGGCACGATGGAGATCGAGGAGAACCACGATCTCGGCAAGGTGTCGCTCATCGGCGCGGGGATGCGCTCTCACCCGGGCGTCGCGGCGAAGATGTTCCGCACGCTCGCCGACCTCGACATCAACCTTGAAATGATCTCGACCTCGCCGATCAAGATCTCTTGCATGATCGAGCGCGGCGACATCCCGCGCGCGGTGCGCGCGCTGCACGCCGCGTTCGAGCTCGAGCGCGAACCAGTCGCCGAGTAGCGCCCGCTCCGGTCACGGCATAGCCTTGGTGGGTGGAGCCGGAGCGCCGAATCGTCAGCGTCCTGTTCGCCGACCTCGTCGGGTTTACGAGTCTCTCGGAGTCGCTCGACGCGGAGGACGTACTCACCGTTCAGGACGCGTACTTCGAGACGGTGCGTGAGACGGTCGGGCGCTATCGCGGCGTGCTGGAGAAGTTCATCGGCGACGCGGCGGTCGCCGTGTTTGGCATTCCACGCACGGAAGACGACGACGCAGAACGCGCCGTCGCAGCGGGTCTCGCGCTTGCGTCGGCGGTCGACCACCTCGGGGCCCGGCTCGGGTTGGACGCAGCGGCTCTGCGTCTTCGCGTCGGCATCAACACGGGCGAGGCACTTGTTACCGCCGGGTCGGCCGAACGCGGGCCGGTGACCGGCGACACCGTGAACGTCGCGGCCCGACTCCAGTCCGAAGCGCCGCCCGGTGGTGTCCTGATTTCGGCGACAACCGTACTCGCGGTCGATGCTGCGTTCGAGCTCGAAGAGCCGCTGTCGATCCAGCTCAAGGGCAAAGCCGAACCGGTTGGCGCATCCGTTGTCCGTGGTACACGCGCGGCACGGTCGCGTGAAGACACGATGAGCGGGCTCCATGCGCCGCTCCTCGGCAGGGACGTGGAGCTCACACTCCTGCTCGACGCGCTCGAGCGTGCAAAGAACGGCGCAGGCGAGCTCATCCTCGTGGTCGCCCCGCCGGGGACGGGCAAGAGCCGGCTCGCGGACGAGCTCGAGCGGATCGCGCCAACTGAGGTCTGCGTGCGACGCGTCCGGGCGCGGGCCGATGCACTCGCGCCCTACGAGCCGGTCGCGCAGCTCGTCTCGAGCTCCACCGGCGGCCTCCGCGGCAGAACGCTCGCACAGAAGCTGGAGTTGGGCGGAGTCTCGAAGGATCGAGCCGAAGTGGTCGTCGGTGAGCTCGAGCTACTGCTCGGATCGGAGCACGCGACGCAAGCGCGAGAGCCCGCAGGAGCCAGCGAGCGCGACGCGATATTCGCCGCCTGGCTAGATGGCCTCGGCGCCTTGGCGGAAGGACGTTGCGAGCTCTGGATCGCAGAGGACGTGCATTGGGCGGAAGGCGACACGATCGGCTTCCTGCGGCAGGCCGCACGAGCACGGAGCCCCGGCCGTCTCATTGTCGCTACGACACGTCCTTCGCTCCTCGAGCGCATCTCAGACGACGACGCGAACAACCTGCTCCAGCTGCCGCCGCTCTCGCCGTCCGACACCGCCGGCTTGATCACGAGCTTGGTCGGCGACGCGTTGCCGCCAGAGCTCGTCCAGCGCATCGCAGACCGCTCCGACGGGAACCCGCTGTTTGTCGAAGAACTCCTGCGCATGTGGATCTCGGTTGGGCTTCTCGTCCGAAGGTCGTCCTCGTGGGCACTGACCGGGCTCGCGTCGGAGGTTCCGCTGCCAGCAACCGTCCAAGCGATCTACGCCGCCCAGATCGACGATCTGCCACCGGAAGCGCGCGACCTCGCACGCCGCGCGTCAGTCGCCGGCCGACGCTTTCCACGCTCCGCGCTCGATCCGCTGGGCGTCCGGGAGCCGGACACCGGGCTCGCCTCACTGCTCCGGCGCAAATTGGTCGATGGCCCCGACGAGGACTCAGCGTTGGGCGACTCGTATCACTTCCGGCACGCGCTCCTTCGCGACGCCGGCTACCTGAGCCTGACGCGTGCGGAACGCGCACGTCTCCACCTTCGCCTCGCGCGCTGGCTCGAGGATAAAGCTGCGGGCGAACCGACCGCGCTCGCCGAGCTCGTCGGCCGTCACTACGCCGCGGCCGCCGAGAGCGTGCCTGCGCTCGCGCCTGAGATCGAGCACGAAGTGACGCGCGAGCGAGCATCGGAGCTTGCCGCCACCTGGCTCGAGCTCGCGGCAAAGCATGCCCTCGGTCTGGCCGCCTTCGAGACGGCCGCCGCTACGTTGCGGCGCGCTCTCGAACACACCCCAACCGAGCGCCCACTCGATTTGGCGCGCCGTCTAACACTGCTCGGCGAGGCGACCGCATACGCAGCGAGCATGGAGGAAGGAGCCGCTCGGCTCGAAGAAGCGGTCGCCCTCGCGCGGGAGACGTTCGCGACACACGCTTCCACGGAGGCTAGGGAGACATACGTGAACGCCGTCGTCGGTCTCGGTACCGTTCGCAACCAACAGATCCGCTTCTCCGAGGCCGGCGAGTTCGCGAACACAGCTCTCGAGGCACTAGGAGCAGGCGACGACGCAGGAACCGCCCGTCTGCTCCTCCTGCGCGCATTCTCAGTCAATGCCGCAACCGACGAAACAGACGGGCCGCGCGCCGACAGTGAGCGAGCGCTCGCCATTGCCAGCAGACTCGGAGATCGTGCCATCGAGCTGCAGGCGCTCGAGCGCCTGCTCATGATCCGCGCTGACTCGACCCCGGATGAGTGGGCGTCGCTTGCAGAGCTCGCACTCGCCGCGGGGCGTTTCGAGGTTGCCACTCGAGCGCTCCGGGTTCAGGCGGACGCATCGGTCGGCGATCACCCATCCTCGGCCTTAACGATCGTCGACGAGGCCGATCGGCTCGCACAAGCGCGCGGCCTCACCGAGTCGCGGGCGTGGTGCAACTACACCCGGGCAGAGGCGCTATTTGTCCTCGGTGAATGGGACGACGCGGTGGCCGCGGGCCTTCGCGCGGTCGCGCTCGGCGAAGAGCACGGCTACCACCGGGCCGTCGTCAGGACGTGGCATACGATCCTGCCGATCGCAGCAGCTCGCGGGGACGTGCCGCTCCTTGCGCGCGCCGAGGCCTGGTACGCAGCGCGGGCCGGAGAGCTTGCTCGCGTCGACTCTCTCTACGGCCGGGTCATGTCGAGCGCCAACCACCTCCGGCTCGCCCAGGTCGGCCTCGAACCGCCGTTCGTCCCAGAGCCAGGGCCACGCATCGACGCCTTCGAACTCGCCTATACCGGGCCGAGCTGGCTCGCAGCTCTGGAGACAGTCGTCGAAGCGTGGCTTGCGGCAGGCGAGCTTGAGGCGGTGGGCGACGCACTCTCACGACTCCGGCTGGCGCAGACACGACTCGGTGCGCGACTCGGAGCAGGCATGGTCGATTTGTTGACGGCACGATTCGGGGAGAGCGGTGGCCCCGATGCCCCCGAGGTGGCGGCGCGGCGAGCCCTCGAGAGCTTCCACGAAGTCTCTGCGCCGTGGTGGGCAGCGCGAGCGATCAAGGTACTGGAGCGCGCAGGCAAGGCGCACGAGGAGCTGCTCGCCGAGTTGGCCGGCGTGGAACAGCGCTTGGGAGCGCACGTGGGCTGACCGGAAGGCCCCCGGGCGCCAGCGCCGAACTCCTCCGCCGTGGACCTTTCCGACCGCACTGTTCGGACGCTTGTCACCGCGGTGGCCTGGATCGCTGTCGTGCTCGTCGTGCGCTACACGATGCGCACCGGGTTCGCCAAGTGGGAGCGACGGAACGCCGAGAACGACGCTACCGCAGTGGCGCGGCGCCGGACGACGTTCAGCTTCCTGGTACGAATCGTCGTCGCACTGGTGGCGGTGATCGGGGTCTGGAGCGTGCTCTCCATCTATCCGCAGACCTCGGAGGTGGGGCGCGCGATGCTCGCCTCGAGTGCTGTGCTCGCGGTGTTCGCAGGACTCGCCTTGAATACGCCACTCGCGAACCTTGGTTCCGGCGTGCTGGTCGCGTTCACGCAGCCGATCCGCCTTGGCGACCGCGTGACGATCGGCGACCAGACCGGTTTCGTCGAACAGATCAACCTGATCTACACCGTTCTCGTCACCGATGACGAACGCCGCATCTTCGTCCCGAACACGCAGCTGACGACGACGCCAATCCTCAACCGGACGATCCGCGATCCGCGGCGGACGGTCACCGCGTCGCTGCCGGTACGCCTGGGTGCGCCGATCGAGGACGCGCGGCGTGTGGTGCTGGAAGCGGCCGACGGTGTCGCCGACGCGGCGCGCCTCGACATCCGGGTGACGGTCGGCGAGATCGGCGAGAAGGTCGTGTGGCTGACGGCGACGGCGCTAGCTCCGCTCGACGCGGATGTGCTCGGGATCGCGAGCGAGCTGCGCGTGCGGGCGCTGGCCGCGCTCGGCGACGCCGGGCTCCTCCCCGCGGTCTAGAACGGCCGTGGCTGGCGTCCGCGTTGGCCATGTCCGGTGTCAGGGACGAGACATTGGCCCGATCGGCGCTGTCAGGGAGCGACAAGACGCATCGAAACGACGCTCAGCGGTCGGCCGAACGGACGAGGGCGGTCGGCCGAACCGCCATGTCTGGGGTCAGAGCAAGGACATTGGCCCGCCGAGACAGGTTGGGCGCCGCAACGCGACGCCCGACCCGGCGATCCAAGAGAAGCGCGACGCGCGCTAGACGCAGTCCTTCAGCGCCTGCGCCTCGGGCAGCGACTCGAGCTTCTTCAGCGTGTTGTTCTCGATCTGGCGGATCCGCTCGCGTGTCACGCCGAACGCGCGACCGACCTCCTCGAGCGTCGCCGGCTGCTCGCCGGAGAGCCCGAAGCGCAGCTCGATCACCTGCCGCTCGCGGTCCGGCAGTGAGGCGAGCGCGAGCTCGATGTCCTCACGCCGCAGCGATGTCGACGCGGTCTCGAACGGCGACTCGGCCGCCTCGTCCGGCACGAAGTCGCCAAGCGACGACTCCTCTTCCTCGCCGATCGGCTTCTCGAGCGAGACCGGCAGCTGCGCCATACGCAGGATCTCCCGCACCTCCGCCGTGGTCATCTCGAGCTCCTCCGCGATCTCCTCCGGCCGTGGCTCACGACCGAGCCGCTGCACCAGCTGGCGCTCGATGTGCACCACCTTGTTCAGCTTCTCGACCATGTGCACCGGGATGCGAATCGTCCGCGCCTTGTCGGCGATCGCGCGCGTCACCGCCTGCCGAATCCACCAAGTCGCGTACGTTGAGAACTTGTAGCCCTTGCGGTAGTCGAACTTCTCGACCGCCCGGATCAGCCCGAGTGAGCCCTCCTGGATCAGGTCGAGAAACGACAGCCCACGGCCGAGATACCCCTTCGCGATCGAAACGACCAGCCGCAGGTTCGCCTCCGTCATGTGCGTCTTGGCGCCCATGTCGCCGCGTTCGATCCGCTTCGCGAGCGCCACCTCCTGGTCGGCGGTCAGCAGCGGCACTTTCCCGATCTCCCGCAGATAGAGCCTCAGCGAGTCAAGCGACGGCTCGACCGTGAGATCCAGCTTCGGCGGCGTCTTGTCATCCTCGGGCGGAGCCACTGGCTCGAGCGGCAATGTCTTGTGCTGCTCCCCCTCGAACAACTCGATCGAATGATCGACGAGGTAGGCGTGGAAGTCCTCTATCTGCTCTTTCGTGAGCTCGACATCTTCGAGTACAGGAACGATCTCGTCATAGGTAAGGAACCCCTTTTCCTGGCCCTGCTCGACCAGCTTGTGAAGTTCCTCGATGTCTGGCAGGGAGATCTCGACAGAGAGCATGGACCTCGGCTTTCTCCTCGCGGGTGGACGAAGACTCAGTCGAACTCGAACACCGAAACGTGCTACGCACCGGACTCTTCGAAACCCTGCCCGCTCGCCCTAAGTCGGTCAGGGGCCGGTCAGGCGCCGAATCCTATATCGCAAACCCGCCTTTGGGAACAGGTCCCGAACAAATCCCCCAAGGCCGCTCGAAAGGCGTTTTCCCGCATGGCGACAGGGGAAGCTACAGACGGCCCGCGACGACGTCGAGGAGTCGCGCGAATGAACGCTCTATCGTCAGCTCGGTGGTGACGAAACGGTGGGCCGCTGTCGTGATTCGTAGCCGCTCCGGCTCGTCGGTGAGAGAGCGCTCGATCGCGGCCGGCATGTCGTCGACCGACGCCTGCGCAAAGTGCTCGCCGGGGATGTAGGGCGCCGGGTCGTACGGCGGCTCCGAGACGATGAGCGCGCCGCACGCCATCGCGATCTGGAAGCGGACGCCAACAAGCGTCCCAGGGAAGCGCCCGACCGACAGCATGATCTTCACGCGATTGACAAGCTCGGTGCGCGACTCGCCCCATAGCGCCGGGTCGCGATAGTCACCCGCCGTCGGGACCGGCACGCCGGCCCGACGAAGGGAACGCACGACATGACGCCGGTGCGGGACATTCATCGTGCCGAGCATGAGAACGTCGATGTCGCGCTCGAGCTCGAGCAGACCGCCGTAGTCCTTGCTGTAGCCGAAATGCGCGACGAGCGCGTCGATGCCGCGCGCGATCAATCGACGCAGAGTGAAGTAGTTCGAGTAGACATCGCTCGCTCGCGAATCACGCAGGACGATCTTCGCCAGCTCACGGGCTGTAGGACGCGGCCAGCGCTGACCCGAGTCTCGTGGCAGCGGGAACGGCTCGACGTGCCACAGCACAGTTGCCGGCCTCGCCGCCGCCGGTCGCGAAACCAGCGATCGCATCGCGCGCGGAAACCAGTTCGCGCAGCCCCAGATCCAGACGACATGTTCCGGTAACAGGTCGTCGAGTGGGCCGTCGTCGCGCTGCTCGACCTCGAAGCCGAAGCCGCCGAGCAGCTGGGTGACGATGGCGGACTGGCCCGACGTGACCGACATGCCGCGGTTAAGGACAATCGCGGGTCGTCCGCGCAGAGCGTCGAGGGTTACTTCGGACATTCAGACGACAGCGAGCTGGCCGACGCGCTCGCCCAGGCTGTTCGTCACCGGTACGACACCGAAGTCGTCGGCCATGGCGTGCCCGATCCGGCGCAGGATCTCGGCCAGGGCAGGCTGGACTGCACGCCACTGGCCGCCGTCCTCGACCTTCAGCACAAGGCCGACGCCCTCCGGCGAGCACGCGCAGAACAGGCCCTCCGCGCCGATCTTCGCGATCCAACCGGGAAGCAGGAGCATCAGCATCGTGTCGACCCCGCTCGAGCCGCGAATCAGATCCGGGTGCGCGAGCATCGCCTGGCTGATGCGCGCCGCGCCTTCCAGCTGCGGAAAGCGGCTGTACGCGTGCGCCATTCGTTCGAGCGGCAGTGCGTGCGTCACCACGCCGCAGCCATCGATCGCGGTGGGGATCGATGCGGGCCCGACCTCGGCTGCAGCCGCTACCTCAGTGAGCATCAGGTCCTGGCACGGGTGGCCGGCGCGGCTATACCCGGCGCTTGGCCAGCCGCGCGCGCGGCAGAGCGCCAGGAAGCCGGCATGTTTGCCGGAGCATGTGTGCCGGCAAGGTGTCGGGTCGGGACCGCACTCGAGCTCATCCTCGCCGGCAGGCGCGTCACGGAGAAGACGGCGCACCGCGTCGAGTTGCTCCACGCTCGCCACATGGGAAGCGCAGGCGATCGCGAGCTCGTCGTCGGCGAGATCGGGCCGGGCCCGAGCAAGCGGCAGCGCCTGGATCGGCTTCGCCGATGAGCGAAGCAAGGTGACGAGCGACGGGTCGCCAGCGGCGGCAAGCTTGCGCCCGTCCTGCACCACGACCGCATGCACGCGATGGCGCGCCTCGATCACATCGCCCCGTCTGAGAACGACCTCCAACGGCGACGGCGACACAGATCCTGAGGCCACGACGGCAGAGCATACGGCGCTCGCCGTCTTACCCAGCCCCCGGCTCTCGTATGCTCGCACCATGTCTCGGGCGGACAGGCGAGGCGACCCATGCGCAGATGGCCGGCTACCGCTGCTCGTGCTCGGGACATCGCTGCTCGCGCCTGAGATCGCCGACCTCGCGACCGACGCCGGATTCGAGGTCGCCGGCTTCGTCGAGAACCGCGAGCGCAGCAAGTGCGAGTCCGACTTCCACGGGCTGCCGGTGCACTGGATCGACGACTGCGCTGCGCTTAGCTCGACGCACGTCGTCATCTGCGGCCTGGGAACGACGACGCGCAGCAAGTTCATCGAGCAAGCTGCCGCCAGTGGATTCTGCTTCGCGACGGTCATTCACCCGACCGCGCATGTGTCGCGGACGAGCACGATCGGCGAGGGCTCGATCGTCGGCGTGCACGTCGCCGTCGGCTCGAACACACAGATCGGCAGGCACGTGTTTCTCAACCGCGGCTGCACGCGTAGGACACGACACGCGAATCGGCGACCACGTCTCGGTGCTGCCCGGAAGCGAACATCGCGGGCGCGTGCGTCGTCGGCCGCGCCGTGTACATCGCGATGGGAGCGACCGTGACCGACCGCATCACGATCGGCGAGGAGTCGGTCGTCGCGGCCGGAGCCGTCGTGGTCGAGGATGTGCCGCCGAACACGCAGGTCGTCGGCGTGCCGGCACGGATCGTCAAGCGGGACGTCCAGGGACGATGAGCTTCCCGCCGCTCGTCATCAACGTCGCGCTGACCGGCATGGTGCCGGCGAAGGCCGTCAACCCGAACGTGCCGGTGACGCCCGACGAAATCGCCGACGACGCCGCGCGCTGCGACGACGTGATCGTGTGCGTCTCGGCGAGCGGGCGGCGCATGTCCGAT
Organism: Actinomycetes bacterium; assembly: GCA_025358355.1. Classification (GTDB taxonomy): domain Bacteria; phylum Actinomycetota; class Thermoleophilia; order Gaiellales; family Gaiellaceae; genus Gaiella. The sequence goes on along the minus strand of JANYJX010000005.1, from coordinate 18,108 downwards.
CTCGAGAAGCGCGCCGAGGTTCTCGATCTCGAAGGCGACCTGGCGCCGGAGCTGGCCTCGCTCAACTTCCCGACGCAGGCATCGGCCAACGACCCGGCGACGATCCGCGGGCTCGCCGAGCGGATGCGCGAGCGCGGCATCGTGCCCGAGCTCGAGGTGTTCGACCTCGGCATGGTCGACTACGCGCGCTACCTGTTGGACAAGCGCGTGCTCGCGCCGCCGCTCTGCTTCAACATCCTGCTCGGCAACCTTGGCACGGTCGCCGCGACGCCGGCGAACCTCGCGACGGTCGTGCGAGCGCTGCCCGAAGGCGCGACATGGGCAGCCGCTGGCATCGGCCGGATTCAGGAAGCGGTAAGCGTGCTGGCGGTCGAGACGGGTGGCCACGTTCGCACGGGGCTCGAAGACAATCTCTGGCTCGACACCGCGAAGACGCGGCCCGCCGACAACGTCTCGCTCGTCGAGCGCGTCGTCGGGGTCGCACAGTCGATCGAGCGCGGGATCGCGACACCGGCGCAGGCACGCGAGCTGTTCAGGCTGCCGACGCAACACGCCAATGCCTGAGCTACCGGAAGTCGAAGCGTGGGCCCGCGAGCTCGATCCGCTGGTTTCCCGTTCGCCCATCGAGCAGGCCGGCCCGGCGCACATCGCGACGCTGAAGACATTCGACCCGCCGCTCGCCACGCTTGCCGGCCGCAAGTTCGCAGGCTCGCGACGGCGCGGCAAGAATCTGCTCTTTCCGACTGCTGACGGCGAGTTGGTTCTCCGCATCCACCTGATGAGCGCGGGCCGCCTGCGCTACCACGTACCCGGCGCGAAGACCCCGAAGACGCCCATGTTCCGGCTCCGCTTCACCGACGGCGGCGAGCTCGTGCTGACCGAAGGTGGGAAGAAGAAGCGTGCGGGCGTCTGGTTGTTCACTCCCGCCACGCTAGACGCGGAGCTCGCGCACCTCGGGCCTGAAGCACTGGGGTTGCCGCGCGCGACCTTGCGAGAGATCCTCACGTGCGAGCGCCGCCAACTCCATCCGCTGCTCAGGGACCAGCGTGCGCTGACGGGTATTGGCCGCGCCCACGCGAACGAGATCCTGTGGCGCGCGCGACTCTCCCCGTTCGTGCTCTCGACACAGCTCAAGGAGGACGAGATCGAGCGACTCGGTGCAGCGATCGAAGATGATCTCTCGCGCGCGCTCGCCTTGCGCGAGGCTGGCAAGGGCGACGCCGACGTCTACCTGATCCACAACCGGCTGGGCGAGCCGTGCGCCGTGTGCGCGACCACAATCCGGCGCGTCGACTTCGAGGAGCACACGATCTACTACTGCCCGACATGCCAAACGGGCGGGCGCGAACTCAAGGATCGCCGCATGTCGCGTCTACTGCGGTGAGCAGCGCCGAGCGAGCTCCCGAGCAAGCTGCCAGGGCGCGACAGGCACTCGGCCTACTGGCGATCGCGCTCGTCTGCTCGATGGCGACGTGGTTCTCGGCGTCGGCGGTCATCCCGCAGCTGCGCGCCGACTGGGGGCTCTCACGCGGCGCGGCGTCGTGGTTGACGATCGCCGTGCAGCTTGGGTTTGTCGCAGGAGCGCTCGCATCGTCGCTCGTCAACCTGGCCGATGTCGTCCCGCCGCGGCTCGTCATCTTCGGTGGTGCGCTCGGCGCCGCAGGCGCGAACGCATTGCTCGCCCTCGCTCACGGCCCTGGCGCAGCAATTCCGCTCAGGTTCGCGACCGGCTTCTGCCTGGCTGGCGTCTACCCGCCCGCGCTGAAGCTGATGTCGACCTGGTTCCGTCGCGGCCGCGGCACGGCGCTTGGCGTACTCGTCGGCGCGTTGACATTGGGCTCAGCATCGCCGCATCTCGTCAACGGGCTCGGCGGCCTGGGTTGGCGGAGCGTGATCGTGGTTACGTCTGTCCTCACCGTCGTCGGCGGAGCAATCGCGTTGCTCGCCGTGCCGGAAGGGCCATACCCGTTCCCGCGCGCTGTCGTTGACCCGCGCCAGGTGCGACTCGTGTTTGCGAACCGCGGCGTGCGCCTCTCCTCGCTCGGCTACTTCGGCCATATGTGGGAGCTTTACGCGATGTGGGCGTGGTTCTTCGCGTTCGCGTCGGATTCGCTGTTCGCGAGCCGGAATACCGCCGCTCTGATGACCTTCGCGGTGATCGGCGTCGGCGGGCTGGGCTGCGTCGTCGGGGGACTGCTCGGCGACCGCTTCGGCCGGGCCGAGACCACCGCCGCCGCGATGCTGAGCTCGGGCCTGTGCGCCCTCACGATCGGCCTGCTCCCGAAGTGGGCGGCGATCGTCGTCGCGCTCGTGTGGGGCTTCACCGTCGTCGCCGACTCGGCGCAGTTCTCGACCCTCGTGACGGAGCACGCCGAGCAAGCCTATGTCGGCACCGCGCTCGCGCTCCAGCTTGCCGTGGGCTTCACCTTGACTGTTGCGACGATCTGGCTGATCCCGATCGCCCGGGATGCGGTCGGCTGGCGCTGGGCTTTCGCGATCCTCGCCGTCGGGCCTGCACTCGGCGTGATTGCGATGAGCCGCCTGCGCCGTGAGCCTGGCTAACGCTTCTTCTTGCGCTTCACGAAGACGGCGCGCGCGGCCTCGGCGCTTGTCATCGGCAGCGAGCACGTGAGCCGCGTTCCCGAGCACGCGCCGGCCCAGCGCGTAAAGCGCCAGCCCGCGAACGGCACCGCACGGAGCGAGACGGCGTGGAAAGAAGCGACCGGCAGCTGGCAACGCGGCGCGCATAGGCCAGGAGACGAGCTCGTGCGAACACCGCCGCGGCCGGTGACCGAGATCGACAAGGCAAATGTCTCCGGCGCGAAGAGCGCCGTGACCGTCGTCGCCGCCGCAAGCGCGACGTGCAGTCGGCGTTGCCGGTGCACCCGCCAGACCAGCGCACGAACCTCATCCCTGGGCCAGCATTCGCTACGAGCCCGACCGGCTGGTTCGCGTCCCAGTCCGACTCGCACGACGCCGTGCACGAGATTCCCGGCACGTCGCTCGCGATCGTTCCCGCGCCCTGGATCACGACGGAGAGATGCGAGGGCGCAGTGTCGAGATGCCGGAGCCAGCGCGAGTCCTGGATGTCGAACCACAAGCCGGAGTGGCCGTAGTAGTCGTCATGCCCGACGTCGAGCATCAGGCTCGTGAGCGGCACCCCGGACGTGGCCACGGGATAGAGGAGATCGAGCTGCGAGTCGCATGGATGGCCGTCGTCGCCCGGGCACGCGTGCGGCGGGCCGGGAGCGGGCAGCGCGCCGAGCGAGTGCAGCAGCTCGTGCGCAACAACGACCGAGCTCGGCAGGCCGTCGCACGCGCTGAGGAATTCGATCGCGACTCCTTCGCTCTCGGCAGATCCAGCGCCCTCGCCACAGACGTTCGTGCCGTCGCCCGGCCCGTCGTAGTAGACGATGTACTTCGTCACCGCAGACGAGAAGCCCGCGGCCTCGATGCCAGCGAGGATCCGGGCGAAGCGACTAGCAATCGGCTGCAGCTCCGCCGCCGTCGAGTTCAGTGTCACGAATGAGATGTCGAGCTGTTGCCCGCAGCCGAAGCCAAGCGTGTCGAAGCGCGGCGTCCGCGTCGGATCCTGGCCGCGCCACCAGCCGTCGATCGTCTCGGCGTCTGTCTGCATCTGCGTCCCGATCTCGGTCGCCAACCGATCGGTGCCGTCAGACGGAATCGCATAGATCCAGTGCACCGGCGCGCCGGGATTCCCTTCCGGCAGCCGATCGACGGTGCCCGGCGTCCCGCACCACGTCGTCGCGGGCGCGGCAAGCGCCTGCCCGGGGGCGGCCCACAGCGCGCCAGCCGCAAGAGCAGCCAGCAACGTGAGCCGCTTCAGATCCGTACCGGCCGTCTTGCTTTGCGGAACTCGAACCGACTCTCGGTCCCGGCGAATAGCCGGCGGATGTTCGCCTTATGCAGCAGAAGAACGGCAACCGCGGCGAGCACGCCGAACGTCACCACAGGCCAACCGGCGCCGAAGACCCACGTGAACAGCGGCAGCGTCAGCGCCGTGACGAGCGATGCAATCGACGAGTAGCGCGTGATCAGAAACAGCACGAGCCATACCGCGACGCAGCACCCAGCCGCGCGTGGCGCAAGCGCGAGCGTCACGCCACCGGCCGTCGCAACAGTCTTCCCGCCCTTAGCGAGCCGCAGATAAAGGGGACGCCAGTGGCCGAACATCGCGGCCGCACCAGCGAGCACGCCGATCAGCTGACCAGCGACGAGCAACCCGACGAGCGCCGGCACAAACCCCTTCGCGACATCGAGCAGGACAATCGGAATCCCGAGCTTGCGCCCGTAGACGCGCCAGACATTCGTCGCACCGATGTTCCCACTGCCCTGCTGCCGGATGTCCGTGCCCTTGATCCAACGGACGACCCACAAGCCAAACGGGATCGACCCGAGGAGGTATCCCCCGAGGACGATCAGGGCAGCAGCCATTCCGGAACCGTACCCCGTTAGGCGGTCGGGATGCTGTAGGCCGCGACCCAGCCGTTCACGACGGCCCAGTCGAGGTTCGCGAAGAACGCATCGATGTAGGCGGGGCGATCGGTCTGGTAGTCGAGGAAATAGGCGTGCTCGTGCACATCGAGCGCGACAAGCGGCGTCGCGTTCCACACCGGGTAGGTGTTTTGCGCATCGCCGATGTAGTTGAAAAGCTTGCCCTCGTCCCAGTCGTACGCCGTCCACGCCCAGCCACGACCCGCGATGCCAGTCGCGCGAAGGTCTGCGCGCCAGGCGTCCACGGAGTCGAAGTCACGCTTGATCAGGCCGCCGATCGCGCCATCCGGCTCGCCACCCGAGCCGCCGAGATGCTCGAAGTAGACCTCGTGGTTCTTGATCGCGCCGATCGCGAAGGTCAGGTCGACCTTCAGCGAGCGCAGCTCCGAGTACACCTGGTTGGCGCCGGCAAGATCGACCGTCGCCAGCGCCTTGAGAATCTCGTTCCGCTTCTTGACGTATCCCTGGTACAGCCGGTGGTGGGCCTCCATCGTGACCCGGGAGATCCCGTCGAGCTGCAGGAGCGCCGGCTTCAGCTCGCGGGGGGTGATCTCCTCGACATTCATGCGCTCTTCCTCTCACGTTGCATCGGCAGGGACGCGCCGGAGCATATCCTTGCGGTCGAGACTACGAACCCGACAAGGAGCCCCAAGAAAAGGAGCACGGCAAAATGGCCTTCAGCGTTCCCGACCTACCGTACGACTACGCGGCGCTCGCACCGCACATCGACGAGCAGACCATGCGGATCCACCACGACAAGCACCATCAGGCCTACGTCGACAACGCGAACAAGGCGCTCGACGGGACCGAATGGGCGGATCGCTCGGTCGAGTCGGTGCTCGCGCAGCTCGACATCATCCCCGACGACAAGCGCACCGCCGTCCGCAACAACGTCGGCGGGCACGCGAATCACTCGCTCTTCTGGACCGTTCTGTCGGCGACCGGCGGCGGTGCTCCGAGCGGCGCGCTCGGCGACGCGATCGACACGGCATGCGGCTCATTCGACACGTTCAAGGAGCAGTTCGCGGCCGCCGCGATGACGCGCTTCGGCTCAGGCTGGGCCTGGCTCATCTGGGACGGCACCGGTCTCGCGGTGAAGTCGACACCGAATCAAGACAGCCCGATCATGGACGGCGACGTGCCGCTCGTCGGCCTCGACGTCTGGGAGCACGCCTACTACCTCAACTACCAGAACCGTCGCGCCGACTACGTCGCGGCCTTCTGGAACGTCGTCAACTGGAACGAGGTCGGCCGCCGCTTCGACGCGGCGCGCGCGTCCTAGCTTCAGGAGTGAGATAGTCCGGGGGCCGTGACATGTCACGGCCCCCGGACGTTCGAATCGGATGAGGTGACGGATGGCGAATGCGCGAGAGACGGTCCCATTCCGACTGAAGACAGCCGACGGCGTTACGGTGGAGCTGACTTACTCGTCGCCGAGACCGGCGACTGGGCACGACGAAGCGGCCGTGCTCGCGGAGCTCCCGTGGTTCGAGCCGGGCAAGCCGCTGCACAACTGGATGCTCCACGAGACCGACTTCTACGACGAGGTCGATCAGATCTGGGGTCGGCGCTGGGGCGCGGAGGGCATCGGCCGGCTGCGCGAAGTTCTCGTGTCGAGGCCGACAGAGAACGAGATCCGGCCCGAGTACGCTCGCGAGTGGCAGTACTACTACTCCTCGTCAGCCGGCAACGCCGACCTCGGCCGGCTGCAGGCGCAGTTCGACGAGTACTACGACCTGCTCGAGCGCAACGGCGTGCGCGTCAACTACATCGAGCCGCCGGTGCCCGCGATCGGCGCGTACGGCTATCTGAAGAACCTTGTCACGCTCGCTGGCGGTGGGCTCGTCGTCCACGGCGGCGCGATCGTCCACCGTATGGGCCTCGGCTCGTGGCAGCGTGGCCGCGAGGTGATCTGGTCGAAAGTGTTGACCGCACTCCAGGTGCCGATCTACCTGACGATCCACGGCACCGGCGTCGGCGAACCGGGCGCCGGCCGCTGGCTCGACTCGAAGACGTTCGTCTTCAACGAAAGCGTCGTGGCGAACGAGGAAGGGTTGCGGCAGCTCGAGTTCGTGCTGAATGGGCTTGGGATCGAGCTGATCACAACGCACTCGCCGGGTTGGGTCGAGTCGATCGGCGACGGCAACATTGGCACGTCGCACGCAGACATGTTCCTGATGGTTCCCGACCATCGCGTTGCCGTGCTCGCGCCGCACCTCGTCGACTATGGGTTCGTCCGCCGCCTAATGCGCGACGACTGGCAGGTGATCGAGGTACCGCTCGACGAATACTGGGGCCTGGCCGTCAACGCAGTCACGCTCGAACCCGGGAAGGTGATCATGAACGCAGGCTCGCCGACGGTCGTCGACCGGCTCGAGAAGGCAGGCATCGAGGTGCTCCAGGTCGACTTCTCCGAGAGCCACCGCTTTGCGATCGCGGGATTGCACTGCGCGACGCTCGAGCTCATGCGCGACCAACCCGGCGAGGTAGGCAATCCGCTCCACGCCTGAGGCCGTAGAGCAGGAGATGGACGTGGCGATTCGCCTTCCGAAAGCCTGCGCGGCACCCTCGACGAAGCCGTTGACCTTGCCTCCGACCGCCGTAACGGACAGCATCTCCCGTGTGGACGGCGCCGACCTCACCGATGCTGACCTGCTTGGCCGCGTCGGCACGGGCGATCGCGACGCGTTCGAGGAGCTGTACCGCCGCTACGCACGGGCCGTTCTCGCGCTCGCGTTGCGCCGGCTCGGCGACCGCGGCCGGGCCGAGGACGCGACCCAGGAAGTCTTTGCCGCGGTCTGGAAATCCGCCCGGAGCTACAACCCGAGCCGTGGCGCCGGCTCGTCGTGGCTGTTCGCGATCGCGCGGAACGCGATCGTCGACGGCTTCCGTAAACGGCCCGAGCCCGTCGCCGAAGCACCCGACTTGCCGACCGCCGAGGCCGGCCCGCCGGAGCAGACCGAGGCCGGCTGGGTGTCATGGCGTGTCCACCGCGCCCTCGAGACGTTGCCCGAGCACGAGCGGCCCTTGATCGAGCTCGCGTACTGGAGCGGCTTGTCGCAGAGCGAGATCGCCGACTTCCTGCACCTGCCGCTCGGAACCGTCAAGACCCGGACGAGAAGCGCACTCGCGCGGCTCGCCGATGTACTGGAGGAGGAGCTGGGATGAGCGACCGGCCTCTCGATTTTGATGCGCTCGTCGGCGACGACCTGGAGCCGACCGAGCGCGCGCGACTGCTGCGCGTCCACGAGATGCTGCTCGAAGCCGGCCCGCCACCAGAGCTCACGCCCCAGCTCAGCGCGCCCCAGGCACCACCGCGCGCGAACGTGATCGCCCTCCCCCGCCGTCGCCGGGGTGCTGTCCTACTGATTGCTGCCACGTTTGTCCTAGCCGTGTTCGGCGCCGGCTGGCTCAGCGGCGCGCATCGGAACACCCACGTCGTCAAGACGATCGCGATGATCGGGCCCGCCGGCGCGCACGCGTCGCTCGCCGTCCTGCGCGCCGACAGCGCGGGCAACTGGCCGATGGTGATGAAGATCAGCGGCCTCGCCGCGCTCCCGGCCGGCCAGACCTACGCGCTGTGGCTGACGAAGCACGGCAAGCTCGAAGCATCGTGCGGCACATTCACTGTCGGCGAAGGCACGACGACGGTCAACCTAAACGCGCCGTACAAGCTCAAGGAGTACGACGGCTGGATCGTCGTTCGCAGCGGGACATCGCAGCCGCTGCTGACGACCACCGAGACGTAACGACGCAACCCCCGCCGCGGCGGCTATCGTCGGTTCCCGATGCGCGACGCCGTCCCTGGCACTCAATACGAAGACTTCGCGCGGCACGTCTTCGCAGCGGGCGTTGCGAAGTCGGACAGAACCGGCACGGGAACCGTGAGCGTCTTCGGTTACCAGATGAGGTTCGACCTCCGCGGCGGCTTCCCGCTCGTTACAACAAAGAAGGTGCACGTCCCCGCTGTGGCACAGGAGCTGCTCTGGTTCCTTCGCGGCGAGAGGAACGTCCGTTGGCTGCAGGAGCGCGGTGTCACGATCTGGGACGAGTGGGCCGACGACGACGGTGACCTCGGCCCGGTCTACGGCGTCCAGTGGCGAAGCTGGCCGACCCCCGGCGGCGGACACGTCGACCAGATCGCAGAGGTCGTCCGCCTGCTGCGGGAGGAGCCCAACTCGCGCCGCATGGTCGTCAGCGCCTGGAACGTCGCCGACCTTCCCGACATGGCGCTGCAGCCGTGCCACGCGCTGTTTCAGTTCCACGTCGGAGACGAACGGCTGAGCTGCCAGGTCTATCAGCGCAGCGCCGACGTCTTCCTCGGCGTGCCGTTCAATATCGCGAGTTATGCCCTCCTCACGCACATGCTCGCCCAGCAGGTCGAGCTCGAGGTCGGCGACCTGATCTGGACGGGTGGCGACTGCCACATCTACGACAACCATCGCGAGCAGGTCGAGACCCTGCTCGGTCGGGCGCCGTTCCCGTATCCCTCGTTGCGGCTGCGGCGCAAGCCCGCGTCGATCTTCGACTACGACTTCGAGGACTTCGAAGTGGTCGACTACGAGCACCATCCTGCGATCAAGGCTCCGGTCGCGGTGTGAAGATCTCGATCGTCGCCGCGCTCGCCCGCGGCGGCGTGATCGGTCGCGAGAACGAGATCCCCTGGCGGATCCCGGAAGACGCGAGACACTTCCGGGCGCTCACGCTGGGTCATCCCGTTGTGATGGGCCGACGGACGTGGGATTCACTGCCCGCTGCCTACCGGCCGCTTCCCGGCCGCCGCAACATCGTCCTGAGCCGTGATCCTGTCTGGCAGGCAGACGGTGCCGAGCGCTCCGGCTCGCTCGGCGAGGCGCTCAGGCTGGTCGACGGCGCGCCGCAGGTGTTCGTGATCGGTGGCGCAGGCGTCTACGCGGCAGCGCTTCCGATCGCCGACGAGCTGCTGCTAACCGAGATCGACGCCGGCATCGACGGCGATACGCTCTTCCCGCCGTTTGACCTGGCCATCTTCGAGGAGACAGCGCGGGAGCAGCTCGTCTCGGAGACGGGCGTCTCGCTCTCGTTCGTCACGTATGCGAGGCGCTGAATCGTGAGCAGCCAGCTCATAGGAACATCTGGCTGGTCGTATCCCTCGTGGCGACCTGGCTTCTACCCGGCCGAATCAGCCCCGGAGAGCTTCCTCAGGCTGTACGCGGAGCAGTTCACGACCGTCGAGCTGAACTCGACTGGGTACCGGTTGCCGGCGCACGAGCAGTTCGCCCGCTGGGCTTCGCAGGTGCCGGATGGCTTTCGGTTTGCCGTCAAGATGCCACCGCAAGCACTCCGTCAGCTCGACTCATTCCAGGAGCGCGTGCGGTCGCTCGGCGAGACGCTCGGCTGCGTGCGAGTGGTCGTCGACTCGCCCCGCGACGACGGGCTAATGGCGCTGCTCCTCGGCTCGGCCGATCCGACGATCCGCTTCGCGCTCGACCTACGTGATCCGTCGTGGGACGGCGTCGAGGCGCAACTCGCTGAGGCCGGCGCCGTACGGGTCGGCGACTGGGACGCGGTGGGCGACTGGCGTTATCTGCGTTTCCGCGAGCCGCCCTACGACGAGGCTGCCCTCGTCGGCACAGCGGATCGAATCAGGCTACTTGTCGCGGCCGGCGTCGATGCCTTCGCGTTCTTCCGCCACGAGACCGAGCCCACAGCACCGCGCTACGCGCTCCGTCTGCTCGAGCTTCTCAACAGATAGAGGACGGCCTGCGGCGAAGGCGAATCCGTGCAGTCCGTGCCGACGTTCCTCGCAGTCTCGCTCGCCCTCGTGCCCGTTGTGGCGACCGTCGCACTGCTCGCGTGGTTCGCCCGGATGGGCCGGTAACTACGCGCGGCGGATCGAGACGACTTGCGCTTTCCAGGAGCCGCGTGGCGCCGTCACCTCGACCGTCGCGCCGACGACCGCGCCGAGTAGCGCGCTGCCGAGCGGCGAATCGGGCGAGACCCCGCCGACGCTCGAGATCTCGACCTCCAGCCGCTCGCCATCACCGTCGAGGATCTCGACGATCGAGCCGACGCCAACCGAGTCGTCGTTGTCGTGCTCGACCGTGACCGCGTGCTGGAGGCGGTGCTGCAACTTGCGGATCCGCGCTTCGAGCAACCCCTGCTCGTTCTTGGCCGCGTGGTACTCGAAGTTCTCGGAGAGATCACCGAACGAGCGCGCAACCTTGATCGCCTCGACCGCGGCCTTGCGCTTGGGACCTTCCATCTCGACGAGCTCCGCCGCAAGCGCCTCGCGCTGGGCGGCAGTCAAATGCTCGCCGGTCGGCTCAGCCATCTCGCAAGTCTATGTCCGTAGAACCCCGCGCGCGGTGCCGCAGATCCCCGGATGGCGGTCGCGGCGGCCCGCCCGAGAATGGAGCTATCCAAAGGAGGCCTGTGATGAAGAGAATTGTCGTGGGATACGACGCGAGCCCGGAGGCCGATCGCGCACTTGAGCGTGCGGCGGAGGTCGCGAAGGCGTTCGACGCGGAAGTCATCGTCACGAGCGTGGCGCGGATCCTCTACGGCGGCGGCAAGGGCATGGCCGGGATCGACCCGGTCGACCCGCCCGAGCTGCACGAGGAAGAGGCGCGACGTGCGAAGACTCGGCTCAGCGAGTTGGGCATCGAGGCTAAGACGGTCGACGGGATCGGCGATCCGGGCCGCATGATCGTGAAGGTCGCCGAGGCGAACGACGCCGACCTGATCGTCGTCGGCAGCCACACCGCCGGAGCACTCGAGCGGTTCTTCGTCGGCAGCGTGAGCGACTCCGTGAAGCACCACGCCGCCTGCGACGTGCTCGTCGTCCGGTAGACGCGTATTGGTGGTGTGAGGGGCGGACCCCGGTGTTCGTCTCTCACACAACCACATGCACAGGCACGGTGGCCTTGCGTTGGACGCGGTACGGCTCCTGCGACCAGAAGAGGTCACCGACGAACCGGCTGCGTTGCGGATCTCCCGTCATCACGATTGCGGTGCACCCGAGCCGCTCCGCCTCGCCGACGATCCGCTTGGTCGCTTTGCGCGTGCCGAGGATGTTGCCGTCGGCCTTCACGCCCCGCTGCTCGAGCAGCTTGATCGCGGCGGCGACGATATCTCGCAGCTCCTGCCACTCCATGTGATTCGGTTTGAGCCACGGCGACGGCAGGCCGAACGCGACGCCGTGGACGCGTGCGACCGCGAACACATGAACAGGCGCGTCGTCGGCATTCGCAAGCTCCACCGCCCGCGCGATGGCCGCCTTCGAGATCGGCCGACCCTCGGTTGCGAGCAGCACACCGCCGTCTGGCGCGGTGACCGTCCGTCCCTTCAGGCGTCGACGACGTGGCACAGTGGAAGAAGCGGGGCGCCGACCTCAGGCCGGCGCCCCGCGAGGTGGTCTACTTGCCGTGACTCGGGACGGCCGCAGGCGCAGTGGCCGGCTGCTTCTTGTCCTCGACGTTCTTCCGGTACCAGTAGAGCGGCAGGTACGAGAGGAGCGTCCCGATCCCGATGAAGTAGTAGACAAGCGTGTTCTTTCCGGCGAGCGAGCACGTGCAGGCCGCGTACACAGGGCCACCGACGAAATAGATCACCGCGTAGAAGGCGGCAAGAATCAGCGCGACGTACTTCATCCATTCAGGGAGCCTGAACGGACGACGGACGTTTGGCCTGTCCTTTCGCAGCAGGTAGTAGCCGACAAGCACCGGCAGGAACGAGGCGAGGTAGCCGACGTTCGAGAAGGTGTAGATCTCGACTGCGCCGCCCATGAACACGACGGCGATCATCACGACGACGTTGAACATCATCGACTTGTCCGGCACGCCGTGCTTGTTCTGGTGCTGGAAGAACTTCGGGAATTGGCCGTCCACCGACATCTGGTGCAGCGCTCGGGCGGTGCCGGTGATCGCGTTGAGTGCCGAGAGGATCAGCGCGACGATCAGCATGATCGCGATCAGCCAGTCGATCACGCTCGCGCCGCTACCGAAGATCTTGTCGGCAAAGTTGACGAAGATCGTCTTCGGGTCGGCAGAGCGGGCCGAGGAGCCGAGCACGAGGATGAACGAGATCGGCAGCAGCGTGTAGATGAAGACGCCGTAGCCGCCTTCGAGGTTCATCGCGATCTTGGCGTCGCGCTCCGGGTCCTTGCACTCGCCGATGTAGCAGGCGGCGGCTTCCATCGCGATCACGTTCCACGTGAGCAGGAAGGCGAACGCGATGTAGATCGTGAGCCAGCCGTGCCCGAACAGCGGCGTGAAGAAACCTGTCCCGTCAGCCTGCTTGAAGCCGGACAGGTTCGAGCTGTGCGCAACCGAAGGATGGAAGATCCACGCGATCGAGAGGAAGGTCAACGGGATCATGGAGAGCAGCCCGAGCACCGTCGCGAACATGGTGCCGAAGCGAATGCCCATGTAGGCCGGGATGAAGAGAAGGAGCAGGCCGATGATCGAGATGACGAGCGTCCACCAGGCAATCGGAGTGTTGATCGGCGTGAAGCTCTTCTGCGAGAGCTTGAGCTTGTCGACGATGTAATACGACGCGAGGATCATGTTCAGCGGCCCGACAGGGAACCAGCCGAGCCAGTAGGCCCACGCGGTGAAGCCGTTGATGTGCTCGGCGAAGCGCGGCCAGCGGGTCTTGAACGCCGGGTAGGCGTAGGACGGTGAGCCGCCGGTGCGCTCGGGCATCATCGCCGAGAGCTCCGCGAGGAACAGGCACAGGAGCCAACCCGACAGCGTGATGATCACGATGCTCGGAATCGACGCGGCGCCCACCTGCGTCACCATCACCGGCGCGATTCCTGTGACCAGAATCGTCCCGGCCAGGCCGATCACAAAGGCGCCCCACCAGTTGGTCTCCTGCGGCAGGCCCCCGCCCGCATAGTCGAGCTCGTCGTGGCTCTCAGACATTCCCCGCCTCCTTGAGAACGCGCAATCGATGAAGTGTCAAGGGGGAACCTGACAGGTTGAGACAACCGTGACAAGCACTTGCCGACGCCTTTGCGACAATCAGCGTGTCGCGTGGACGAGATCGCCTCCTTCCTCAGACGTCATTCGCCGTTCAGCAGCCTCGACGACGCGGAGCTCGCGCGAGTTGTTGCGGCGGTGGAGGTGCGGTCGCTGCCCGCCGGCACCGTCGTTCTCGTCGAGGACGGACCGCCGTCGACCGCGTTCTGGGTGACGCGTAGCGGGTCGATGGAGCTTGTCCACGAGGACGCTGTGATCGACGTCCTGGGGCCCGGCGAAGGATTCGGTCATCCGTCGCTGCTCAGCGGGCTGGCGCCGAGCTTCACGGTGCGCGCGCACGAGGATTCGACCTGCTTTCTGATTCCGCGCGACGAGGCGCTGCGCGTGCTCGGGCGGCTCGAGGGTGCAGGTTTCGTGGCGCGCTCGCTGCGGGAGCGACTCGTTCGCGCAGGCCACACGGCGCACGGGCTGCCGGAGCTGGCGACAGTTCACATCAGCGAGCTCGTTCCCGGGCCGCCGGTGTACTGCGAGCCGGGGATCGCCATCTCACGGGCGGCCGAGATCATGACGCGCAGCGGCTCGAGCGCGATCCTGATCCGCAGCGGCGTGCTGCAGATCGTGACGGACGCTGACATCCGCGCAAAGGTTGTCGGCGGGCCGATCTCGCCGCGAAACCCGGTGCTGCGGATCGCCGAGCCGGCCGTCGTCGTCGAGCCGCGGCGTCTCGCGGTGGACGCGATCGTGGAGATGCTCGATCACGGCGTCGATCACGTCGTCGTAGCGGACGGCCGCGAGGTGCTGGGGATCGTCTCGGCCGCCGACCTGATGGGGCTCCAGGCGCGCAGCCCGTTTGCGCTCCGTCACTCGATCCTGCACGCCGCCGACGAAGACGAGCTGGTTGCGGTGTCGCGCCGGCTCGGCGGGTTGTTCCTAGCCCTGCTCGACGCCGGCGTCTCGCCCGCGGATATTGGTCGCGTGCTGACGCTGCAGTACGACGCGCTCACGACGCGGCTGATCGACTTCGCGTTGGCGCGGCACGGGGCTGCTCCGGCCCCTTGGGCATGGCTCGCGCTCGGCAGCTCGGCACGCCGCGAGCTAACGCTCGTCTCCGATCAGGAGCACGCGCTCGCTTACGCGGAGACCGGCGATCGCGCCGTCGACACGGCGTTCGAACGGATCGCTGCCGACGTGAGCGCGGGACTCGCCCGTAGCGGCTTCGTTGCCGACGCGAACGGCGTGCTCGCGAGCGCGAAGCTGTGGCGCATGTCACTGCCCGCGTGGGAGAAGACAATCGAGTCGTGTTTCACCTCGCCCGACCGATCGCATCTGATCCGAGCAACGGTCGCGCTCGACTTCCGCCAGGTCGCTGGCGGGCTGGAGGTCGTGGAGCCGCTGGTTGCTGTTCTGCGCGACGGCCACAGGCATCCCGACTTCCTCCGCCGACTGGCGCGAACCGCGACCGACTTCAAGCCACCGCTCGGCTTTCGCAGCGCGTTCGCAACCGCGGGATCAAAGGACGCAGCGCCGGGGACGATCGACGTGAAACGCGGCGGCATGCTGCCGATCGTGAATCTCGCGCGCTTCCACGCGCTCGCAAGCGAGGTGACGATCTCGGCCACGCTCGACCGCCTGGTCGCCGTCGAGGAGCTCGGCAAGCTGCCAGCCGACGAGGCAACCGCGCTGCGCGAAGCATTCGTCTGCGTCTGGCGCGTACGACTCGAGCACCACGCGGCGCAGATCGCCTCGGGTGGCGAGGCCGACAACTACGTCGATCCGAGCGCCCTGCCGCCGCTCGAGCGCGAAGAGCTACGCGAAGCGTTCCGCGCGATCGTGCGGGCGCAGAAGCGCCTGGACGTCTACGTCCCGAGCGGTATCTAGGGCCTGGCCTTCGGTAGGTCCGCCGCGTGCGACAACGCAGCAGCGGGTTCCAACTGCGACGATGGCCGTTCGAGCAGCTCGGTTCATGAGCGCGTCAATTCTTTCGAGGCTAAATCCAAGCTTTGAGGCCAGTTGCCCCAGATGCGACGGGGCGCTCGTGTACGACGACATTCACTTCGCGGGAACGCCGATTCTCGTCGAGTGCCACTGCTCGCAATGCCACGTCGCGTACCTGCTCGACTGGCCCGCCGGGCACGCGCTCCTATACCCCACAATCGTCGAGGTCGAGACCGGCGTCGCTCACAGTGACGGGCGCGAGTGGTATCCACGGCTGCTCCGACGCCTCATCGCAACCCGTGAGCACCCGACCGCCGCACGCACCGATGTCCGCGGTCACAGCTCGGGCAACTCCACGGCAATCGTCGTCAACTGCATCGACTTCCTCTATGGGCATTGCGTGCTGAAGGTGCTTTCGGGGCTGCGCTACGCGCGCGACCCCGACGTCGATGTGGTGATGGTCGTGCAGAAGAACGTGTCTTGGCTCGTGCCGTCGACGGTTGACATCGTGATCGAGGTCAACGTCCCTCTCTCAGGCGGGGATACCTGGATCGCGGGGCTAGACAGCGCCGTCACATCGGTCGTCGAGGGTTACGAGTTTGTCCAGATCGCCCCGACCCCGTCTCAGCCGTACCTCACAAACGACGATCTAGCGGATATCGCACCTCGGCTCGCACCTTCCGCGTTCTGGAACTCGCCGAACGCCGGCCTACACCAGATCGCACTGCTCCTCCGCGAGGATCGGCTCTGGAGCGGTCGCCGGAGGGCTGGCGCTCTCCGACTCCTGCCACGCGACCTCACGCACCAACTCATGGTTCGAGCGCAGACGCGCAACTGCGCCAACGTCGTCCGGCAGGTGCAACGTCGTTGTCCCAACGTGCAGTTCGTCGCGATCGGCCTCGGTCGCAGCCACCCACTGCCCACGTCGATCCGCGATCTCCGAACGACGACGATCACTCAGGACACCGAGCGGGACTGGCTGACTGAATATGCCCGCAGCCGCGTGGTCGTCGGCGTCCACGGCTCCCACATGCTGCTGCCGTCAGCGTTCGCGGGCGCAGTGATCGACCTCCTTCCGCCGCACAAGCTGCCGAACATCGCCCAGGATCTGATCGTCATCAGCAGCACCGAGCCCGAGCCGAAGCTGAGCCTGTTCCGGTACCGGATCCTCCCGGACAACGTCGGAGCGGATGTGGTCAGCGAGGTCATCGTTTCGTTGCTCGAAGACGCTGATTTCCACTACGTGAACATGATCCGCAACCGGTCGGCAACGGGGGTCGAGTGGCTGCGACCGATCGTGTGGAGAAGGCTGGACGACCCGGCCGCCTAGAACAACCCGACGGTGTGGCCCTCGTCGTCGATGTCGATCGCGAACGCTGCTGGCGCCGCACCAAAACCGGGCATCTGGAGCATGTCGCCGCACAGCGGCACGAGCATGCCGGCGCCGCTGTAGGCGCGGATGTCGCGGATCGGCACCGTGAACCCGGTCGGCCGGTTGCGCGCGGTCGGGTCGTGCGACAACGAGAGGTGCGTCTTCGCCATGCAGATCGGCAGATGCGCGATCCCCTGCTTCTCGAACTTGGCGATCGCCTCGCGTGCCGCCGGCGCGAGATCGATCCCGTCGGCGCCGTAGACGGTCTTCGCGATCCGCTCGATCTTCGTCGCGATCGGCTCGTCGTCGGTGTAAAGCATCTTGAAGTCGGAAGGCGCGTCGGCCGCGGCCGCCACGACCTCGGCCAGCTCGACCGTCCCCTCCCCACCCTGGCCGAAGCCGTTGTGAATCGCCGCGCCGAAAGCACCCGAAGCGAGCGAGCCCGCCTTGATCAGCTCGAGCAGCTCCGGCTCGTCGTCGGGACGCGTGTTGATCGCGACCACCGGCTGGATCCCGAACGCGCGCACGTTCTCGATGTGCTTCGCGAGATTCGCCATCCCGATCTCGACCTCGGTGCGCATCTGGGCCATGTCGGCCTTCAACTTCCAGTCGCCGCCACCGTGATGGCGCAGCGCGCGCACCGTCGCCACAACGACGACGACATGCGGCCGCAGCCCGCCGACGCGGCAGACGATGTCCATGAACTTCTCCATCCCGAGGTCGGCCGCGAAACCCGACTCGGTGATCAGGAACTCGCCGAGCTTGAGGCCAATCCTGTCGGCGATGATCGAGTTGTTGCCGTGCGCGATGTTCGCGAACGGGCCCGCGTGCATGAGGCACAGCTGACCCTCGAGCGTCTGGACGATGTTCGGCTTGATTGCGTCCTTCAGCAGCACCGCCATCGCGCCAGCCGCCTGCACCTGCTCGGCCGTGACCGGATCACCGGCGGCTGTGTAACCGACCGTGATCGCGCCGAGCTTTCGGCGGAGATCGGCGAGATCGATCGAGAGCGCGAGGATCGCCATCACCTCGCTCGCGGCCGTGATGTCGAAGCCAGACTCCGCGGGGACGCCGTTCTTCCGCCCGCCGAGACCGGTGACGATGCTGCGCAGCGAACGGTCGGTGACGTCGATCGCGCGGCGCCAGGTCACCGTCTGGATCGCCGGCTCGTGGCCGTGGAAGACATGCGCGTCGACGAGCGCGGAGAGCAGGTTGTTCGCGGCGGTGATCGCGTGCATGTCGCCGGTGAAGTGAAGGTTGATGTCCTCCATCGGGACGACCTGCGCGTAGCCGCCACCGGCCGCGAGCCGGCGATCCAGACGG
>JANYJX010000079.1 GCA_025358355.1 Actinomycetes bacterium | reverse complement strand
GCGAGCAATACGAGGCCCGGAATGCGCCCCGAGACCAGCCGCCGCGGGTCGGGAGTCCGAGCACGGGCGAACGTCGCCACCGTGACGACGAGCCAGGGCGCCGCGAGTCTCAGTACGATCAGGCCGGCGAGCCAGCCGGGCGCCAGGCCCGCCCGCCACGCGCCGAGCGCCGCCGCACCGATGACGAGACCGTCGACGGAGCCGTCGAGCCAGCGGCCGAGCCTGGTCGTCTCGCCGCGCCGTCGCGCGAGCCAGCCGTCGAAGAGGTCGCTCATCGCCGCCGCAACGAGAATCGCAACGCCGGCGCTGGTGCCGAACAGCGCGAACACGGCGGGCGGCGTTCCGGCCCTCAGGAACGTGAGCCCGTTGGCCGGGCCGAGCCCGTCGATGCGCCGGCCGCTGTCGTCCTCGAGCATGCCCAGGTGCCAGTCGATCATCAACGTCGTCGCGATCCACCACCCCGCTCCGGCAGCGGCGAGCCACGGCCGCCCGGCGAGCCCAACGCCGAGCCAGGCCGCGAGCCCGACCGAGCCAAGTGCCAGCGTCGTCCGATGCTCACGGCTCCTGTCGACCCTGCGCCCGCGCGCGAACAGGAGCGAACGCTGGAAGAAGCGAGCCCACGCACGCGGCCGGTAGCCAGCCGCTCGCAGCTCAGCAAGAACCTCTCCGACCCAGACCTCGCCTTCCGTCACGGCTTGCGGGCCACGACGATGCCGTAGCCGAGCGCACCGTCGTCGAGCGCCGCACGCGCGGCGACGACGAGTTGCTCGCCTTGGTCGACCGCGCCCGCGACGGACATCGAACCTGTCATGCGAGCGACGCTCAGGCGGGCCGCCACGCGGTCGAGCAGCGCGGCAAGCATCTCGTCTTGAGCCTCCACCCGCTCCACGTGTAACCCGGCGTCGCTGAGCAAGTTCGCGATCTCCGGGAGCGGGCGCGCGTCCGCAACGCACGCGACCCAAGCGGCGAGGCTCGTCAGCTCGGCGGGGAGCCGCTCGCGCTCGGCCGTCATGTCCGAGAGCGCAACCCGCGCGCCCGACCGCAGCACGCGGGCGATCTCGCGCGCTGCCGCAGCCTTGTCCGGGAAGATGCAGAGCGCGCACTCGCAGAGCACGCCGTCGACGCTCGCATCGGCTAAAGGCAGTGCCTCGGCGTCACCGACGACGAATCGGACGCGAACGCCCTGGTCGGCGGCAGCCAGTGTCGCTGCTTCGACCGACTCCGGTGAGAGATCGACTCCGATGACGTCGCAACCGGTCTCGCGTGCCAGCTGCAACGCGCTCGCGCCCGACCCGCTCGCGACATCGACGACCAGCTTCCCCGGCCCGACCGCCAGCGCTTCGGCCAGGACCGAGGTGAGCGCTGCGCCACCGGGATGAAGCCGATCGCCGAGCAGGAACCGCGCCGCCGGGCTCGCGTAAGCGCTCGCGCAGCACGACTTGATCTCAGCGGCGGCGATCGTCATAGCACCGCCGCGGTCTTGGAGCCGTACCGTGTCAGCTGCAGGAGCGGCTGGATCGGCTGCGCGTTCGGAACGACCGCCGCGACCGCGACACCCGAGAGCTGCGCCCGCACTTCCTCGCGGTAGCCGACGGAGTTGTAGGCGCAGAACGGGATCAGCCGCCCGTCCGGGACGATCTCGACGACGCAGCACTTCATCAGCTGCCGCACGTTCAGGGTGTACGCGTCCTGGAAGTCCTGGACGATGATCGTGAAGACCTTGTCCTGTAGCTGCCCGAGCTCGGCCGGAAGATCGATGCCGCAGCTCTCGCATGCGAGCAGCGCCTTCTCGGCGCCCGGAGTGGCCGACGACGAGAACATCCGCTCCAGCGCGTGGCGGATCTCGTAGTCCGGGATCACCCGGTTGGAGAGATAGTCGAGGTAGTCGTCGATCTCGATCAACCGTGTGAACGGGACAACCGAGTCGCCGTCGACGAACGCGTAGCTCATCGAGCGGCACGAAGGGAAGCAGCACGGCACGGGAACGAAGTCGTCGAGCCGGTACCACTCCGGCACCTGCGCGGCGACGAGCTCCATCACGTCCGCGTTCGTGAGTCGTTCCAGCGGATCGAACTCGAGGTGGCGGCCGGAATGCGTCACGGGCTGGAACGCGACGGAGCGTACCGCGGGATGGCCGACGGCGAAGCGGACGATCGCGCCCACCTCGTGCTCGTTGATCCCTTTCTCGACCGCCGCGACGAGCGTCACCGTCAGGCCGAGCTCGGCGGCATGGTCGAGCGCGCGCTGCTTGTCAGCTCGAAGGTCTTTGCCGCGGATCGCGATGTGCGTCTCCAACTCGAAGCCGTCGAACTGCAGATACACATGCGGGCGAAGGGCCGCAAGCTCCTCGGCGAAGCGTCGATCGCGTGCGAGCCGGATCCCGTTCGTGTTCAGCATCACCGACCGGATGCCTTTCGCCTGAGCGAGCGCGATGAACTCCAGGATCTGCGGATGGATTGTTGGCTCGCCGCCCGAGAACTGCACGACCTCCGGGTCGCCTTCGGCGGCGACGAAGCTGTCGAGCATGAGATCGACCTGCTCCAGGCTCAGCGAGAACCCGTCCTCCTGATGCCCCGAGTCGGCGAAGCAGACGGGGCAGTCGAGGTTGCACGCCGTGTTCACCTCGATGATCGCGAGGCACGCGTGCTGCTTGTGCTCGGGGCAGATCCCGCAATCGAGCGGACAGCCTTCCTTGACCTCCGTCTGCAACTCGAGCGGCATCGTCCCGGGCTTGTTGTAGCGCTGCTGCGCCATGTACAGGTCGGCGTCCGAGTAGACGAGCGCCTCGAAAAGGCCGTGCTCGGCACAGCGCTTGCGCAGGATCACACGGTTGTCGCGGACGTTCACCTCCGCGTCGATCACCCGCTTGCACACGGGACAGATCGACCTCGTGAACTCGAGGAAGACCTCATCACGATCGACCTTCTCCGGACGGGACTGCGCCAGCGCCATGCGACCTCCGTTAGCTGTGGTGCCCCGTCGGATGCGCAAAGCACCGCCAGGGGTTCAGCGCGTTTGTGGAACCGTCACCATCGACGCGCACATCCAACCGACGAATGCCAACGAGCCCGGCTCCGCGAGCTTCCCGTTTCAGCAGTGCGGTCCGCTTCTGCGCACAGCCGCATCACCTACGCCGGACGGTGGCGATCGCTACCGTCGTCGGAATCGTCCTGATCGCGATCAACGAAGGCGATCTCCTCACGCAAGGCCACTTTCCCACGGCGCTCGCGATCAAGCTGCCGCTGAACTTCCTCGTTCCCTTCGTCGTCACCAACCTCGGCCTGTTCGCGTCTCGTCGGGACGACTGAACCCGCGCGACGGCGCTACACGACCCAGATGCAGCCGTCCCAATACGCCTCGACACGGCGCGGAAAGCGGCGCACATCGATGTGCAACTCGTCCGGCGTCCGCCCGAGATGCGTCGGCAGGAACAACTCGAACCCCGCCGCCTCGACACGCCGGAAATCCTTCCCGCGCGGCGCCTCGCTCGCGGTCGCAAGCGTCAGGTTCGCGGCGCTACAGCACCGTCCTTTGCGCACCCACATATACAGGCGCCCGCCATGCTCGCGGATCATCGCGAGCGCCGACTCTGACGTGACAACCCGCACGCTCGGAACAGTACCGCGCCGACCTGTGCGCCCGTCTTAACGTTTCCGGCCGGTACGGCGCTCGGCCTCGACCTTGACGGCGTCGAGAGACTCGCGCACGGTTGCCTCCCAACGCCGCGCAACGACCTCGCCCCACCACTGACCGAGCGCCCACAGATCGGTTCCCAGCTCACCCGCGTATCCGAGCTCGGTGCCCGCCTCGGTCTCGCGCAGCTCAAACATCTCGACGACATGCGGAACCGGCCCGCGCAACAGGCGAAAATGGACCGCGCTCGGCCGCTCGAAACGCACCGTCTCGACTGTCGTTGTCACGAACCGTGACGCGTGGGTGAAATGCTCGGCAAGCACCATGTCCCCGCCCCGCTCGAGCACCTTAAGCTTGCTCTCGAGCGCCCGAGGTGTTCGACCGAGGTAGGGCGCAGCGATCACATCGAACACCACCTCGCGCGACGCATCGATCTGCCACATCATCGGTCCCAGCGGCCGCAGCCGCCGCCCGATCCCGAGATCCAGCGTCAACGCGCCGCGAACCGTGAGCCCGTAGACGACGGCCACGGAACCGACGACTCGGCCGGCCCGAATCACACGCCGAACCGGAGTACGCCTCGACGGCCTACGCCCCATCCCGCCGATCCTATTGTTCAGGAGCCGATGATGTCTCCAGGATGGCCTTCAGTCTCGCCAGATCCTTGCGGTTGGCGCGGCGCATCGCGGTCGCCATCATCGGTGCGGCAACCCTGGAGAAACCTGAGGCCTCGCACCGGTTGCGAAGCGCCATCCTTGTACCTCCGCCGGGTGTGTCCTCCCAGGTATAGGTCGTCTCCATTCCGAACGGCCCCTCGGCCGTCGCCATCACGAATCGCTCGTCGCGGACGATCTCGCTGACCTCATAGGTGGAGGTGAGTGGGCGTTCGCGGTCGAAGGGCGCAGCGTTCGCGACCAGGTCGCTAGCCCAGCCGGATCCCACTCGGAGCCCTGCGATGCCGAGGCCGGCGATGCCGCTGAGCCCGAGGAACTTCCGCCCGGTCGATTCTCTGGCTCAAGTGCTTCCTTTTCGATTGAGGACTACGTGTCGCGCCGGACAAGGAGCACGGCGGCGATCGCAATCGCGAGCGCGGTGTAGCCGCAGAAGAGTGCAAGCCCTGGGCCTGGTGCGAGGCTGTGGGCGTCCGTGGTTAGGGCGAAGATCGAGCGGGCAGCGGATTCGGGTAGGTAGGGCGAGATCGCGTCGTTCCA
The DNA here is from genome assembly GCA_025358355.1 of Actinomycetes bacterium. GTDB lineage: Bacteria > Actinomycetota > Thermoleophilia > Gaiellales > Gaiellaceae > Gaiella. The sequence continues at coordinate 1,946 of JANYJX010000079.1, read as the reverse complement.
GGTCGTCGGCAGTACGTTCAGAAGCGGCGGGATGACGAAGAACAGGGCGGCGAAGGTGGAGATCCCGCCGGCGGTGTTGCGGACGATCGCGCCGAGTCCCATCGCGAAGATCCCGACCAGCATCAGGTAGACAGCGCCGCCGATCACCGCGCGCGCAACACCCGGATGCGTGAAGGAGATCTGGAGCAGATCCTTCCGGCCGAGGATCGCCTGACTTCCGAAGAACGCGATGAGGACACAGGGCAGCATCAGCAGGAACGAAGCGACCGCGTAGACAACGAGCTTCGCCCAGAGAACCGGCAGGCGTTTCGGCACGGCCGTGAAGGTGGCACGGATCATCCCGGTTGAGTACTCGCCGGTGATCAGAAGGACGCCCAGCACCGCGATCGCGAGCTGCGAGACGTTCACCCCGGCGAGCGCGACCTCGAGCGCAGAGTGGCGATGTTCCTGCAGCGGATTGGCGCGCGTGGAGAGGATGGTGGCGAAGAGGAGCGGGAAACCGATCGTCAGCACCGTCGCTGCGAGCAACGACCAGCGCGTCGAGCGCAGTGAATGAAGCTTCGTCCACTCGGACACCGCGACCCGCGCTTGGGTCAGACGGCCGGGTTGTTCTAGGCGCGGCACCGCGATCACGGTGGGAATGCTGCTCACGCCGCCACCCCGTCCGCAACGGACGGAGATGCGGTCTCGCCCGCCTTGAACTCGACATCCCCGCGTGTCAGCTCCATGAACGCCTCCTCCAGCGACGCCTGCTGCGGCGAGAGCTCGTGGAGCACGATCCCGTGGGTGGCCGCCGTCTCGCCGATCTGCTCGGCCGTCAGGCCGCCTATCTCGAGCAGCCCCGGCTCGGTGCTCGTTACCGATACGTGCTCGCCGAGGACGAGGTCGCGAAGACTCGACGCCTGCGGCGAACGCACCAGAACCGTGCCTCCCGACGCTCGGCGCACGAACTCCTCGACACTTGTGTCGGCGATCAACTTCCCGCGCCCGATCACAATCAAGTGGTCGGCGGTGAGAGCCATCTCGGTCATCAGGTGGGACGACACGAAAACAGTTCGCCCCTCGGCCGCAAGCGACTTCAACAGGTTGCGAATCCAGTGGATCCCTTCCGGGTCGAGACCGTTCACCGGCTCGTCCAGCAGCAGCGTCGAAGGGTCACCCAAGAGGGCGGTCGCGATTCCCAACCTTTGGCCCATCCCGAGCGAGAACTTTCCGGCCCGCTTCCGCGCCACCTCGTGCAAACCGACGAGGTCGATCAACTCGGTGACCCGACGCTTCGAAATGCCATGTGTCTGCGCCAGCGCAAGCAGGTGGTAGTACGCCGAGCGGCCCGTGTGCACCGAACGCGCCTCCAGCAGCGCGCCTACTTCGTGCAGCGGCGTCGGATGGTCACGGTAGTGCTTGCCGTTCACCGTCACGTCGCCCGCGCTCGGAGCGTCCAACCCCAGGATCAGGCGCATCGTCGTCGACTTCCCCGACCCGTTCGGGCCCAGGAAGCCGGTCACCACGCCAGGCTGGACGGTGAAAGACAGGCCGTCGACAGCGCGCTTCTCACCGTAATCCTTCGTCAGACCCTGCGCCTCGATCATCCCAACCAACCTAGCCGCCACCTGCGCTGACCGCCTCGGCCAAAGGCATGAACAGCAGCCTCATCCAGAAGGACGAACACGCTCACCGCAACGGAACGGCCAGAGGGCTGGGATGGAGACCCTTCCGGGCGAGTTCGTCGAGGACTGATGGGAGGGCGGCGGCGGTGGTCTTCCAGGAGCCGGGGCTGGCGTAGTGGTCGGCGTCGTGGAGGAGGAGGATGTCGCCCGTCTCGGCTGCCTGTGTGAGGTGGCGGGTGATCGATTCGATGGTTGCTCGGCGTTCCCAGTCTCGCCCCCAGCGTGACCACAGGAGCATGTCGAGACCTTGGGTGCGGATCTCCCGAAGCCCCGTGAGGG
>JANYJX010000067.1 GCA_025358355.1 Actinomycetes bacterium | reverse complement strand
GTCAGGTCTTCCATGTTCCACCACCCGTGGGACATGGAAGACCTGACCCCGCCAGAGTCCCGCTCGGGTCGAACTCGGCGCGGATCCGCTCCTCGAGAGCTAGCGCGGAGTGGTTGGGCGCGGTCTCGTGCGGGACATACGCGACGCCTGCGCTCGCGCGCACGACCGCCTCGTCGAGGTCCGCGAGCGTCTCGCGCAGGGCACCGGGCGCGAAGCGGACACGGCCACGCTCGGCTGCTTGCCTCGCGCGCGACTCGGCCCAGACATCGTCGCTGTCCTCCCGGCCGCCGACGAGCGAGACCGCCCGCCGAACCTGGTCGTCAACCCCGGCGCGCCCACCCTCGAACAGCACGGCGACACGACCGGGGTGGAGGACATCGATCGCACTCGGCTGCAACGGCGAGCGCATCAGCGCCGCGACGATCACGGCCGGGTCGTCCGTCTCGACCACGACCGAACCGGACGCGACAGGAATCGGGTGCAGCCGTAGCGACACGCGCGCGATCAGCGCGAGCGTCCCGCGCGAGCCGCACACGAGCTTTCCCAGGTCGTAGCCGGCGACGTTCTTCACGACCTTGCCGCCGGCGTTCGCGATCGTCCCGTCGGCGAGCACGAGCGTCACACCGAGCACGAGATCGCGCGGCGCGCCGAAGCGGTGACGCAGCGGCCCAGAGAGGTTCGCCGCCAGGCACGCGCCGATCGTCGGGTCGCCGGGCGGGTCGAGCGCCAGCCGCTGCCCGGCCTCGCCGAGCGCGGCCTGCAGCGTCGAGAGTCGGATACCGGCTTCGACGGTGCACGTCAGGTCGCCGGCTTCGTGCTCCAGGATCCGGTCGAGCCGTTCCGTCGTGAGGTCGCCGCCGATCCGCACGCGCCGACCTTCGGCGTCAGCGGCAGCCAGAAACACGGACGCCTCCTCCAGGCTAGAAACGCTCGACAAGGCCCAGCCTCTCCAACGGATGGACGCGATATGGCCCAGGCACCTCGCCGCAGAGCCGCGGCGTCGGGATCACCTTGCCCGGGTTCGCGAGACCATCCGGATCGAACGCGCGCCGCAGCCTGCCGAACGTCTCGAGGTCGCGCTCGCTGAACATCTTCGGCATCGAGCACGCCTTGTCGACACCGACGCCGTGCTCGCCCGTCAGCGAGCCGCCCGCGTCGAGGCACGCGGCGAGAATCGCCTCGGCGAGCTCCTTTGCGCGCTCCGTCTCGCCCGCCGCCGCGTCGTAGAGCACAAGCGGGTGGAGATTGCCGTCGCCCGCGTGGAAGACGTTGCCAACACGCAGGCCGAACTCCTGCTCCAGCTCGACGATCCGCCGCAACACCTCGGGCAAGCGTGTCCGCGGGACGACGCCGTCCTGCACGTAGTAGTCGTTCGCCATCCGGCCCATCGCGGGGAACGCGCCCTTGCGCCCTTTCCAGAGCAGCGCACGCTCGGCATCGCCCTGCGCGACACGCACCGAGAACGCGCCACACTCGATGCAGACGCGCTCGACCGCGGCTGTGTCCTCCGCGACTTGCACGGCGACGCCGTCGAGTTCGACGAGGAGCACCGCCTGCGAGCCCGCGGGGTAGCCGGGGTGATACGCCGCTTCGGCCGCGTCGAGCGTCAGCTTGTCCATCATCTCGATCGCCGCCGGCAGGATCCCCGCGCCGATGATCCCGGACACGGCCGAGCCTGCATCGTCGGTCGAGCGGAATGCGGCGAGCATCGTCGTCACGGCTTCCGGCTTCCGCACCAGCCGCAACGTGATCTCCGTCGCGATCCCGAGCGTGCCCTCCGAGCCGACGAACGTGCCGAGAAGATCCAAGCCATCAGGGTCGAGCGCCTTGCCGCCGAGATCGACCAGCTCGCCGTCCGGCAGCACGACCTTCAGCCCGGTTACGTGGTTGACCGTGAAGCCGTTCTTCAGACAATGGGCGCCGCCCGAGTTCTCGGCGACGTTGCCGCCGATCGTGCACACCTGTTGCGACGATGGATCGGGCGCGTAGAAGAGGCCGGCCGCCTCGACCGCCCGCGTGACATCGAGATTCGCAACGCCGGGTTCGACGACGATGCGTTGTGAGTCGAGGTCGATCTCCAGGATCCGATTCAGCCGCGTCAGCGAGATCACGACACCGTCCGCGACCGGCAGCGCGCCGCCCGATAACCCGGTTCCTGCGCCGCGCGCAACGAATGGCACTTCGAAGCGCGCGCAGAGCCGAACGACTGCTTGCACCTCGCCCGCCGAGACCGGCAGCACGACCACCGCAGGAAGCGCCCGCCAGCTGGTCAGTCCGTCGCAGTCGTACACCTTGAGCTGCTCCGGCTCTGTGAGCACCGATCCCGCCCCGAGCAGTGCATTGAGCTCCGGGACGAACGCGTCGGGAAGCGCCATGAGGGTGAGTCTAATTGCTGTTAGGGTCGCGTCCATGCTGCCGATCGAGCGCCCCGGGAAGATCGTCTGCGTGGGCCTGAACTACAAGGACCACGCCGAGGAACAGGGCGTCGAGCTGCCGACCGCGCCGCTGCTGTTTGCGAAGTTCACGACCTCGCTGATTGGGCCGGGGGAGGCGATCGTGATCCCGCCGCTCGTCACGCAGTGCGACTACGAGGCCGAGCTTGGCGTCGTGATCGGCGCGACGGTGCGGAACGTCTCGCGCGAGAACGCGCTCGAGGCGGTTGCCGGCTACATCTGTGCGAACGACGTCTCGGCGCGCGACCTGCAGTTTGCCGATAAGCAGTGGACGCGCGGCAAGTCGCCGGACACGTTCTGCCCTGTTGGGCCTCGCCTTGTTCCGGCGGCCGAAATCGCCGACCCGCACAACCTGCGCATCCGCACGCTCGTCAACGGCGAGGTGCTGCAGGATTCGTCGACCTCGAACCTGATCTTCGGCATCGACGAGATCATCAGCTATATCTCGCAAACCTCGACTCTCGAGCCTGGCGATCTGATCCTCACGGGGACACCGGCCGGAGTCGGGGTGTTTCGCGAACCGCAGCGACTGCTGCAGCCGGGCGACGAGGTGACGATCGAGATCGAAGGTCTCGGCGAGCTGACGAACCCGGTCGTCGCGGAGTAAGGGCGCACTGACGTGGCGGTCGTCTCGCGGACGGTGCTACGCGAGCAGGTCAAGGAACTACTGCTCGAACGGATCCTGCGCGGCGATGTGAAGCCGGGCGAGCGCCTCGTCGAGACACGGATCGCGCAGGAGCTCGGCACGAGCCAAGCGCCGGTACGCGAAGCGTTGCGCGACCTCGAGCTGCTTGGCCTCGTCGAGTCGGAGGCATTCCGCGGCTCGCGGGTGCGGGAGTTCTCGGACGACGAGCTACTCGACGTGTTCCCCGTGCGGGCCGTGCTCGAGGAGCTCGCTGCGAAGCTGGCGGCGCGCAGGCTCAACGGTGACGTGTCGGCGTTGGAGCACGAGGTCAAGGAGATGCGCAAAGCGGCCAAAGCTGGCGATGCGCGCACGCAGGTGGCGCACGACATCGCGTTCCACCGCACACTCGTCGAGGCGGCGGGCAACCCGTTGCTGCTGCAGGCGTGGACGGCGCTCGGGGTCGAGGTGCCGACCGCGTTCGGCGTCTACCGGACCTACTTCGACGCGCTGGAGCTGGTCGAGTTCCACACGCCGATCGTCGATGCGATTCGCGCGCGAGACGCCGCGAAAGCCGGCGCGGAGGCTCGTCGCCACGTCCGCCGCACCGAGCAGGTCGTCCGGCGCCGCCAAGGCGAGCGCAGCTAGCGGGCGCGGTAGTCGATCTCGAGGAAGTCGACGACTTCCGGAAGCCAGCGTTCTTCGACGAAACGGACGTGGTCAGGATGCGCTTTGTAGGCGGCGTAGGCCGTGTCGTTCGCGAGCTCCATCGAGATGCCGAAGCGGAAGTCGTTCTTGGGGCTCACCTCGCGTAGCAGCTCGAAGCGCTCGACGCCGGGGATCTCGGCCAGGAGCTCGGCGGCTTCGAGGAACGCGTTTTCCGCGGCTGATCCGGGCTCGTGCCGCAGGGTGAACGCGACGGTGTGGCGGATCGCGCCGGCGTCCAGCATCTGGGGCGCTATTCGACCGGTGCTTCGTCGTCGGCAGCGTCCGCCAACGGCTCGTCTTCTGCCGAAAGCTCCGGCGCCAGGGCCGCCTGCTTGCGGTCGTCCTTCTTCTCCTGCTTGCGCGCCCGGCGCTCACGAAGCGCTTGCTCACGTGAGAACTTCGCCATTGTCGTCTGTCTCTTTGAGCTCGAAGCCATCCAGTCCCTGCCTCTCCGTTGTCGTCAGGCGGACTCCGTTACGCGTCCCGTGTGACGACACGGTACCGCCGCTGGCGGCTGCTGCGGCCGGCTGTCCGTACACTGGGTGCCTGACCGAAGGAGAACTATGAGCGCTGCGCCCGATGGCGATGGATACCTGGCACTGCTTTCGACCCTGCTCGAGCGGTGCGATTCGAAGGCAAGTGAGGAAGACCGACTGACGCTCCGCACCGCGGTGTACGAGCGGCGAACCTGGGGACCGAGGCGGGTGCAAACGCCGACATCCGTTGCGATCGGCAAGAAGGCGGACGAGATTATGCAGCTGCTCGAGGGTGCCTCACGTGTCCTTCGGCCGCGCGAAACCCAGGCGCTCGATGACCTCGTAGCCGGTCGCGAAGCGCCTGTCGACACCGGAACGCCCTATCAGCCGATCCGGCTTCATCGCCGTGGCGGCAGCGGCTAAACGGGCACGGCACGAGGATAGTGGTCGCTACCCTCGTATTCCGACCCTAAGGCGGGTTGGAGCCAACCTCGGCTGACCTCGAATGTCGTGGCCTCGCTAGAAGCGCTGGCCCCGGGAAGGGTGAAACCGCATGGCGACGAGAAAGCAGAAGCAGAGGGCAGTAGCAGCGGGAACCCCGCTGGCCGAATCCCCGAAGGTTGCGAAGAAGACGGCGAAGATCAAGAAGACTTCTCGGGGCAAGTAGGCGTGTCTTCCGGATCGTTGGCTGTGGCGCCGGCAGAGCAGGAGATGGCACGCCCCGAGGGAACCGGCAAGGTCTCGTTCAAGACGGGGGGCGCCTTCCTCCGTGAGTTGCGCGCCGAGGTTGAGGAGCACCTGGCCGTCGGGCACGTTCGGGTACGCGGCTCGATCGCTCTGTACGCGAAGGCGCCGGTCGCGTTCGGCGTCACGGCGCTCTCGTGGGCCGCGCTCATGTTCCTGCGGCCCGGCTTGATCGGGACCGCGTTCTGCATCGCCGGCCTCGCCGTCGGCGCGACCCTGATCGCCTTCTGCGTGATGCACGACGCAAATCACGGTGCCTACTTCAAGCGCCGCGGCAACAACCACCTCGTGGGGTGGACATCCGACCTGATGCTCGGCTTCAGCAGCTACGCCTGGCGTGTCAAGCACAACGTCGCGCATCACACCTATACGAATGTCGACGGTTACGACGCCGACATCGAGCAGGCGCCGTTCGCAAGGCTCGCGCCGGCTCAGCCCGCGCGCCCGTGGTACCGCTTTCAGCATCTGTACATCTGGCCGCTGTACTCGTTGATGGCGATCCGCTGGCAGCTGCTCGGCGATGTCCAGAGCTTCCGGCAGGGCTCGATTGGCAAGAGCGCATTGCGGTTTCCGTCCGGTTGGCCGGGCGTGGGCCTTGTGGTCGGGAAGGTGTTCTTCGTGTGCTGGGCGATCGTCATCCCGCTGCTCGTCTACCCGTGGTGGGCGGTCGCGGCGACCTACCTCGGGATCAGCATGCTGACGAGTGTCGTGATGGCGACGACGTTCCAGCTCGCGCACTGTGTCGAGGAAGCGAGCTTCACCTCAGCGGCCGATCTCGAGGACGACGCGAGTGTGTGGGCGGTGCATCAGGTCGAGACGACCGTCGACTTCTGCCCCCGCAACAAGCTCCTCACGTGGGGGCTCGGCGGCCTCAACTTCCAGATCGAGCACCACCTCTTCCCGCGGCTGCCGCACACGCTGTACCCGGTGATCGCGCCGATCGTCAAGCGCAACTGCGCGCGCCACGGTGTGCGCTACACGACGCAGCCGTCGCTTTGGGTCGCGCTCCGCTCGCACTTCCGGCATCTCCGCGAGCTCGGCCGTGCGGGTCTTCGCGCCGAGCTCGAGATGGGGTAACGCGGCCCACCGTGGCGAGCGGACGGGTTAGGACCTCGTAGCCGGGTGTGAGTCGTGTCGCAACGCGAGAGTCGGGCGAGCGCTCGCCCGCTTCGGCCCAGACCAGCGCGAGCATGGCCACGAGCAGCGCGGGCGCTAACGCGACGGGACACATGACGAAGCCGGCGACGAGCAGCAGCCCGCCAACGATCTCGAGCGCCCCGACCGCGTAGACAAGGCGCTTGGCGCCGGTAGGCCGTAGCGGGGGAGCGACGCCGCCTCGGCGGCGTGGGCGGTGAACTTGCCGAGCCCGAAGAAGACGAAGATCACGCCGCTCAGGAGTCGTGCGACGAGAGCCGGCCGCGCCGAACGGTTGTTTCTCGAGCGAAAGACGAGATGTATCAGCACGCTGCCGGCTCCGTCGCAGCGTGCGCCGTTGCCGTTACAGGCGGCCGGAAAGGGCGTGTGCGGCGAGCCACTCTCCAACGCGCGCGATGAGCCCCGGCGCGAAGCTCTTCGTCCGCAGCATCTTTGAGGTCAGGCTCGTACGGGTCTCGACGAGCGCGTGGTTTGCATTCGCGAAGCTCACGACGGTGAAGTCACGATCCGACTCAAGCGCGAGCGGGCGCAGCAGGCGTTCCGAGAGTCGCGGTGGGATGTGCCGGTCGCGGCCGCCATAGACCCACAACGCAGGGATCGTCAGCTGCTTGATCCATGGGATCGGATCAACTCCGCTTGGCCCACGCGCCAACACCTGGGCGTCGATTGCAGTGTCCGACAGCGCCGGTTGGCGCTCGCCCTCGCTGGTGAGGTTTCGGTAGAGGTCGACCTCGCCGGCCGTGACCGTGGGGCCAGAGAAGATGACGGCGAAGTGGATCGCCGGCTCACGGGTGGCCGCGAGCGGCACGATCCAGCCGGCCTGGCTGTGGCCGGCAAGGCCGACGCGCGCCGGGTCGATCTCGGGCTGGGCCGCGAGAAACCGAGCCGCGGCGGCAGCGTCGAGTGCCAGGGTGTCGATCGTCTCGGTTGTCGGCGATTCGCCCGGATAGGTGCCTCCCGACTGGCCGATGCCTCGCTTGTCGTAGGCCAGCACGGCGACACCGTTGCGGAGAAGCAGAGCCTGGAGATCGGGCAGGTACGCGCGGTCGGTCTTCCCCGAGCCGTGCACGAATGCGACCGCTGCGTGGTTCCCCGTGGTGGCCGGCACCGAGAGGGTTCCGGAGAGCACTGCGGTCCCGCTGCGGAAGCGCACCTCGAGCTGACGGACCGGCACGCGTCGAGTGGGCTGACCGTCAATCTTCGGCTTGCTGCGGCCGAATCGTGCGGTGCCGATCGTCGGAGTTCTCGAGGCGAACCCCGACCCGATTACAAATCCCGGCGCCGCCGGGTAGGGCGCGTGCACCTCGCCGGTCTCGAGATCGATGAGCCGCGGCGGGCCGTACGTGTCGTCGACGACCCCTCGCAACCCGGCGCTCGTCTTGAAGATCTCGCGGGCAAGCAGGTCGGGAGCCTCCTCAGGCCGCAGCGAGAATGTCCCGCGAGCCGTTCCCTGGCTGACGGTGCCGCTGATTCGTCCGGCAGCGACCGAGCCGTCCAAGGCGAGCGGCGTGGGTCGCCCAGGCAGGCTGAAGCGGACATGTCTGGATTCGAACGAGACAGGCACGGCCTGGGAGTCTGCATGCCGGACGCCTGGGGCAACAAGGCCGGCGACGAGACCGTGGTGCCATCGATCGAGAGCGTCAGTCGCCCGGGCCCACCGAGCACGTAGGCCCACCGAGCGCGTAGCTCCCGACCCACGAGCCCGCCGGGCCCGGGCGGGCCTCGCCGCAGTGCCGCCACAGCCGGCTGCGATCAGCACGAGCAGCGTGCTACCTACGAAGACTCCTGCCCCGCGCCGGTTCAGAGCCGCAATCTAGCGCGTGCTCAGCCCCGTGCTCCGAGCTGGGCGGCAGCGATCAGGTCGGCGAGCACTTTGTCTTGGCTCTCGAGGTGCTTCTGGATCTCGAGAGCTTCGTGGAGCACGGCTTCCGCATCCCGGTACGTCTGCAGCGAGCGCTTGTCCGCTGCCCGCGCCTGCAGGTTCTGGCCGACGATGATCACCGGCAGTAGCACGAGCTGGAGGAAGTTCGACGAGACCCAGGCGATGAGGATGGTCGGGTTGTGGCTGGCGATCGCGGACGGCAGGCTGATCAGCGCGATCGCGCCGAAGACGTACGCGCAGACCATTGTCCCGACCAGCGCCGTCAGCCGCAGGCCGATCCGCCCATTCAGACCGACGCGCCCGTCGTTGACCTTGGCCGGGCCAGGTGAAGTGCCGTCGAGGCGGCTGGTCGTGTGCGGGTGAGGCGTGTGGTCGTAGGAAGACATGAGCTACTGGTTCCTGTATTCGCCGTCGGCTGCCGATCGTCCTCTAGACGACGAGCTACCCTTGCCGAGCTACCCTGGGCGAATGACACGTTTTGTCTCGATCCTCGGCGCCGCGTGTCTCGTGTGGCTCGGTTCCACTGCGACCGCGGGCGCGACAACCGTCCTACCGGGATTCCGCTCGCCGTCCGGGAACATCTGGTGCTTCGTCGTGTCGGCCACCACGCTGCCCGCCCTGCTCGTCTGCTCGCTCGAGCACGCCGACTACGCCGGGCGACTCCAGGCTCGCTGCACGGGGCCGAGCGGCGGCGGCGTCGACTGGCACGGCTTCACGCTCACGGCGACCGGCCGCGGCGCGATCAACTGCACGGGCGGGGTCATGTACAACCCGACGACGCAGCGGCCGAGCACCAGCACGCTCGCCTATGGCAAGAGCTGGCGGCAAGGGCCGTTCACCTGCTGGTCGCGGGCGACCGGTGTCACCTGTCGGAATCGAGCCGGGCACGGGTTGAGCATCTCCCGGCAGGTGTGGCGGCTCTGGTAACCAGCCGGCGGTGACCGCCGTGCGGATCGTCGTTGGTCTTGCCGGCGCCCTGATCGTCATCGGGAGCGTGCATGCGGCTCTGCGTGCGTTCGTGCTGCCACGTGCGGTTTCGGTCCCGTTCGTGCGGCTCGCATTCGTGCTGTCGCGACGTGCGTTCCACTTTTTTCTCCGGCTGCGGCGTGTCGAGGACTACGTCGCGCGCGACCGCGTGCTGGTGTTCTGGGCGCCGCTGACGGTGTTGCTCCTGCCGGCGGCGTGGCTGATCAGCGTCTGGCTTGGTGGGACCGCGATGTTCTGGGCGATCGATGACGAGAGCCTGCGCCGCGCGTTGATGGTCTCCGGCTCGTCGCTGCTGACGCTCGGCTTCGCTGCACCAAACGGGTTGGGCGCGACACTGGTCACCTTCGCGGAAGCCGGCGTCGGGATCGGGTTGCTCGCGCTCGTGATCACGTATCTGCCGACCATCCACGCGGCGTTCGCTCGCCGCGAGCTTGTGGTCGCGATGCTCGATGCGCGTGCGGGCACACCACCATCGGTTCTCCGGTTTCGAGCGGCTCGACAAGGCGTGGCCGGAGTGGGAGCGGTGGATCGTCGATGTGGGCGAGAGCCACTCGACCCACGCGATGCTTGTCTTCTTCCGCTCCGTCAACCCCGGGCATTCTTGGGTCACAGCCACCGGGACTCTTCTGGACGCGGCCAACTTGCGTATGGCCGCGATCGAATCCGACGGTGAGGGAAACGCGGCCGCGTGGATGTTCCTTCAAGCGGCGACCGGTGTCCTGCGGCGGATTGCCGGCTTCTTTCAGATCCCGACAGACGTGGATCCGATCGACGGCGCCCAGCTGAGCGTCTCGCGGGAGGAGTTCGACGCGGTGCTCGCAGGACTCGAAGCTGCCGGGTTACCGGTCGTGCGCGAGCGCGATCAGGCCTGGGAGCGGTTCGCTCAACGTCGCGCGGCCTACGACAGCGCGCTCCTTGGGCTCGCATTCTCTTGTCGAGGCGCCGCCGGCGGAGTGGTCGAGCGACCGCTCGCCCCCGTTGCGGATGCCGCCGGTCTTCCGCTCCCGCCCGACCAAGCCGGCGGAGAGCAAACCGTGGGAAACGAAATCGTGCGCAAATTGCGGCCGTCTTGCGGCGTGGCTCTTGCGGACGTGTCCCGGCATCTCTACGTTGGCGATTGCACCGAGTTGGAGCGCCTGTGGATGGCCTCCCAAGTGGCAGACGCTTCGGCGAACGTCAGTTGGGAAGCCGGAGCCAGACGAGCCGGCTCGGTGCATTTCTTTGTGGATCTAGATCGACGGCTCGGCTGAGGTCGGCCGACGCCGAAGCGCGCGGCTGGCCCGCGCATGCCAGTAGGCCGCGAACATCCGCTGTGCCCGCTGCGTTGGTGCCACGACGACGAACTCGTTGTGGAGCTCGAGTTGCTCGCTCCAGCGGAGTTTCGCCGAGTCGGGGATCAGCGAGAGGTTGACCAGCTTGTCGCCTTGCTCGATCGCCCGTCGGATGCAGGCGGCGATCAGGAAGGTCGGCGCACCAAGCCGCCACCGCTCAGGATCGGCGCCCGAGTACGAGAGGAAGAGCGCGTCGTTTGCGTGGAGCACGAGCCGAGACGCGATCGTCGCGCCGCCGACGTTCAGCTCCGCGACGGTGGCGTTGCCGGCTCCTGCAAGCGCGAGCGCTCCATCGCGGGCGAAACGTGCCGTGGCGTCACGCGCGAAGTAGTCGTCGTGGGCCCGATGGCCGACAACCGTCGCGCGGCGGCTGTGGAGTTCCTGGAGCCGAGCGATTGCCGTCACCGTTTCCGCTCCTTCAGCAAACAGCACCTCGGGCGGGGCTGCGCCGGCAGCGAGCCGGTTCTTGCTTCGCCGGATCGCCTCCTTCATGTTGTGCTTCAGCGGCATCTCGCCCCAGGTGCTCGGCAGGGGCATGACGACGAAGGGCAGCGTCGCTCGATGGAGCGCACGCGCGCCGCGTCGAAGCCAGGCCGCAGGCAGCCAGTCGTCCTCGAACCAGCCCTGGTCGGGCGGCAACGTGACAACGAGCCAATCCCAGTCGGTCGGTCGTTCGAGTGTCAGATGATGGAGCAGAGCGCGCAGCGTCCTCCGCCGTCTCTCCCGGGCGACGAGGATCTCAGTCATCTCCGTGAAACGATCGGCCAGCGCGGCTCCCGCGCCTACGAGCTCGAGCGAGCGCGCGTGGAAGAGGCTCGGCCCATGCGCTCGCGCGGCAAGGGGGGCGACGGCGACGAGTTGCCCTTCGAAGCGCGCTGTCACGATGACGCGTTGATCCGCTCTGGGCGCGAAGTGCTGCAGCCAAGCGCGCACCCAGGCGGGGTGGGCGAACGGGTTGCGCGTGCCCGACCGTGCGAAGAGCTCGAGCCATTCGGGTTCGAGTCTTGCCAGGCTGTCATCCGAGGTCACATGCTCGAACACGAACGCGCTGACGGGCGGCACCCCAGCGGGTCGTCCGCCGTGGGGCCGTGCGTCATTCTCTTCCTCTCGCCGCAGTTCGATTTCGACCCCTGAACGTGCCTCGCTCGTGGGAGCCGGCGCTGACCGGCCTTTCCCTGCCTTCTGCTCACACTACGCACGTTTCCGTGTCTCGAACAGGGGGCGCTTTAGTAGCGACGAAGCCGTTCGCGCGCTTCGTCGTACTGCTCTTCAGTGATTGTGCCGTTGTCGCGCTGCTCGCGGAGCTTCTCCAGCTTGTCGGCCACGTCTTCGGCGTTCGAGTTGGAGCGGCTCGGCGTCCGGCTTTTGCCGGTTCGGCTCTTGCTAGCGCCGGTGAGGCGGTCCGGGTCGATTCCGAGCTGCTTCAGGCGGGCGCGCATCTTCTCGACGCCAAGCCCGCGCGACGGGAAGCTCTGCGCGCCCGGCCCGAAGAGCGG
>JANYJX010000061.1 GCA_025358355.1 Actinomycetes bacterium | reverse complement strand
CGTGATCACGATCTTGGCGGACGGTGCTGCGCCGGCGAGGGCCGCGGAAACGGAGACTGCGGCCGCTGCTGCGGCGAGGGTGGTGATGGTGGTGGCGACGCGCTTACTGGTCATGATGTTGACTCCTCTGATTGGTCTAAGAGGAGTCTCGGCGCCCGCAGCCTGCGCGCCGTCGGTTCGCGCGCTGATCGTGGCGCGCGCCTTATGCGGTCGCGGTTGCGGTGAATTGCGGAGGTTGAGGCGTGGCTGAGCCGACGAGATCGTCGAGCAGCTGTTCGAGCTGCTCGCGCGTCTCCGCGTTTGTCAGTCGCCCCTCGGCATCGAACTGCTCGGCCGCGTGTGGCACCGCGACATCGCCCTCAACGACGCGCGCGCCCAGAACCCCGAGCACCTTGCGCAGCTCGGCTTGGGCCCAGACACCGCCGTACGCACTCGTGCTCGCGCCGATCACGGCCGCCGGCTTGCTCCGGAACGGGCTCTCCTTGATCGGTCGCGACACCCAGTCGAGCGCGTTCTTCAGCTGACCGGGAATCGACGAGTTGTACTCCGGCGTCGCGATCAGCACGACGTCCGCCGCTTTGATTCGACGCTTCAGATCGGCAACCGGCGCCGGCGTGCCGAGCGCCTCCTCGTCCGAGTCGTACGGCGGAATCGTCGCGAGATCCTCGTAGAGCTCGATCTCCAGCTCGTCGGACGCGAACTCCCCCGCGGCGCGGAGGAGCTGCGTGTTGTACGAGTCGCGGCGAAGGCTGCCCGAGATGGCAAGGAGGCGCATCTTGGCTACGCCTCCTTCACGAACGAGAGGCTGGCGGACAGCTTGACCTTCTCACCGAGTGCGAGACCGCCGGTGGGAAGCGGCATGTTGAACGTGATGCCGTAATCGGTGCGGTCGAGTTCACCTTCGAGGTCGATCCCGACGCGCTCGTGGCCGTACGGATCGGTCGCCGGGCCGGTGAACGTTGTCGCCAGCTCGATCTCGCGTGTGATGCCCTTCAGCGTGAAGTCGCCGACGACCTTCTCCGGCGAGATGAACGTCGCAGTGAACGCGGCCTCGGGGTAGCGGTCGGCGTCGAAGAAGTCGGGCGCCAGGAGATGCGCGTCGCGCGCCTCGTCCTTCGTCGCGACGCTTGCGAGGCGGATCGAGCCAGTCAGCGTGGGCGTTTCGCCGCCGAGCAGTGTGGCCGAGACATCCGCGAACGTGCCGCGGATCGTCGAGATCGCGAGATGCCTGATCGCGAAGTCGACCTGCGAGTGGGCTGCATCGACATTCCAGGTTCCGTTCGGGACAATCGCGGCGGCCTGGTCGAGGACTTGTACGGTGCTCATCGAAACCTCCAGTGAGAGAGATATACTTGTGGTCGCAAGCAACTGTACACTAAAAGCATGAGTGGTCAAGTATTGAGCTATCAAGTACATGCGGCGTGGGTCTCGTTCCTGCGGGGCCACGCGGCGCTGACGCGCGACCTCAACTCGCAGCTCGTCGCCGACCACGGCCTGACGATGAACGACTACGAGGTGCTGCTGCGGCTCTCGCGGGCGCCCGACCGGCAGATGAAGCGGATTGAGCTCGCGCAGAGCGTCGTGCTGACCCCGTCCGGGATCACGCGGCTGCTCGACGGGCTCGAGGCCGAGGGTTGGGTCGAGAAGGCCTCCTGCCCGGGAGATGCGCGCATCACCTATGCCGTCCTGACTGACGCGGGCCGTGAAAAGCTGCGCCAGGCCGCCGAGACGCATCTCGCGGACATCGACCGTCTTTTCAGCGGGCGCTATTCCACCGAAGAGCTCGGGACGCTGGCAGAGCTATTCGGCCGGCTCGACGGCGCCGAGCACGGGGACTGCTCGCCGGGCTAGTTCAGCCGCGGATCCTCGGGCATTGCGGCGAGGAGTGCGAAGCGGCCGCCCTTGCGCCGCAGGATCGCGCTCCAGAGCGACTCCGGATCGGCCGTGAAGATGTCGTCCGGTAGCGCCGGCTCGACGATCCATGACGACTCCGATAGCTCGCTCTCGAGCTGCCCGGGGCCCCAGCCGGCGTAGCCGGCAAACACGCGCGCGCGGCGGAGGCCGTCAATCGAATCGGTCTCGTTGTCGCCGGGAACGAAGCCGATCGAGCCGAGGACGAGAACACCGGCGCGCTCGGGCTCCTCGAAGTCCGCGAGCACGACGATCGCGTCCGGCTGCACGGGGCCGCCGACGTAGACGAGGCCGTCGCTGCCTGTGAGCCCGGCGAGCTCCGCCAGCGGCGGCACGGCTTCGTCGACCGGGATCGGCGACTGGCGGTTGAGCACTACGCCCATCGCACCTTCCTCGCTGTGCTCCCCGATCAGGATCACGGTGCGGCGAAAGTTCGGGTCGAAGAGACCGGCGCCGGCGAGGAGAAGGTGTCCGCGAAGTGAATCCACGCCCTTATGATCGCCGCGTGAGCGGTTCGCCACCAGGTGTCTCGGCCGGAGTGGTCCGATGAAGCGGGTTCTCTGCCGCATCGTCGGGCACCGGTTGCCGCGTCGCAAGCGGCCGTTTTTCCTCACGGATCGCTACCAGCGGTGTGACCGCTGCGGCAAACGCGTCCGCCTCGAAGACCGCTGAAATAGCGGGTACCGTGGCTGCCCCGACTGCCTTCCTCGATCTGAACGCCGTACTGAACGACCTGGTTGTGGGCACAAAGGCGGCTCTCGCCGAGAGCTTCTGCGGGGCATACCCCCAGGGTTCGTTCGCGGTCGGAGATGCGGACGAGCATAGTGATGTCGACTTCGTCGTCGTAACCCACGGCGGAGTCACGACCCCGCAGCTAGAGGCGCTCCAGACTCTGCACAAGGGGCTTCATGCGCTCGACGTTCCCTGGGCAAAGCATCTGGAAGGCTCGTACATCACGAAGGACAGCCTGCGACGGCTCGATCCGGCGCGGCCGGCTTATCTGTACCTGGACAACGGGAGGAGCGAACTGGAATGGGACAACCACGACAACACCAATGTCGTGCGCTGGTCGCTGCGCGAGTACGGCATCTCGCTCGCTGGCCCGGATCTCCGGGGCCTGGTCGACCCGGTATCAGCTGACCGGCTGCGCGACGAGGCCCTTGCGACGATGCACGAGTGGGCACCTCGGGCCTGCGAGTCCCAGGATCGGTTCAAAGCCGCCGGCGACACTGGGATCGCGATGAGCCGGTGGAAGCAGCCGTACATCGTTCTTTCGTACTGCCGGATGCTGCACACGATTGCGATCGGGAGAGTGACGTCGAAGCCGGCCGCGGGAGTGTGGGCCATCGGTGCTCTGGATCCGACGTGGTCGGGGCTGATTCGGCTTGCCTTAGACGACCGGCCCGACCCCTGGGAGCGAGTCCGCCAACGCGCCGATCCCGAGGCTGTCGCACGCACGGTGGCGTTCGTCGACTACGCGTTGACCGTGCCCGGCGTCTAGAGGGAGTCGAGAGCTTTGCGCAGCGCGGCGACGTAGTCGTTCAGTGCTTCCGCGCCCTGGCCCGCGACGAGGATTGCGCGCGAGCCGACGACGATGCCGTCCGTGACCGAGGCCGCTGCGGCTGCCTGGGCGGGTGTCGAGATGCCGAATCCGGCGTAGAGCGGCTTGTCGGTGAGCCGGCGGGCTCGGGCGGCAAAAGCGTCGAGTGCGGTCGAAAGCTCGACACGCGCGCCGGTCGTGCCGGTCAGCGTGACGAGGTACAGCCAACCGTCCGTCTCGACAGCGGCCAGCGCGATTCGCTCGTCGGTCGAAGTGGGCGCAACGAGTTGGATGCGCTTCACGTCGGTTCGTTCGCCGGCGGGGAGGTCGGCGATGATCAGCCCGGTTGCTCCGGCGGCACGGGCATCGGTCACGAAGCGCTCCCAGCCGTATGCCTCGAGCAGCGACGCGTAGGTCATCGGGATCAAGGGCGTGTCGCCTACCCGCGCGCGGGTTTTGGCCAGGCATTCGAGGCACGCGGCGGTGCGCATCCCGGCGGCGAGCGCGCTCTCGGCGGCCGCGCGAATCACGGGGCCGTCGGCGAGCGGATCCGAGAACGGGAAGCCGATCTCGATCATGTCCGCACCACCTGCAACAGCAGCCGCGGCCAGATCGGGCGTGTCCCGACCGGCCATCAGGTAGATGACGAGCTGTTTCCTCATGCGCCCAGGATGTTGACGGCGCGGGAGGCGACCATCAGCAAGGTGAGGAGGCTCGCTGCGGATTCGACGAGCATCAGCATTTTCGCCCAGCGGCTGAGCGGCAGCACGTCGGTGGGGCTGAACGCGGCTGCGTTCGTGAACGATGTGTAGAGATAGTCGAGGTACAGCGGCTTCCAGCCCGGCGGCGCGAAGGCGGGATTCTCGAGCTGCGTGAACAGGAAGTCGCGCTCGTAGCCTGGCTGCTCGGGTGAGCGTTTCGTGGGCCCGCCGCCGTCGAGCTGCCAGAACCAGAGCGAGAAGACGATGACGTTCGTCCACCAGATGTCGATCGACGCGAGCACGAGCTCGTGGCCGCCGAGCTTGTGGCCGGTGATGATGTAGTGGACGAGCAGGATCATCGAGCCGGCGTTCGCGAGGCTGATCAGCCCGATCAGTGCGAGCACGACGCGCCGTCCCCAGAGCCGGCCGAGCAACTCCGAGCGCGGCGCGGTGAGGAAGAGCGGCGCCAGCAACAGGATCTCGAGCGCGGGAACCACGAAGCGCGCGGCGGCGAGCACCCCGATGCTGCTGGACGCGACGTACTTGTCTGGGAGTCGCGCGTAAAGCACCGCGGCGACTACGACGGCGAGCGCCGGCGGCGCCCACGACTCGCCCTTCGTGCTGATGGCGAAGGTGCTCACGGCTGGCTCAGCACGTGGTCGAGGTCCTTGTCGCCGCGGCCGGAGAGACAGAGCACGATCAGCTCGGCATCGAGATCGTGGACGCGCGCGAGCGCGTGCGACGACTCGAGCGCCGGAATGATCCCCTCGGTGCGGGCGAGGCCGTGGAAGGCGGCGAGAGCTTCGTCGTCGGTCGCCGTGATGTAGCGGGCGCGGCCGATGTCGCGCAGGTATGCGTGCTCGGGGCCGACGCCCGGGTAGTCGAGACCGGCTGAGATCGAGTGCGCGTCGGCGATCTGGCCGTCGGAATCGGCGAGCGTCGAGGAGCGCGCGCCGTGGAGAATGGCGGCGCGACCGCTGCCGAGGCTCGCCGCGCCGGCGGCTTCGACACCGACGAGATCGACGTCGGCATCGTCGATGAAGCCGGCGAACATGCCGATCGCGTTCGAGCCACCGCCGACGCAGGCGAGCACGGCGTCCGGCAAGCGACCTTCGACGGCCAGGATCTGCTCGCGGGCTTCGCGCCCGATCACTGCCTGGAGCTCCCGAACGAGCTCCGGGTACGGCGCCGGCCCGACGCACGAGCCGATCACGTAGTGCGTCGTCTCGACATTCGTGATCCAGTCGCGAATCGCCTCACTCGTCGCCTCCTTCAGAGTCTTCGTCCCGAACTCGACGGGGACGACGACCGCGCCCAGCAGGCCCATCCGCTCGACGTTCGGCGCCTGGCGGCGCATGTCCTCGGAGCCCATGAAGACGACGCATTCGAGGCCGAAGCGCGCGCACGCGGTGGCGGTTGCGACGCCGTGCTGGCCGGCTCCCGTCTCGGCGATGATCCGCTTCTTGCCGAGCCGCCGGGCGAGCACGAGCTGACCGAGCGCGTTGTTGATCTTGTGCGCGCCGGTGTGGTTGAGATCCTCGCGCTTCAGGTAGAGACGCTTGTCGGGCGCGTAGCGCTCGGCTCGGGTCAGCGGCGAAGGCCGGCCGGTGTAGTCGCGGCCGAGCGCTTCGATTTCCGCCAGGAAGGACGGGTCCTGCTTGGCCTCGTTCCACGCGTCGGTCAGCTCGTCGAGCGCCGGGATCAGCGTTTCGGGGACGTAGCGGCCGCCCCATTCGCCGTAGGTGGTCACGATCTCGCCGCCTCGACGTAGGCGCGAACCTTCACGTGATCCTTGATGCCGGGCGACGCTTCGAGGCGCGAGCTTGCATCGACGGCCCATGGGTGGACACGGTCGATTGCCGCGCGGACGTTATCCGCGCCGAGCCGGCCAGCGAGGAGGATTCGGCCCTCGGTGGCGGCGGCGCGGTCCCAGTGCGACGGGTCGGCTTCGTCCCACGGCAGGTCGAGGAGCGTGGCGACCCGGTCGCTTTCGCGCAGGAGCGCAGCATCGCGGCCGCGGACTTTGCCCTCCTCGCGCGGGTGCACCTGGTCGAGATGAGCTGGGCTGTCGCCTGCTTCGCCGACCCACACTGCGACTGCGAGCATCGTCTCGGGAACGTCGAGCACCTCGGTGGCGGCGCGCGGGCTCTCCGGCACAAGGACGAAACCGGCGAGATCGGCTCCGGCTTCGGCGGCTGCGGCGACGTCTTCCTCGCGGGTCAGGCCGCACACCTTCACAAGCGGGCGCGAGAGTAGCTCGGTGAGCCGCGCGGCCGGATCGGGCGCGGTCATCAGCGCCGAGCCGACGAGGATCGCATCGGCTCCCGCAAGCTCCGCTGCCGCGCCCTGTGCTCGCGAGTGGATTCCCGACTCGGCGACGACGATGCGGTCGCGCCCTACCCGGGAGACGAGCGCGAGCTGGGTGGCGCGGTCGATGCGGAACGTCGAGAGGTCGCGCGCGTTGATCCCGACGACCGGGGCGTCGAGCGCGATCGCACGGTCGAGTTCCTCGGCGTCGTGCGCCTCCACAAGGGTGTCGAGCCCGAGCGAGGCCGCGACGCGCATCAAGTCTGCGCAGGTCGCGTCGTCGAGATCTCGCAGGAGCAGAAGCGCGGCGTCGGCACCGGCGTCGCGCGCGGTGCGCAGATGCTCCTCGGTCGAGAAGAAGCCCTTGGCAAGCAGCGGCAGGGTCGCCGTGGAGCGGGCAGCGCGGAGATCGTTCCACGTACCGCCGAAGCGCTCGTCGACGAGCACCGACACGGCTGCGGCGCCCGCGCGCTCGTACCCAGGCGCGATCTCGGCTGGGCTCGCGTCGGGCCGCAGTTCGCCGGCGGATGGTGAGCGCCGCTTGATCTCGGCGATCGCCTGCAAGCCGTCGCGCGCGAGCGCGTCCGCGAACCTACCCATGCTGGCTGCTATCCACGGCTGAACTCTCGCAGGTCGTCGAGGCGGGCCGCGGCGGCGCCGGAGTCGATCGCCTCCGCCGCGATCCCGAAGCCTTCACCAAGATCGTCCGCGAGCTCAGCCGCAACCAGCGCTGCGCCCGCGTTCAGCAACACCGCGTCGCGTCGGCCGCTGCGCTCGCCGGCGAGAATCGCGCGCAGCGCCGCAGCGTTCTCCCCCGCCGAACCGCCGCGCAACGACGCAGGATCGGCCGGGTAGACACCCAGCGATCGCGGGTCGAGCTCCCATTCGCTCACATCGCCGTCGCGAACCTCCACCACGAGGTTCGTCCCGGTCGGCGAGAGCTCGTCGAGGCCGCCGTCACCGTGAACGACGAACGCCCGCCGCGCGCCGAGGCCGGCGAGCGTCTCGGCGTACGTGTGCGCGAGGTCGGGTGAGTACACGCCGAAGACGCCGTCGCGCGCCCCGGCTGGGTTCGAGAGCGGGCCGAGGATGTTGAAGACCGTGCGCGTGCCGAGCTCCTGCCGCGACGGCGCGGCGTGACGCATCGCGGGATGGTGGGCGCGCGCAAACATGAAGCCGAAGCCGAAGCGGTCGATTGATTCCGCGATCCGTTCGGGCGGCTGCTCTAAGTCGAAGCCGAGCGCCTCGAGCACGTCGGCAGCGCCGCACGCCGAGCTCGCCGCGCGATTGCCGTGCTTCGCGACCGCGGCGCCGGCTGCGGCTGCGACGAGCGCCGCAGTGGTCGAGATGTTGAACGTGTTGGCGCCGTCGCCACCGGTACCGACGATGTCGACGACAGGCTCGCGCGTTGGCGTGACCGGGACGACGTGCTCACGCATCGCGTCGGCGAA
Source organism: Actinomycetes bacterium (assembly GCA_025358355.1). GTDB lineage: Bacteria > Actinomycetota > Thermoleophilia > Gaiellales > Gaiellaceae > Gaiella. The sequence continues at coordinate 18,418 of JANYJX010000061.1, read as the reverse complement.
GCCGGTGATCTCGGCGGTCGTCTCGCCCCTTGCGACAAGTGCCGCGAGGAACGCGGTGATCTTGGCCTGCGTCGCCTCGCCGCTCATGATCTGGCGCATCACGTCGCGCGCCCGCCCGCGATCGAGCGACTGCCCGTCACGGACATCGCGGATCGCGGCATCGATCATGTGAGAAAGTTCCTCGCAAGCTGCGGCCCGAGCGGCGTCAGCACCGACTCCGGGTGGAACTGGACGCCCTCGACCGGGAACATTCGATGACGGACGCCCATCACCTCGCCGTCGCTCGTCCGCGCCGTGACCTCGAGCTCGTCCGGGATGCGCACCGCCGCCAGCGAGTGGTAGCGGCCGGCTTCGAGTTCGGCCGGCAGCCCGGTGAAGATGCCCTCTCCGTCATGCGCGATCAGGCTCGACTTGCCGTGCAGCAGCGCGCGGGCGGCACCGATCTCGCCGCCGAACGCCTCGACGATCGCCTGATGCCCGAGGCACACGCCCAGCGTTCGCACCACCGGGCCGAGCCGCCGGATCAGCTCCACCGAGACGCCCGCGTCGCCGGGGCGGCCGGGACCGGGGGAGACGACCAGCCGATCCGGCGCCAGCGCGACCGCCTCGTCGACGGTGATCGCGTCATTCCGCCGCACGACGACCTCGGCCGAAAGCTCCTCGAACAGATGCACGAGGTTGTAGGTGAACGAGTCGTAGTTATCGATCATGAGAACCTTCACGACGCGAACTCCTTCTCTGCCAGGTCGATCGCGGCCTCGAGCGCAGCAAGCTTGCGCAGGCATTCCTCGTACTCGGCAGTCGGCTCTGAGTCTGCCACGATCCCCGCGCCGGCCTGCAGGTGCGCGACGCCGTCGGCGATCACCATCGTCCGCAGCGCGATGCACGCGTCCATCGTCCCGCCCGGCAGCGAGTAGAGAACGGCCCCGCCGTATGGCCCGCGGCGGAATCCCTCGAGCTCGGAGATGAGCTGCATCGCGCGCACTTTAGGCGCGCCCGACACAGTCCCCGCAGGGAAGCAGGCGCGCAGAAGATCGAACGGAGTGACGCCGTCGCGCAGCTCGCCGACGACCTCCGACACGAGGTGCGAGACGTGCGAGAAACGCTCGACCTCCATGTTCCGCGCGACGTGCACGGTGCCTGCGCGACAGATGCGCGAGAGGTCGTTGCGGCCGAGATCGACCAGCATGATGTGCTCGGCCCTGTCTTTTTCGGACGAGAGCAAGCGCTCGACATCGCCTTCGGTCGGCTCGGTCGTGCCGGCGATCGGGCAGAGGCTCGCGCGGCCATTCTCGCACGCGACGAGGCGCTCGGGCGAGGAGCCGACGAGCGCGATCCCGTCCAACTCGAGCAGAAACAGATACGGCGAAGGATTGACGCGACGGAGGGCGCGGTAGACCTCGAGCGGCGTCGCCGATGTCGGCCGCTCGGCGCGCTGCGACGGCACGGTCTGGAAGACATCGCCGGCCACGATGTGCTCCTTCACCGCGCGCACCATCTCCTCGTAGCGCGCCTGGTCGGGGAAGCGGCGTAGCGGGCCGGCGACGCCGCGCGGCTCGCTATGCCACGGGATTCCGGCCTCGAGGCGGCCCGCGATCTCGGCCGCATTGCCCGCGACCACCTCGGCAACGCCTGCGCCGTGGTCGAAACGAACGAGGGTCTCGGCGACGACGAAGCGGCTCTCCGGGAATCCGCGCCCGCCGTCTGGCAACGGCACCGTCGGTTCGAGCTTCCCGATGTGGTCGTACGCGAGATACCCGACGACCGGCAGCGCGAGCTCCTCCGCCTCCTCGAACGACACGATGCGCGAACCGGCGCCGATCCACGAGTTGCGCCCTAGCCGGCCGCGCTCGACGGATTCGAGGATGAAGCTCGCCGAGCCGGCACCGCGCAGACGCAGGTACGCCCCGAGCGGGGTGAGCAGGTCGGTGGAGATTGTGGTTTGTGTCATCTCGGTCTCAGATACGAAAAAGACCTCCGCTGGGAGGTCTCGGGGCGAAGCGGGATCGGAGCTTGCTGCTAGTGCATGCTCCCGCCGCGTTCGCTGCGCCACTGCCAGGCCCAGGTCTCGCGTGCGGAAGTCATCCCTGAAGTCATCAAGAGGAGCCTAGCCGCCGGGCGCCGGTTCCGGCAAGCCGCCGGCCTGGAGCATGACCGCGCCGATGACCACTGCGCCACCAGCCAGTGTCGCCGTGCTCGGCCGCTCCGACAGCGCGAGCCACACCCACAGTGGCCCGAGCACGACTTCCAGCAGTGTGATCAGCGCCACCTCGGCCGCCGGGATCAGCCGCGCGCCGATCGTCAGGAAGGCGAGGCCGAGCCCCATTTGGCCGACGCCGAGCGCGGCGATCAGGCCGAAGTCGTGGGCATCGACGCTGCCCGGGTGGGCGAACGGAGCAGCGACGATCGCGACGAGTACCTGGGAGACGCAGATCGCCGGAGCCATCGAGATGTCTCGGCGATGCCGTGTGATCACGACAGCCAGCGCGAAGGCGAGCGTCATCACGACCGAGAGCCCGACGCCGAGGCCATGCGAGCCGCCCGGCCCGCCGATCATCAGCCCGACTCCCGCGAGAGCGACTGCCATCGCGATGGACGTGCGACGCGAGACCGACTCGTGCAACGCAACCCATGCGATCAGCGCCGCGGCAATCGGTGCGACCGCCTGCATGAACAAGACGTTCGCGACCGTCGTGTGGTTCAGCGCGACGATGAACGTTCCGGATGCGATCGCGGTCAACACGGCGACGGCGAGCTCGGCGCGTCCCATCGAGGCGAAGGCACGGACGACGCCGCGACCCTCCGAGAAGGCCACGAACGCGAAGAGTGCGATTGCCGCGACCACAGCACGGCCCGCAACCTGCGTCGCCGTGCCCACAGAAAGCTCCCGCTGGAGCACGCCTGCGCTCGACCAGGCAAGCGCCGCCAGCGCGACGAAGACCTGCCCGCGACGGCGGCTACCGATCTCGCTCATAGCGGCAGTCAATCAGTCGCGTATCTCGCAACATTGCGCATAACCCGCCAGTGTCGTAGGTTGGACACCTCAATCGAGGAGGAGTGCAAATGTCCTGGTCGATCCGCGGCGAGTACTTCGAGAACTGCAACTGCGACATCCTCTGTCCTTGCATCACGTCGTCGCTCGCCGGCCCGGCCGACAACGAGCGCTGCTACGTCCCGCTCATCTGCCACATCGAAGAGGGCCAGAAGGACGGCCTTGCGCTCGACGGGCTGAACGTGATCCTCGTGTGCGACGCGCCGCAGGTGATGGGCTCCGGCGGCTGGCGGGTCGCCGTGTACATCGACGATCGCGCTGACACGGCGCAGCAGGCAGCGCTCGGCGAGATTTTCTCGGGTGCCGCCGGCGGTACGCCCGGGATGCTCGCGGGCCTGGTCGGCGAGATGCTCGGCTTGAAAGTCGTGCCGATCGAGTACACGTCGTCGAACGGCCGCAAGCGCGTCGTCGTCCCGGGGATCATGGAGTTCGAGGTCGCAGGCGTGTATGCGCCGGACAGCAGTGCGGTGATGGAAGTGACGAACACGATCCATCCGATGGGCTCGAATCTCGCGATTGCAAAAGGTGTCGTCGGGCGGTACAGCGACGCCGACTACGACTTCGCATTCGACAACACCGGCAAGAACGGCCACTTCCGAGACTTCGCCTGGGCCGCGTAGCGTCCCGCTCCAGCTGGTAGAACCCGCCGCGTGATTCCGTCGCTTCTCGACGAGTTGCTTCGCGCGGCCGGGCCGGCCGGCTTCGAAGGCCCCGTCGCCGAGATTATTCGTCGGAAAGCAGCGACGTTCGCCGAGGTCAGCGACGACGTGCTTGGCTCGACGACCGCTGTCGTCCACGGCACCGCGGGCGGCGGCTTACTCGCCGTCTTCGCGCACTGCGACGAGATCGGCGCGATGGTCTCGCACGTCGACGATGACGGTTTCCTCTCGCTTCACGTGCTCGGGAACTGGGAGGCCGCGACGCTTCTCGATCAGCGCGTCGAAGTGAAAGGTGTGCCTGGGGTGGTCGGGAACCGCGGCACGAAGCGGAAGCCGGCGTGGGCGGATCTGTACGTGGACATTGGCGTCAGTAACCGCGACGAAGCACTGCAACTGCTCGCGCTCGGCGATCCCGTTGTTGTGGTCGGCCCGCCGGTCGAGCTTGCGGGCGGGCGGCTCGCCTCGAAGGCGTGCGACAACCGGGCGAGCGTCTACATCGCGCTCGAAGCGCTGCGTGCGCTGGCTGTCGATCCGCCGCCATGGGATGTCGCGGTCGTTGCGTCGGTGCAGGAAGAGGGGAGCTATGCGGGTGCTGCGACCAGCGGCTTCCGGCTCGCGCCTGACGCCGCGCTCGTTCTCGACGTGACCTGGGCAACCGACGTGCCGGGCTCGTCGCCGAACGAGCACGGCCACCATCCGCTTGGCAGCGGCGCGGCGATTCTCCGCGGGCCGGCGATCCATCCGGCGCTGTTCGACCGTGCGGTGACTCAGGCGACAGCTGCCGGAATCCCGTACACGATCGAGGTTGCGCAAACCTCGTTCACCGACGCGGACTCCGTCTACGTTGCGGGCGCGGGTGTCCCGTGCGCGGTCGTAAGCACGCCGATGCGCCGCTACCACAGCCCGGCCGAGACGATCCAGCTCAGCGATCTCGACGCGTCGATCCAGCTGGTCGAGGCGTTCGCCCGCAGCCTCGAGCCCGGTCTCGACCTGCGTCGCTAGGCTGACTCGCATGAGTCGTTCGGTCATCGTTGCAACCGCTCGGACGCCGTTCGGTCGGCTCGGCGGCGGGCTTGCGGGGCACGCTGCGACCGAGCTTGGCGCGATCGCAATCCGTGCAGCGCTCGAGCGCGTGGGCCTGGAGCCGAGCGAAGTCGAGTACGTGATCATGGGCCAGGTGCTGCAGGCGGGAGTGGGGCAGGCCCCCGCGCGGCAGGCTGCCATCGCCGCCGGGATCCCAAAGGAAGTGCCCGCCGACACGATCAACAAGGTGTGCGCGTCCTCGATCCGCGCCATCGAGATCGCCGACTTGATGATTCGCGCTGGCGGCCACGACGTCGTGGTGACGGGCGGCATGGAGTCGATGTCGAACGCGCCCTATCTGCTGCCGAAGGCGCGGTTCGGCTACCGGCTCGGGAACGGCGAGGTCGTCGATCACATGGTGTTCGATGGGCTGACGTCAACGTTCGACGGCTCGCACATGGTCGTGCAGAACGCGCGGGTGTCGCGGGAGCTTGGGATCACGCGAGCGGAGCAGGACGCGTGGGCGTTCCGCTCGCAGCAGCGCGCCGCTGCGGCGCAGGCCGAAGGGCGCTTCGCCGACGAGATCGTCGTTGTGGGCGAGGTCGCCGTCGACGAGAGCATCCGTGCCGATACGTCGCTCGAGAAGCTCGCGTCGCTCGCGCCGGTGTTCGACCCGGAAGGGACGACGACGGCCGGCAATGCGCCTGGCGTGAACGACGGCGGGTCGTGCGTCGTCGTCTGCTCGGAGGAGTTCGCGCGCCGTCGCGGCCTCGAGCCGCTGGCGACGATCGTCGCGCAGGGCTACGTCGCCGACGACTTCGCGTACCTCGCGCGCACCCCTGCCAACGCCGCTGCGCGGGCGCTCGCGAAGGCGGGCAAGACAATTGCCGATGTCCAGCGCATCGAGATCAACGAGGCCTTCGCATCCGTCGCGAGCCACTCCACCCAATTGCTCGGCGTCGACGAGGAGATCGTAAACGTGAACGGCGGCGCGATCGCGCTCGGCCATCCGATCGGCGCTTCGGGCGGCCGCATCGTCGGGACGCTCGTGCACGAGCTGCGTCGCAGCGGCGGCGGTCTCGGCCTCGCCGCGATCTGCTCTGGCGGCGGGCAAGGCGACGCGCTGCTGATCGAGGTTTAGCGCGTGCGCCGCCTCGTGCTGCTCGTGTTCGCGGCCGCGCTGCTGCTGCCGTCTGCGGCGAGCGCTGCGTCGTGCACGTCCGAGTCGGTGCAGGACAAGCTCGCCGGAGCAGACGTCGCGTTCGTGGGCCGTGTTGTGGCGCAACGGCTGCTGCCACAGGGGAAAGGCCTGCCGCAATTCGACTACGTCTTCACCGTCAGCCATCCGGTGAAGGGCGCGCCGCCGACCCGAGTGACAGTTCGCTCGGCGCGGCTCGTCGATCTCTCGGGAGTAGCTCTGACCCCGACGTTCCACGAAGACGTCGGCGTGATTGCAGGACGCGTCAAGGGCGGGACGCTCGTGACGAGCTCGTGCGGCCTCGCCGACGCGGTGACGCTCCTCGACGCGGGCGATGCGCCAAAGGGCGGTGGCATCAAGGTGCTGATCGGCCTCCTGATCGCCGGCCTGGTCATCCTGTACTCGGTTCGTCGGGTGAAGAAGCGCGGCGGCGCCCCGCGCCCGAACCCACTGGGTTAGCCTCCTCCCATGCGCTTCGAGCATGTTCTCGTCGTGGGGGCTGGACAGATGGGCGGCGGGATCGCCCAGGTTGTCGCCGCGTCCGGGCGGCAGGTGTCGATCTACGATGCGGCTCCTGGCGCCGCAGAGCGTGGACTCGCGACGATGCAGCGCAGTCTCGAGAAGCTCGCCGCGAAAGGCGGCGCTCCCGCAGATGAGGTGCTCGCGCGAGTCAGGGTCGTGGATCAGCTCGTCGCCGCTGATCTCCTTGTCGAGGCCGTCGTCGAGAACGCTGCGGTGAAGGAGGCGATCTTCCGCGAGGCCGACGCGACCCTGCCGCCGGAGGCAATTCTGGCGTCGAACACCTCGTCGATTCCGATCGCCACGCTCGCCGCCGTCACCTCACGGCCGGATCGCGTGATCGGCATGCACTTCTTCAACCCCGTCCCGATCTTGAAGCTCGTCGAGGTGATTCGCGCACCGACGACCTCGGACGAGACCGCCGCCGCGATCGTCGAGCTCGCATGCGATCTCGGCAAGGAGCCGGCCGTGGCGAACGACTTCCCCGGCTTCGTCTCGAACCGGATCCTGATGCCGTTCATCAACGAGGCGGTCTACGCGCTGCGGGACGGCGTCGCCGAGGCCGAGGCGATCGACACGATCGCGCGGCTCGGCTTCGCGCACCCGATTGGCCCGTTGGCGCTCGCCGACCTGATCGGCCTCGACACCTGCGTCGCGATCATGAACGTGCTCCACGAGGGGCTCGGCGACGCGAAGTACGCGCCGTGCCCACTGCTGGTCGAGCACGTCGCCGCCGGGCGGCTCGGCCGCAAGTCGGGGCGCGGCTTCTACGAGTACGCCTGATGGACTCGCGTCTCCGCGCGCACCTTCTCGCCATCGAGCCGTCGGACGAGGAGTTCGTCGACGGGTTGTTCGGTTTCGTCCTGCGGCGCGATGCGGACACAGAGGCGCGCGAACGCGCGCTCGCGAAGCTCGCTGAGGGGACGCTCTCGCGTGCGACGCTGCTCGAGGAGCTTGTCACGAGCAACGAGTTCATCCGTGTGAGGCAGCTTGACGACGCTGTCGCATTCGGACGTGGTGCGCGCGACAGAGGCGAGCGCCCGCGCCGCCTCGAAGGCCCACCCGCGACCGACGAGCGTGTTGTCGAGATCCCGTGGGTTCTCGCTCGACTCAGGTCGGGTCGCGTGCTCGAAGTCGGCTACGCCTTCGCGGAGCCTGCGTACGTCGCCGGCTTACTGGAGGCGGCGCCGCGCGAGCTCGTCGGCCTCGACCTCGCCCAGGGAGCCGTTCCCGGAATGGAAACAGTGCAGGGCGATGTCCGCGAGCTCCCGTTCCCCGCTGCGGATTTCGACCAGGTGCTGCTCGTCTCGACGCTCGAGCACGTGGGCGCCGACAACGAGCGCTACGGCGTCGAAGGCGTAGCAGACGGCGGCGGGATGCGCGCGGCGCTCCGGGAAGTCCGTCGCGTCCTGCGCGCAGACGGCTCGCTCCTCGTGACCGTGCCACTCGGCGAGCCGGAGGACTACGGCTGGTTCCGCCAGGAGGACGTGCGCGGCTGGACTCGGCTGTTCACGCACGCGGGTTTCTTCGTCGAGGAGCAGGAGGTCTACGAGCTCACCGCCGACGGCTGGCACGCCGCGCCGACGTTCGAAGCGGCGGGCGTGCGCTACGGCGAGCGCGGCCCGGCGGCGGGTGCAGTCCTGTGCGTTGAGCTGAGCCCAAACCGCCTGCGCCGATGGGTCTCGCTCGACGGCCTCAAGCGCACCGCACGGCGCAAGGCGGGGCCAACATGGCACCGACTCCGCCCGCTCGACTCCTAGACGGGCGCGCCGCCGAGAGCCGGTGGCCCCGGCAGCTGGTGCCAGAGCCAGATCTTGCCGTTCGCAATCCGCAGCGCGGCGTACGCCTTCAGACCCGCGCCGTCGCAGTGGTGGCCGGGACGCTGGCCGAGGACGAACGTGGCCGTTACGAGGTGGTTGCGCAGGGTCGTCGCCACGATCCGGCCTGCGCACGGCAGCGACGCGTTGAAGACGACAGCCGACCGTCGTGTCCGCAGTACGGCGTCGAGTTGTCCTTGGATCACGCGCGCATTCAGGGCGAAATAGCTCGCAGCTTTTGCGTCGTCACCGGCGTTCAGGGCGGTGCTCCACGCACGAACAACCTGCACGTCGCGATTCGTGGCGCCGCCGAACGCCGAGGCGACAAACGCCGTCGCGAGCACGAGGAGAACAGCCCGGAGTTGCACGCGGGCAGGACTATACTCGCCGCGCGATGGACTTCTCGCTCAGCCCCGAGCAGCGCGAGATCCAGTCTCTCGCGCGTGACATCGCCGACTCGGAGATCGCACCGCATGCGTCGACGTGGGATCGCGAGCACCGCTTTCCGCTCGAGCTGATCGCCCGGCTCGGCGCCCTCGGCCTGATGGGCGTGTGTGTGCCGGAGGAGTACGGCGGCGCAGGCTCGGACTTTCTCTCGTACATCCTCGTGCTCGAGGAGCTCTCGCGCGCGGACGCCGGCGTGGGGGTGACCGTCGCGGTGCACACGAGCGCTGCGACCTTGCCGATTCTCGCCTTCGGCACCGAGGAGCAGAAGCAGCGCTTCGTACCGGCGCTGGCGCGCGGCGAGACGATCGGCGCTTTCGCGCTGACCGAGCCCGAGGCCGGTTCCGACGCCGGCTCGCTGCGCACGGCAGCTGTCCCGGAAGGTGGCGGTTGGCGGATCACCGGCTCGAAGCAATGGATCACGAACGGCAGCCACGCCGGGACGATCCTGCTGTTTGCGCGCACCGATCAGTCGACAGCCGGTCCACGCGGGGTCTCGGCGTTCATCCTCGACAACGAGCACGTGCAGGTGACGCGGGAAGAGGAGAAGCTCGGGCTCAACTCGTCGTCGACCGCGGATCTGCGGATCGAGGGCGCGCTCGTCGGCCGCGACCGGCTGCTGCACGGGGAGCGCAAGGGGTTCGTGGTAGCGATGGCGACGCTCGACGGCGGACGCATCGGCATCGCGGCGCAGGCGGTCGGGATCGCGCAGGCAGCGTACGAGGCAGCGCGCGAGTATGCGCTCGAGCGCCGCCAGTTCGGCAAGCGGATCAGCGACTTTCAGGCGATCCAGTTCAAGCTCGCCGACATGGCGACCGAGATCGACGCCGCGCGCCTGCTCACGTATCGCGCCGCTTGGCTGAAGGACGCAGGGCTGCCACACACCGCGGAAGGTGCGAAGGCGAAGCTGTTTGCGTCGGAGACCGCGCGGCGCCAGACGGGCGAGGCGATCCAGATCATGGGCGGCGTCGGCTACACGAAGGAGTTCCCGCTCGAGCGCTACTACCGCGATGCGAAGGTGACCGAGATCTACGAGGGGACGAGCGAGGTGCAGCGGATCGTGATTGCGCGCTCGATCCTCGCGCACGCGGAGCGGGCCAGTGCCTAGGGATGCAGTGTCTAGGGATGCCAGTGCCGAGGGATAGAGACGAGCCGGTTCGGCTGACGCGGATCTACACGCGGGGCGGAGACAAGGGCGAGACCTCGCTCGGCGATGGCTCACGCGCGTCGAAGCTCGACTCGCGGATCGGCGCTTTCGGCACGGTCGACGAGCTGAACTCGACGCTCGGCGTCTGCCTCGCCGGCGAGTGCCCTGAGGAACTCATGATGCCGCTACGCCGGATCCAGAACGAGCTGTTCGACCTGGGCGCTGATCTGTCGGTGCCGTTCGAGATTGAGGGTCGCCTGCGCGTGACCCAGCCGATGGTCGACGACCTCGAGGCGCTGTGTGATCGCTTCAACGATGACCTGCCGGAGTTGCGCTCGTTCGTTCTTCCCGGCGGGACGCAAGCCGCCGCGCAGTTGCACGTGGCGCGGACGGTGTGCCGACGCGCCGAACGCGAGGCTCTTGTCGCAGCGGGAGAACACGCGACGAACCCGCTCGTCGTCGTGTACCTGAACCGGCTCTCGGATCTCCTTTTCATCCTCTCGCGCTTCGCGAACGCGGCGGCGAACGTTGCCGAGCCGCTGTGGAAGCCGGGCGGCGAGCGGTAGCAGGGCGATTGCATCTCGGCAGCACGCTGAGGAAGGCCGCGGCAGTCGTCGTGGGCGGGCTGGTCGTCGCCTGTTTCGTCGTCCTGCATCCGTTCGCGGACGCGCTTGTCGGTGCCGCTGGCTGCGTGGTTCTCGTCGCAGTGACCGTGACCGACTTTGAGCGGCGAATCGTGCCGAACCGGATCGTGATCCCGGCGCTCGTTGCTGCGCACGTCGCGCGCACGGCTCTCGACCCGAGTGTGCGCTGGGCACTCGCAACGCTCGCCGCTGGCGGCTTCTTCCTCGTCTTCGCCTTGATCTACGCGGCGGGCATGGGCATGGGCGACGTGAAGCTCGCGGCGTTCCTTGGGGCGTGGCTCGGCTGGCAGTCGGTGACGGCGATCATGCTCGGGTTGTTCGCGTCGTTTGTCCCGGCAGTGGTGCTCCTTGCGCTGCATGGGCGCGCCGGCCGCAAGATCGGGCTGCCGTTTGCGCCGTTCCTCGCACTTGGCGGCGTCATCGCGCTCTTCGCCGGCCCCGACATTGCGCACTGGTATCGGTCGCTCGGCCGCTGACGTAGCTCCTCAAGCGGCCCCGCGGCCATGCCGATGTTCCGTCAATGGAGTTCGCTCTCGATCCGTCGAGCGGGCGGCCGTCGTTCCTGCCGCTCGAACCGACGCACGTGGCCGCCGCATGCCGGGCGGCGATCGAGGCGATCGAAGCTGCGGCAACGCCAGAGGCTGCGCTCGATGGCGCGTTGGGCGCGCTGCACGAGGAGTTGGATGGCGCGTTTGTCGTGGCCCTGGTGGGCGAGCACGAACGGCTGTGGCACGTTGCGAGCCGCGGCATCGCGATGACACCCGACGGCCTTCCGATCAGCGACGGGATCGTCGGTCGTGCGATCCGGACCGGTCGCATTCAGTACGTCCCCGATCGTGCCGCGGACCCCGCCTACGTCGAGATCGTCCGCGGCTTCTCGTCTGAGATCGCGGTTCCGCTTCGTGTAGGCGACGAGGTCATCGGTGTCCTCAACATCGAGACCGCCGCGCCGTTGCCACGCCAGTCGCCGCGGCTCCTCGGCCCGCTCGCGGTCCCGCTCGGCCCGGTGCTTGGCGCGGTTCGTAGAGCACGTTCGCTCGATCTCTCCGGCCTCGCCCGCTTGTTCGTCTACGTCTCGTCGTTACGCGATCCGCGCGAGATCTCCGAGATCGTCGTCGCGTCGCTCACGCGTGTCCTGCCGATCGAGACGAGCCAGCTCTATCTCCGTGGCGGCGACGGCGCGCTCGAGCTCATCGCCTCCTGCCGGGTGTCGGCAGCGGCTCCCGCTGTCTTGTCGGTCGCAACCGTACGTGCCTTGCGTGCCCGATCGCCTCACTCGACGATCATTGAGGAGGTCGACCTCACGGCGGCAGTCGACGGTCAAGGCGACGCGCGGTTTGCGGTGCTTTTGCCCTTGCGGGCGAACGGCGACGACCTCGGAATCCTCGTCGGCACCAGCCGCTTCGCGATGGACGTGGCGCGTGAGCAGGCTGAGGTCGCGTCGGTGCTCGCCGCACAGGCCGCCGCCTCAGTCGATGCCGCGCTGTTGCTCGGACGTGAGCGCCAGAGCGCGCTCACCGACCCGCTCACCGGTCTTCTCAACCGACGTGGCTTCGCGCTGGAGCTCGAGAGCGCGCTCGCTGTGGCGCAGGAGGCCCGTCAGCCGCTGAGTCTCTGGGTGCTCGACTGCGACGACTTCAAGGAGGTGAACGACCGTGCTGGCCACGAGTTCGGAGACGCGTTGCTCCGCGAGGTTGGGCAGATCCTCGCCGCGATCGTCCCACCCCCGGCGCAACCCGGGCGGCTCGGCGGAGACGAGTTCATCGTGATGCTGCCGGACGTCGACTCGGCGTCGGCCGAGCGCAACGCGACCGAGATCGCGAAGTCGCTCGCTGAGCGACTGAAGGAAGCGGGTTTCCCACTCCACCTCTCGGGCGGCGTTGCGACCTATCCGTTCGACGGAGGCAGCGGCTCCCAGCTTGTGCGCGCCGCCGATCAGGCGCTGTACGAGGCGAAGGAGACCGGCAAAGATCGGATCGTCGGCTTCCGTCAGCTCGTGCGCGAAGGATCGCGCTCGTCGACCGACCGCTCCTCGGGTGCCTCCGCGCGGCATGGGCGATCCGGCACGGCGATGCTCGTCGAGGCCGCCGCAGGGGCGAGTGCGATTGCGGCCGAAGTAACCGTCGATGCCGTCCTCGAGCGTCTCTGCAAGACGCTGACGTTCGTCGTCGGTGCGAGTGGTTGCTATATGTCCCGCGTCGTCGGCAAGAAGCTGATCGACGCGGCCGCGCACTCGCTGCGTGAAGCGGACTTCTCGGTCGGGCGCGCCTACCTGATCGACGACTTCCCGGTGACGAAGGCTGCTCTCGACGCTAAGCAGACGCGGGCGATCTCGTTCCTCGACGAGGATCTCGACCGCGCAGAGGCGTTCGTGTTGCGCGAGTTCAAGATGAATTGCGCACTGCTTCTGCCGATGGTTGTCGATGGTGAGTCGTGGGGGCTCGTTGAGCTCTACGACGTGCGGCTTCGGCGCTTCACGAGAGAGCAGCAGGCAATCTCCGAGTTTCTGGTCTCGATCACGGCGCGGCGCGTAGAGGCTCTGGGCGCGCAATCGTCGGTACGGCGGCTGCTGCCGCTCTACCGGCTGCCGTCCACCGGTTAGACGACGCGCTCGAGCGACGCGCAGCGCCGGTCGTCCGCCGGCAGCGGCGAGCCTGCGACCCGGACCACGCGGTACTCGCGGTCGCCGACGACGACCGGCGTGTCGATCGCCGGGGCCGGCCCCTCAGCTTCGACGAGTCTGTAACGGTCTCCGGGGACAAGGAGTAGGTGAGCCGAGGCGTTCGCGTGCGCGGCTGCCACTGCTGCACCCACCGGTGGATCCTGCAAGCCCAGGGCGGCGGAGAACGTCGTGACGGCGCGGCGCAGCCCTTCACGTTGCTCCGCCAGCGCGGACTGTTCTGCGCCGACAGCCTGATGCCGTGCCGCGAGCGCAGAAGTCTCGCGTTCGATCTCGCCCTTGTGTGCGTCGAGCACGGCAAGCTCGCGCTCGCGTTCGTCGAGCGACGTGAGGCGAGCAGCGATCTCGTCGCGTTCGTGATCGACGGCTTCGGCTGCGAGGCTTAGACGTTCCTCACGCGCAGCAACCTCGGTTGAACGTGTGACGAGCTCGTCCGCACGCTGCTCGACCTCGACGAGGAGCTGTTCGCGCTCCACGAGGTCGGCGGTTTGCCTGGTCAACGAATTTTCGCGCTCAGTGACCGCAACCTCACGGCGTTCGAGTGCCGCCCGTCGCAGCTCGACGGCGCCGAGCTCGGTGCGGCGTTCTGCGAGCAGCTGCTCGGTGTCGGTAGCGAGCGCCTCGCGCTCGGCCAGGCGCCCGGCAAGCTCGGCGAGCTCCGCGTGACGCTCATCGAGCTCGGCAGAGCCGCGCCGGAGCATCTGCTCGACTGCGACACGGAGCTCGGACGTTCGTTGCTCGCGCCGTTCGAGATCGGCGATCGTCTCGGCAAGCTGTGTCGCTCGCAGCTCGAGCTCGCGACCCTGCTGCGCGACGAACTCCTCGACCGCTTCTTCGCCGTGAACGGTCGGGTGGAAGAGCCCGCGCAGTCGGTGGCGAATGCCTTCGTCAAGCTTCCGCTCTTGCGGCCAGTGCTCCCATTCCCGGTCGTCGCGCGGCTGTCCCGACAATCCTCGCCTCTCGTTCTGCTTCGGACAAAGAGCCCGACGGGCCCGTCTAAGCCGTCGAATTAGGACGGACCCGTCGGCCGCTCGCGTTTCGACACCGGACAAGCCGCTCCTGCCTGACGACCGGCGAGGGCCATCAAGCTTACGACTCTCCGGTCGATACAGCGTACGTGGATACGAACGGAGCCCGCCTACTCGCCGCCCGCATTCGTGCGGGTGTTCGCGTGGGCGCTCGCATTCAGTTGCTGAGCATCTCCGACGGGTCGAGCGATCTCGTCGTCGGTGACTGCGGCATCGTCGAGTCAATCGTCGACGATGGCCGCGTTGTCGTCGTCTGGGATCGGGGCTTCGCACGCCAGATCGATCCCGACGTGCACCGGTACCGCTCGCTCGCCGCGGCGTAGAAGCGCTAGCGCTGGGAAGAGGCCGTCGAGGGCGCGGCTGAGCGTGCGCCGAAGTCCATCGTGACGGCGACGACCGGGCCGTTCGCCTCGGCGAAGGCGCCGGTAGGCGTGGCCGTGTCGATCGCGCCGATCCCGGTCTCGCGCCACGCCGGGTCGTACAGGTTGCGCCGGTGGGGCGGAGAGTTGAGCCACAGCTTGACCGCTGCACCGGGGCTGATTCCCTGCGTGCTCCAGAGGAGATTCTCGCCGACGAGCCAGGTCGATCCGCCGGTCGGGTAGAAGCGCTTCAGTCGTGTGCCGAACGACGCACCGCCCGGTTGATCGTGGTCGAAGTAGCCGCGATCGAGCATGTCGCGCGACTGGAACGCTGCCGCCGCCTGGAGCGAATTCGACAATGTGAGGGCGCGGAGACCGCGAGCGACGCGGAGGCGGTTGACCTCGCGCAGGATGCCCTGCTCGAAGGTTGCGTCCCGTTGATCGCTTGCGCGGGTCGTCGCCGAAGCCGATGCCGGGACGAGTGCCGCCGGCACGGCAAGGACGAGCAGGAGAACACACAGAAGGAGAGGCCGCCGCCGCATTCCCGCACCATCGGCGCTCACCTTGGCGCGGGTATCCCCCTTTTGGAGATACCCCGGATGATTTCCCTCATTCGAGGGACGCGCGACTACTTCTTCGGCTAGCCGTTGCCCGCGTTTCCCTGATCAGGGTTGGCCTGGCCGGAATTGCCGTACCCGATGCCTCCCGCGACTTGCGGCTGTGATGACGACCGCGGCGACTTTCGCAGCGATCCCGCCGCCGATAGCGAGCCCGCCTCCGCTTGCACCCAGTGCCGCTTCCGGAGCATGTACCACCGCCGTCGCAAGCGCCTTGTGACCACCGTGACGGAGAAGGTTGAACGGGAACCAGAGCGGCAGCCAGGCAAGACGCCTGAGCCCGCGCTTCGACTGTTCCGCAGCCCATACGAGTCGGGCGCACGTGACGACGCTCTCGAGCTCCTCGGCAAGGGAACGCCGGGCGCGGAACAGGAGCGTCTCGAGCGCGCTCGTCGAGATGCCGAGGATGCGCGCGATTTCGGCGTAGAGGCGGCTCTCGAACTCGCGCAGCACGAGCGCCATCGTTGCGGCGCGGGAATCCGGGCGAGCGCACCGGTGACCTCCGCGAGCGAGACAGCGTCGTCGTCGCGACCGGGGCTCGCCTGGATCGTGTCGACATCGAATGAGACCTCGGCGGGCCGCGCCTGGCTCTGGCGGAATCGCTCGCGCGCGACGTTGTGGGCGTTCATGAACGTCGACTGCGTCATGTCCTCGGCACCGTGCTTGCGGTGCAGCTCGTCAACGGTACGGGAAGCGCGTGGCGCCTCTGGCGTGACAGTCCCCCTCTACGGTGTTCGAGATGGAGGCTGGGCGCAAGAGCGAGGTCGATGTCGTGTCGCAGGTTCCTGACACTTTCCTTATAGGCGCTAGGCGCAAGTTTCGCTGCCGGCGCCCGTCGTCTACACGAGTGGCCGATCGATTGGCGCTCCGACGGCGAGACTGAAGAGGGGACTTCGTCCCGTTTCGGACAAAGGTTTTATAGGAGGGAGGAGCGCCCGCCACACCGCCGCTTCTTCCTCCAAGTCGCCGTACCTCGGTTAGCGCGGCAGCGTGAACGAGAGCGTCGTCGGGCCGCCGGGTCGGCTGTCGAGCTCGAACGACCCCCCGAGCGTCCGAACACGCTCGCCGATGCCGACAAGCCCGAGCCGGCCGCGTTTCGCCGCCCGCGCGAGCGACCGGCTGACCTCGAAGCCAACACCGTTGTCGGCGATGCGCACCTCGATCGAGCTGCGTCGGGCGCGGACGTGGATGTCGACGACCGTCGCGCCCGAGTGCTCGCGCACATTCGCGAGCGCCTCCTGGATCGCGCGGAACACCGTGATCCGCTGCGCCGAGCTGAGGGACTCCGGGTCGCCTCGGAGCTCGAGATTCGCCTCGATCCCGCTGCGCTCGGCGAAGTTGTCGACCTCGCGGTGCAGGATCTCGCTCAGCGGCCGGCTTACGATGCTTCTCGACTCGAGCGAGTGTGAGACCTCGCGGAGTGCGCGGTCGAGCTCCCCGAGGCGCGCGCCGACATCCTCGAAGCGTCCGAACGCGAGGTCGCGGTGACTCTCGAGCACGAAAGGGTAAAGCTCCTGCTGGAGATGCTTCACGTCGGCGGCTAGCGCGAGGACGTCCTGGATCGGCCCGTCATGAAGGTCGAACGCGAGACGTGTCAAGCGCCGCTCGCCGGACGTCGCGAGTGCGTGCTCGCGTTCCCTGTTCCGGTCGAGCAGCAACTCGCGTTCGAGCACGGGGCTGAGTGCGAGCGCCGATTGATGGATGAACGCCTTGGCGCGATCCCGTTCGCCGGCGCGGTCACCGGCGCCTACGGTTCCGACGACTGCGCCAGCCACTTGCTGGAAACGGAGCACAGGTTTCGAGTGGAGCGTGGAGCGGCCGACGAGACCGAGCGGCTTCCGGCCGCGGAGAACCGCTCGTGCCTCGGCGCGTACGCGGCGAGGGACATCGCCGTGACCGATCTGTAGGAGGCATTCCGCCTGGCCGGTCGGCGAGCGGCGCCAGAGGGAGACGTTCTCGAAGACGCGGAGATCGTGGAGCAGACGGAGTTGGAGGCCGGCTGCGACGAGCGGCGGCAGCTCGAGGACAGTCGGATGCGTGACGACGTTCGAGAACAGCGTGTAGTCAATGGCCGCGCGGTCGATTCCGGCTGTTTCCGCGAGCACCTGCGCCGCAGCACGGACGCTCTCGCCGTCGAGCTCCCCTTCGGCCCCGAGCGCGACGAGCGCAGCGCTCGCATACGTCAGCGCGGCGAGTTGCTCGGCGGCGGCGTTCCCGCCCGCGCCGACTGCGACGTGCTCAGCTGAGGCGAGCGCCTCGTCTAGCGCCGCCGTGAGGTCGGCCGATGTCGCCGAGCCCAGGACCGCACGGATCCGCGTGAGCGGCCGGGTCGCGGACGACCGAGGCGCCGCTGGCCTACCGACCTGTCCCGTCTCGTCGTCTGCGTTTGTCGCGTAGGACGCCACGTAACGGCTCCTCTCCGGTGGTGTCGCCACCATCCCCCGATCAGCTCGCCGTGGTACGCGAGCTTCGTTTCCTCTATCTCGCATCGTGTGCGACAGCCGAGCATCGCGCAAGAGGCGGTGTCACGGCTATCGCTCCGGCGCCGACGTGTCGGCGTCGCCCGCCTCGCCCAACACGTGCTGCTTGACGGCCGCCACCAGCTCGTCTGTTTCGTTCCATTTGTCGTAGACGCGGACGCCGAGCGGTGCGCGCTCCGCTGCACGGGTTTCGCCTACGACGAGGATCGGGACGTCGGGACGCACGGCTCGCGCGGCGTTCGCTCTGGTGAGCGCATCGGCGAGCGCGTCCTGCGCGTCGAGGACGACGACATCGATATCGTCGTCCGACTCGAGCGTCACAGCAAGCTTGTCGGGAGTCACTGAATCCGGCTCGATTCCTTGCTGGTCGAGGAAGAAGCAGGTCAGCTTGACGAAACGCGCGTCGCGGCTCGCGATGAGCACGCGACCGCGCGGCTCGGCGGCATACGCCACACCTGGCTCGTCGCTTGGGGAAGGTGCGTCGGCGTACGACGCCCACGCGACGCTGTCGCCGACTGCAAGCCCGCGGCGGGCGCATTCCCCGGCGGCTAGCTCGACGACCTCCCGGGCGCCGCGGCACGACGCTGTGCGGAAGGGCCGCAGGGTCGGTGCGATGCGCAGGACGACGAGGTCGTGGTCGAGGAACACGACATCGATCGGGAAACGCATGAACGCTGTGTGGATCGAAAAGCCGGGCCGCAGGACTATGCCGGCACCTGGGTTGAGTGAGCTCCGACCGAGCAAACCTTTG
>JANYJX010000026.1 GCA_025358355.1 Actinomycetes bacterium | reverse complement strand
GCGATATTCCCGGCGGCGTCCTTGGCGGTGAAGACGACTGTTGTCGTGCCGATCGGCAGCAGGGCGGGCATATCGTTTGTCAGCGTCGGCGTGGACACAAGATCGGTAGCCGAGATCCCGGCGAGATAGGCGGCGACATCGGGGTCGGTCTTGAGGGTGCCATTCGCGCTCGTGGCCGTGAAGCTGACGTTCGGCGCGTTGATCGCCGGCGCGGTCGTGTCTTGGATGATCACGTCGAACGAGCCGCTGCCGACGTTTCCGGCCGCGTCGGTCGCTAGGCACGTGACGTTCGTCGTGCCGATCGGGAACAGCGTGGCGCTGCCGGGGGTGCACCTGATCGCCGATGGGAGCAGCGCGGTTCCCGCGTCCGAGGCGGTGACGTTGAAGCTCGCAACTGCGCCGTTCGGCCCGTCGGCCTCGCCGACCCGCGTCGAAGGTAGCGAAAGCACGGGAGCGGTCGCGTCGACCGTCCAGCCGCGTGATGCCGTGGCGTTGTTGCCGGCTGCGTCGGTTGCCTTCATGGTGAACGAATGCGCGCCATCCGCGAGCCCGCTGTAGTTCGCAGGCGAGCCGCAGGTGCCGAAGCTGCCGCCATCGAGCTGGCAGCTCGTCGTGCCCTCCGACGTGGTGAAGGAGAGCGACGCGGTACGGACGTTCACGAGCGATGGCGGTCCGCCCGTGATCGAGACGACGGGCGGTGTCGTGTCCGCGACGGTCACGTTGAAGGTCTGCGGCGTTGCGGGGTTCCCGGCGGCGTCGGTCGCGTTGCAGGTCACCGTTGTCGTACCGAGCGGGAAGCTCGCGCCGGACGCGGGGCTGCAGCTCGGCGTGATCGACGTGGGGCCATCGAGCGCGGTTGCCGTGTAGGTGACGGTCGCCGTGGTCGCGTTGTTGATGTTCACGCTGATCGGTGACGGCACGGTGATCACCGGTGGTGTCGTGTCGGCGACGGTCACAGTGAAGGTCTTCGGCGCCGACGTGTTACCGGCAACGTCCGTCGCTGTGCAGGTGACGACGGTCGCGCCCAGAGAGAAGCTCGTACCGGACGCGGGACTGCAGCTCGGTGTGATCGACGTGGGGCCATCGAGCGCGGTTGCCGTGTACGTCACCACCTCTGACAAGACGCCGTTGACCGACGGAGCCGAGAAGGACGCCGGGACCGTCAGGACCGGTGGAATCGTGTCTTGCACGAGGACCGTGAATGTCCCAGAGTTCGAGTTCCCGCGGCTGTCCGTTGCCGTGCAGCTCACCGTGCTCGAGCCGTACGGGAACCCTGAGCCGGATAAGGGGCTGCAACTGGCAGTCGAGACCGTGCCGGCGTCGTCCTGCGTCGCCGTGTAGCTGACCGTTGTGGACAAGGGCTTGCCGACGACCTCGGTCGGCGGAGGCGGAGGCAGCGAAAGCGACGGCGCGGTTACGTCCGAAACGGTCACTGTGAACGACGCGGACGTGGTTGAGAAGTCGTTCGGATCGGTGGCCGTACACGTCACAAGTGTGGGGCCATAGGGGAAGTTGCTGCCGGACGGGGTATCGCAGATGACCGGGACGGGCCCAGGGAGGTCGGGGTCGTCTGCCGTCGGCGTCGTATACGAGACCGGATAGGGGCCCCCGCCGTCCACAAATGCTGTGAACGACGATGGGACGTTGAAGAGCGTCGGAGGATCCGCGACTGCGCTCGGCACGATCAGCAGCGCGAGGGCGACACCGACAAAGGCGATGAGTTGGCGGAAGCTCATGCGGCCTTGCTTAGCAGAAGTGCGATCAGTGAGCCGACGCCGATCGACACCCCGGCGACGGCGAATCCCGTCTTGATGCTCGCCGCGCGGCTGGGATCAAGCCCGGCGCGGACTACGACGAAGCTCGTCGGCACGATCGAGAGCCCGAGGAGCAGGAGCGGGATCAGGATGATCGCCAGATGCCCGAGGTTCACGCCCCCGCCGCCGCTACCGCCGCCGGGCGGGGCGATCGCGGAAGCGACCGGTGCCGCCTGTGTCGTCGGCGGGGCTGCCGGTTGCGTCGGTAGTGGGGCGGTCGTCACAAGCGTGGGCGCTGAAGGAGCCGGCTTGGGCTTCACATGCGGTGGCTTCGCCGCGTGTTTCACAGGCTTCACGTGCTTGACCGTCGTCGTCTTCACAGTCGTTTTCGGCGGGGTTTGCGGCCGCGGCGTTGTTGTGCGAGTTGTCGTGCGCGTCGGAGGTGTCGTCGCGCGGGGCGGTGTCGTAGTGCGGATCGGCGTCGTCGTGACGCGCGTGGTCGTTTTCGGCGGCGTTGTCGTCGTCTTGGTGACGGGCGCCGGATCGGGCGCGGGCGTCGGCGACGCGGCACGCGCTGCGCCAGCACCCAGGATCCCGCCCACCGCAGCTGTCAGGACCAGGCTTGCGACGACGGCGATGCGCCGCAGTGGCAGCCTGATCCAGCCGAACTCGCCCATACTCACCCCGACTCACCCCGACTCACCCCGACGATTGTCTCAAGCCCGCAACCACCCCACATCGTACTTCGCTAACGCCATTCGTCCAGCGTGAAGGCCGAGTTCTCAGCCTCGAAGGGAGGCCACGGATGACCGATCCCGATTCGCGCGCAGGTCGCCGCGTCGTCAACGTTCACACGACGCCGTTCCAGGAGTACGACTTGGAAGGGCCGATCCAGCCAGACATGAGTTGGCTGCCGGTCAGCTACGACCGCGCGACCGGCCAGGGCTGCTACCTGATGCGGATGCAGCCAGGCGCGGTCACGATCGCGCACGACCACCCGGGGATGGAGGAGTTCCTGATCATCGACGGCGAGCTGATCGACGATGACGGTGCCGTGTTCAAGGCGGGCGATCTTGTCAGCTATGAGGCCGACACGCACCACAACTCGCGCACCGAGACCGGCTGCACGATCGCCGTCTTCGAATGGCGGCGGCCTGGCTCGTAGCCGTTAGGCAGTCTCGCCCGACTCGATCCGCCGGATGCGCCAGTCGATCGACGATGCGATCCGCTCGAGCTGGGTAAGGAACTTCTCGCGATCGGTCTTGGACGAATCCTCGAGATCGGTGACCTGACGTGCGAGCGAGCGGAGCTCTCCCCGGAGGTCGCGCGTGTCGGCCATCGACACCGGCGCGGGCGCGGGCGAGCCGTCTGCCGTCGTGCTAGCGGGGGCAGCTCCGGCTGCGAAGCCGTATGTCTCGAGCTCATCGATGCGCGCTGCCAGCTCCTCGACCTTCGACGAGCCGCGGCGGCCCATCAACTCGGCGAGCGCCCGATCGTGCTCGCTCAGGTGGAGGCCAAGCCGCTCGACGGCCATCAGCACACGTTCGACCTCCTGCTCGAAGACGTGCGGCACGAGCTCCGCGCCACCTCCGTCTCCGCCAGAGGAGGATGCCACCTGTGCTGGCCGAGCCGCGACACGCGCTTCCAGCTCTTCGAGGCGGGCCTCGAGCGCGGCCCGACCGGCGTACCAGAGCTCCGCATTGCGGGAGAGGTCGGCGGCGAGATCATCGGTGGAGCGGCCGGCGTCGGTCGGCTCCGCGTCCGGTCGCGCCGCGAGCTGCGCGCTTAGATGCTCCTGCAACCGGGCTTCGATTCCGGCAGAGATCGCATCGATGTCGATCGCCTGCGGCGCTGGCGTCGGCAGATCGGCGAGCCGCGAGTCAACGCGGGCTTCCACCCGGGCTTCCATCTGGGCCTCGATGCGGTTCTCGACCTCGGCGAGCAACTCATGCGAGACACCGGCCGGCTCCGCCTCTGGGAACGAGGCGAATGACCGAGCGAGGTCGTCCATCTGACGCACGACATCGTCGAGGCGCCTGTCGACCCGGTCGAGCTGATCCGGTGCGCCGGCGGGACGGTTCGCCAACGACTCGACTGTCGCGCGGAGCTCGGCGAGGCCCGTCTCGTGGCTGCGGTCGCTCGATGCAGAGATGGCGGCGTCGGCCAAAGCGTCGATCCGCTCCGCGAGGCGCCACACGCGGTCGCCGAGGCCGGCTTCGACGATCGGCCGATTCGACAGCTCCTCGACGGTCTGGGACAGGCGGCGCGTGTCGCTCGTGCGCTCGACCTCGCCAAGACGGTCGGAAAGCATCTGCAGCCCGGTCGTCAGCTCGGCTGTTGCGGCCACCTGCGCGTGGTCCGGCTCGGCACGCTGAACGGGCAGCTCGCCGACGCGGTGGGCGAGCTCCTCAACGCGCGCTGCGAGCGCGGCGTCGACCGGCGGGCGCGTGGCCAGTTCCTCTAGCGCGGTCCGCAACTCGTCCGGGATTTCGCCGTCAATCCGGCCGCCGGCGTCCGCCACTAGCGCGTCGACGCGACGCGAAAGATCGTCAAGCCGGCTCGTCAGCTCAGGGGTCTCGACCGGCCTCGAGGCGAGGTCGGTGACGAGCACCTTGAGATCGTCAACGCGGGAATCGCGCGTGAGGACCGAAACCAGCTGGCTCATTCGGTCGACGCGGTCGGCAAGCTCGGGGTCGCCCACGGGCCTCGCGGCAACGGCATCGATCAGCCCGATCAGGTCGTCGACCCGCGAGCGGAGCTCGGGATCACCGGTTGGACGTTGGGCAAGCTCCGCAAGCCGGTCGTGCAGCGCAGCGATCTCGCTCGCGCCGACGCCAGGCTCGGTCGGCGCGCTCTGCTTCGCGGCTTCGATCGCAGCCGACAACTGGGCGAGCTCTGCAGATGTTGCCGCCGAGCCGCGGTCGGCGTCGTCTCGCGCGTCGCCGATCGTGTTGTGCAGATCCTCGATCTTCGCGCCGAGATCCGCCAGCGCGCCTGCGGTCGCGTCCGTCCGCCGCAGGGCGGTCTCGATCGTTTCGGAAAGATCGCTCAGCTGCGACTCGAGCGCGTCCGCGTCGACGGCGGTGTCGGCGCGCCGCTCGAGCTCCGAGAGCGTGGGCTCCCACGTTGTGATGCGCCGCGCGAGATCGGCGACGGCGTGCTCGAGCGGCTCCGTCGTCGGCTCGCTGCGCAGCACGTCCTGGAGTGCGGATTCGACTGCGCTGAGGCGTGCGGCGAGTACTCCGTCGTCAGGCGCGTGCCGCGGAGGTGCGAGGCCGATCGCGCCGCGTGCTCCGCTCGTGGCCCCTGAGTCGGCGGCACCATCCTGGGTGTGCATCCACTCGCTGGAGTCCGACCACTGCTCGGCGAGCGCGCTAGCGAGCTCCAGCCGCGTGATAGTTCCCGCTTCGACGAGCACCTGCCCGAGCGGCTTGCCCGTCCGCGCCTGCTCGTCGGCGGCGTCGTCGAGCTGGGCGTCCGTGACGTACCCGTGCGAGCGGAGAATGACGCCGATCGTGCGGCGTTCGGTGCCCGTCGAGACGGTCGCCGGCTGGCTCATGTCCTGCCCGATCCGGCGTCGCGAAGGCGTGCCTGGTGCTGCTGTCGGCCGCGGGCCGCTGCAGGCGAGGCAAAAGCCGCAAGTGAGGACACGCCCCGGGTATCGGCGTCCCTCGTTCTAGCTACTCACTCGTCTCAGGGACACTTGCAGGAATCGCCCGCGGTGGGCGATCCGGTCGCCCCGCCGAGGTGAGGTCCGCCTCCGTCCGGTAAACAGCGCCTACGGCCTTCGAGCGCGCAAGGGTGATCAGGCCGGCGATTACGAGCACGAGCGAGCCGACAAGCACCGCTCGAATCCCGCTCGAGTGCCCCCATGTCTCGTGTGCGAGCACCGGCGCGACCGCGACGGGCACGAGGACATTGAGGCCGAAGACGACCGGCGCGACGTGGGTCACGGGCCGCTGCTGTAGCGCGGACATCTCGTTCAGCTGCCCGACGATCGAGACGGCGGTGAGCACGCCGAACCAGATCAGCGCGGCGATCAGAGTCGAGCGATGCATCTCATCGGTGGCGAACTTCGTCCCGAGGCCGGCGAACGCGTACGCGACACCTGCGCTTGCGGCGACGAGCAGCACGGGCGCGTGGCGGCGAAGCCCGATGAGGTACGGCGCGATGACGATCGCGGTCAGCACAGCCAGGATCACGGCAAATGTCACGCCGCCGCTGTGGTGCGGCGAGTGCGACGGCGCCGCCCAGCCGAGCCCGGCTAAGCCGAGCGAGACGGCGAGCACGCCCACGATCTCGTTCGGTCCGACGTGCTCGCCAAGCGCGCGCGCGCCGAAGATCAGCAGGAAGACGAGCGACGCCGCGAGTGTCGGCTCGACGAGGGTCAGCGGCGCAAACGACAGTGCGACCGCCTGCAGCGCCCAGCCGAGAATCCCGGTTATCGCCCCGGCGAGCCATAGCGGCCGGCGGATGAGGCGACCGAGGAGCGCGAAGCGGAGCGTGTCTTTCCGGGGTGCCTTGCGCGCTTCGATCGCTTGCAGGCCGACGGCCAGGCTGTAGAGCGCCGCGGCGGCAAGCGCGACCAGAACGCCGGCCAGATGCTGGTTCATCGCTCGGCGAGACCGGCCGCGGCCGTGCCGCTCGCCTGCTCGGTGACGAGGCGCCTTCGCAACAGCTCCGCGACGCCGTCGCAGGCGCGGCGGGTGGCAGCGATCGGATCGGCGCCGCCTTCGGCGGCAGCAGCCATCAGCGCGAGAAACGAGTCGCCGGCGCCCACCGTGTCCGCGAGCCCGAGCACCGGCTCGACGCGGATCTCGGTCGAGCGGCCATCCGCGAGGACGATCGCTCCCTGCTCGCCGCGCGTCACGACAACAACGGGGACACCGGTTGCGCGGGCGGCCTCGGCATCGATGCCTCCGATCAGCGTCTCGGCCTCCTCCTCGCCGAGCTTCAGGACGCTGACGCTGCGCAGCGAATCCCGGTCGAGCGGGCCTTCGAGCCGGATCGGGCCGAGACGTCGTGGCCGGGCCGGCCCTTGACCGTCGAGATACACGCGCCGGCCTCCTTGGCCGAATGCGGCGAGCGTCTCCGCCGTGAAGTCGCCACGTAGCTGCGTGCCGCAGACGATGCTCGTGCAGCTTGCGAGATCCGTTGCCAACCAGGTTTGGAGGTCGTGCTCGGTGTACGGGTCGCCAATCGCGGTGACGTTCTCCGACCACGTGCCGTCGCCATAGAGCGAGACCTCGAAGACGCTCGTCAACGGCGATGGGCCTTCGACGATGCGCAGCCCGAGCTCGTGCAGCGGCTGGCGCAACTCGGCGGTGCCGCCGTGCGTCAGCACGACCGCGGGCCACACGTCGGCGATCGCACGCGCCGCGAAGACCGGCGCCCCGCCAAGGCGTTCCTCGATGCGCCCGTCGGGCCAGAACGTGCGGTCGAGAACGCTCTGGCCGATCAGCCCGATGGTCTGCGCTGCCACTACGTTGTCTCGCGTTCTACGGTGAGCCAGCCGGCTCGGCTGGGGTGGCGTGTCGCGAGCCAGGCGGCGGCGCGGTTGACGATCGGCGTCGCGGCGAGTGCGGCACCGCCGGCGACGACATCGAGGACGTAGTGGTTGCCCGTCGCGATCACCGAGTAGCTGACGAGCAGCGGATACAGCGTCCAGAGCACCCTCACGACGATGTTCTTCGTGATCAGGAAACCGGTGATCCCGAGCACGATCGCGTACGACGCGTGCAGGCTCGGCATCGCGGAGTTCGGGTTGTTCAGCGTCGTGATCAGCGAGGAATGGAGGTTCACTGCGTTCGCGTCGAGCGTGTCGACGAAGCCGGCGCCGGGAATGGCGCGCGGTGGCGCGAGTGGATACAGAAACATCACGATCACGGACACGTAGTTCGCGGCCAGTAGAGCGTTCCGCATGCGCGCGAAATGCTCCTGGCGCCGTGCGTAGACCCACAGCAGGAACACCGTGGAGATCGTGAACTGCGAGATGAAGTACGTGCGGTTCGCGATGTCGAGGAGCACGTGCGGAGCGCGCAGCGCCCAGTCCTGGATGCCGTGCTCCCAGTCGATGCCGAGCGAGCCTTCCAGTCGCAGCAGCCCGTGCGCGTTCGCGAGCGCCGTCCCGTTGACCCGGCGCCCGTAGATCCCGGACAGCGCGTAGACGATCTCGAAGCTTCCGAGCAACGCGATCTGAAACAGAAGATGGCGCCAGCCGCGAGGGACGAGCGACCGGGCCCACGCAGCCGCGGGTGTGCTCTCCGACCGAGCGGACGCCTGCTGACCCCCCGACACGCGTTCAGTCTACGAGACGCGCCTACGAAGCTAGGGCGTCTGTGAGCAGGCTCTGGAACTCGGCGAGCAGCTGCTCTGAGCGGGCGAGCAGTACGCCGTGCTCGACGGCGCCGGCGGCCATCCCCGCGTGGACGCGCTCGACGAGCACGCGATCCTCCGCGCCGACCTGGTCGTCGAGCGCGATGTAGTCGGCAATCCACTCGTCGTCGACCTCTGCGCCGAAGAAGTAGTCGAGGTAGCGATAGGTCCGGCCGGGAGCGTGCGGGATGATCGGGCCGATCGACAGGTTCGGCTTGCCCGGCATCACGTTGATCGTCGTGTTCGGAAAGAGGAAATGGAACTGGCCGCGTGCGATCTCGCCGTCGGCGTCGTACACGCCGCCGCCACCGTTTCGCGGCGAGCCGAACTGGCTGAGCAGCCCGGGCCGCGCCTCGAGCGAGTACACGTCGGGCGCGACATCAATCGCCTTCGAGAAGCTGGGATGCGCAATAGCGCAGTGGTAGCACTCGAGGTAATTCTCGGAGCACACCTTCCAGTTCGCGTCGTATTCGCCTTCGGCGCGGCGGCTGAAGGCGAGTGTGTCGATGTCGAGCCCGTCAGCTTTGAGCAGCTCGGGCAGCTCGCCGAGATGGTCCGCGAGGGGCGTTGCATCCGGGTCGGGATTCGCGAAGACGAACGGCCCCCAGGCTTCGACCTGGATCGGTACGAGGCCGAGCTGCGACGCGTCGAACCCGGGCTCGCGGTCGGAGCGCGGCGCATTCAGCAGCTGGCCGTCGAACCCATACGTCCACGCGTGGTACGGGCACTGGATCGTCTCGCGGCGGCCTTCGCCGACGCAGATCACCGAGCCGCGATGCCTGCACACGTTGACGAATCCGGCGAGCTCGCTCTCGCGGTTGCGCACGACGACGATCGGGAGTCGGCCTGCGTGTGTCGCCAGGAACGAGCCGGGCTCCTGGAGCTGGCCGGTGTGGCCGGCGTACTGCCAGGCGCGGGCGAAGACCCGGCTCTGCTCGAGCTCCAGCACGGCCGGATCGCTGTACCAACTCCACGGCAGTGTGCGGTTGTCGGCCAGCGTGTGATCGGCGAGGGTCGTCACGGCGGAGACTGTAGTCGGCCGCTTGCTGCGAGCAGCGCGAGCACCTCGTCGTGGGGCAGGGCGGGGACGACGCGGCCGTCGCGGCCGTCCGTGTCTGTCGCTGCCCAGAGCGCGTTGACGACGGCTTCCTCGGTTGCTTCGACGGTCGCGGCGAAGAGCGGATCGAGGTGCTGGTCGGGGACGAGCTCTCTGGCGGCGCGCGTGTCGGTTGTCTCGCGGGGATAGCGCCGCGTTGAGAACGCGATGAAGATCTCGCCGCTGCCGTGATGGGCGACCGACCCGGTGCGGGCGAGTCCGAGGCCGGTGCGTCGCGCGATCCGCTCGAGCTGCGCTGACGCGAGAGGCGCATCGGTGGCGACGACGACGATGCAGCTGCCGGCGGGCTTTAGACGGGTTCGGGCGGCTGGATCGATCGCCCGGCCGACGGGGACGCCGTCGATCCTGAGCTGGTTTGCGACGCCGAAGTTCGCGAGAACCAGCACGCCTAGCGTCGCGTCGAGGTCGGGGAGTTTGCGGCTGGCGGTGCCGATGCCGGCCTTCCAGTCGAAGGTGACCGTGCCTGTGCCGGCGCCGACGCAGCCTTCCGCGACAGCGCCCGTTGTTGCTGCTTCGAGTGCGCGCGCCACGTCGGCGCGTTCGACCTGGACGGTGCGCGGATCGTTGAGCCAGCTGTCGTCGCACTCGCCGACGACGGGGATCACGACGTCGTCGACACCAACGCGCGGGTCGGCGGCGCAGGCGGCTGTGATCGCGCCGTCGAACACGCGGCCGACCGCCATCGTCGAGGTCAGGTAGATCGGCGTCTCGAGCACGCCCCATTCGGAGATCTGGAGGAAGCCGGTCAGCTCGCCGGCTCCGTTCAGTGCTGCGGCGCCGGCCGGAACGGGCCGGTCGAACAATGAATCGGCTGGGCCGGGGAGGATCGCGGTGACACCAGTTCGCGCGATGCCTCGGCCGGCGGGTGGCTCGGGCTCGTCGCGCCGGACGGTGACGTGCCCGACGGCGACGCCGGGGACATCGGTGATCGCGTTGTGTGGGCCTGGCTCAAGCGTGCCGATGCGGATGCCCAGTGCGCGGGGGCGCGAGGTCGGAGGCGAGTCGCTCATCTGCGCGAGCGTACTAAGGTCGCGCGGTGGCGTTGCGTATCCCGGTCGTGTGGAGCGACGAACAGCGGCTGCACGAGCCGGGCGCCGAGATCTGGATCGGCGTGCGGACGCCAGGCACCGAGGTCGCGGCGCGGGCGGACGTGATTCGCGCTGCACTTGTCGACGCTGGGGCGCCGCTGCTGGCGGCTCAGCCGCACGACGACTCGGCGTTACTTGCGGTGCACGGCCCCGAACTGCTCGCCTTTCTTGCCGGCGCGTGGGCTTCATGGGAGGCGGCGGGCTTGCCGGCGGATCCGGGGCAAGATCGCGTCGTCCCGTACATCTTCCCGGTCGAAGGTCTGCTGCCGACGGGTGTGGCACCGCTCGAACCGGCGGCCGTGTGGGCGCGAACCGGCTTCTTCTGCTTCGACACGATGACGCTGATTGGGCCGGGGACGTGGGAAGCGGCGCGCGCGGCGGCGGATGTCGCGCTGACCGCGGTCGACGTGGCGCTGAGCGAGGGGGCCGGGGTCGCGTATGCGCTCTGCCGCCCCCCCGGTCACCATGTGACGCGTTCGCTGTACGGCGGCTCGTGCTATCTGAACAACGCCGCGATCGCCGCTCAGCACCTCCGTGATCGCGGCGTCGAGCGGATTTCGCTGATCGACATCGACGCCCACCACGGGAACGGGGCGCAGTCGATCTTCTGGGAGCGCGACGACGTGCTCACTGCGTCCGTCCACGTCGATCCGGCCGCCGGCTGGTTCCCGCACTTCCTCGGCACGGCGAACGAACGCGGCGCCGGAGCCGGCGACGGCGCGAACCTCAACCTTCCGTTGCCGCCAGGCTCCGGAGACAAGCTCTGGCTCGAAGCAGTCCGCGGAGCCACGCGCGCGTCGCAGAATCGCGGCGCCCAAGCCCTCGTCGTCGCGCTCGGGGTCGACGCTGCGGCAACCGATCCGGAAAGCCCGCTCCAAGTCACGACTCGCGGCTACCGTGAAGCGGGCCGCATTCTCGGTGGTTGCGGCCTGCCGACCGTCGTCGTGCAGGAAGGTGGCTACGATCTCGCGGCGATTGGCGGGCTTGTTCTCGCCGCACTCGAAGGTCTAGAGGAGGGCATGGCGCATGCCTGAGTTCCTGCGGTCATGGATCGGCAAGCACGAGTACGGCGGGCTGCCGACGCCGACGAAGCGCGGCGACCCGAATCCGCCGCACTGGCGGCTCGACGCGATCGCCGCGACTGAGCGGCCACGCTCCATCTCGATCGGCGCCGATGGCCGGGCGCTCGCCTTCATCCAGGATCGCGACACATCGGACATCTGGCTGCTCGACCTCGATGAG
Organism: Actinomycetes bacterium; assembly: GCA_025358355.1. Taxonomy (GTDB): domain Bacteria; phylum Actinomycetota; class Thermoleophilia; order Gaiellales; family Gaiellaceae; genus Gaiella. The sequence continues at coordinate 696 of JANYJX010000026.1, read as the reverse complement.
CGCGCGCCGCGCCGGCTGACGACCGGACGCGATCCGATGCCGTACTGGGAGGACACGACCCCGGCGATCTCGCCGGACGGCACGACGGTCGCCTTCGCCGACCAGGGTGCCGTGTGGCTCGTTTCCGCAGCCGGTGGGCCTCCGCGCAAGCTCATCGGTGCCGGCTCGTCGGTGTGGCTCGACTCTGACCGCTTGCTCGTTGTAATCGATCGCGACGACTGCTCGCGGCTTGCCATTGTTTCGACCGTCGACCCGTGGCCGCAGCCGCTCGTGCGGGCCTCGGCAGGGCTCGATGCGAATGGCGATGAGGCCGTGGCGGCGGTCTCGCCCGACGGCCGCCACGTCGCGTTCTCGTTCCATCCGCGCTCCGACTTGAACCGCACCGAGATCCGCGTCGTCGATGTCGAGACCGGCACAGCGCGCGCGCTCACCGGCGCTGCGGCGACGCATGATCGCGGGCCGGCTTGGTCGCCCGACGGCACGACAGTGGCGTTCGTCGCGCAGCGCGGCGAGTGGTTCGAGCTCCGCGCCATCGATCTCGCGACCGGCAATGAGCGGGTAGTCGCGTCCGAGGACGCCGATTTCTCGGAGCTGAGTTGGCACACGGACGGCACACGAATCGCCGCGATCCGCTCCTCGCATTTCACCGCGGATGTCGTCGTCGTCAGCGCTGAGACCGGCGAGGTGACGGTCGTC
>JANYJX010000017.1:0-22500 GCA_025358355.1 Actinomycetes bacterium | reverse complement strand
ACGTGCCCGCAATTGCGGCCGCATGCGTCGATTCCGAGATCGCGCGCTTCACGACCGAGGTCCCGCAGCCTTACTCGGAGGCCCACGCTCGGGCCTATGTCGCCCACGCCGAGCGAGAATGGGCGGCAGGGCAACAGCGCCCGCTGGCGATCGCAAACGCTCGCTCTCGCGCCTTTCTCGGCGCAATCGAGGTTCGTCTGAGCGATCCCGGATCGATCGGGTACTGGGTTGCGCCGGGTGTGCGGGGTCAAGGCGTTGCGACCCGGGCCCTCGTGTTGCTCTCGCGTTGGGCGGTCACGGAGGGCCACGTCGAGCGCCTCGAACTGACGACGCATCCGGAGAACGTTGCGTCGCAGCGCGTTGCCGAGAAAGCCGGTTTCGTGCGGGAAGGCGTTCTACGGTCGCATATTCGTTTCCGCGAGGGCCGGCGTGACTCGGTGCTCTTCTCGCTGTTGCTTTCCGACATCTAGCTAGGCGCCGAGAGCTCGAAGCCGCGCGATCCGCTCGTCAAGCGGCGGATGCGTCTTGAACATGCGCGCGAGCCGGGAATCGTCGAAGAGATCGAGCGCGTAGAGCGGCGCGGTCGCCGGAGGCGCCGAGAAGGCGACGAGCTCGGCCGCGCGGTCGAGCCGCAGGAGCGCATCGGCCAGGTCGCGGGGATTGCCGGTGACCCTGACGGCAAGAGCATCGGCCTCGAGCTCGCGGTTGCCCGAGAGGATCAGATGCACGAATGCGGCGCCGACGGGCGCGAAGAGATATAGGAGCGGCTGAGCGAACCAGCCGCCCAGGCGGCTTGCTTCCACGAGCATCTCAGCGGTGAGAACGGCGAACGTCTGCGGCAAGACATCGCGCCTGCGGATGTGCGCGACCTCGTGTGCGAGGACGGCGGAGACCTCGTCGGCGGGTAGGGCGCCAAGAAATCCCGTGCTAACTGCGATCGCCGCGCTTCGCGGGCCTCGACCGACCGCCAGCGTGCGTGGGAACGGGTCGTCGATCAGGTACAGGCGTGGCGACGCGACGCCGAAGCCGGCGGCGAGCCGGTCGACGGTTGACCGCAGAAGCGGGTCCTCAGCCAGTGCGAACGGTCGGGCGCCGACCATGCCGAGCAGTGCACGGTCGCCGATTGCGTAGACAGCGCCCCAGCCAAGGAGAGAGCACGCGCCGAACAACAGACTGCCGTGTACTCCGGCTACGAGCCAACCGATACCAGCAGCGGCAGCCGTGGGAATCGCGACGAGTGCCCACGTCTTCAGCACATTGACCGTGGCAGCGAGGCGCACGGCCGTGGAGCTCATTGCAGGACGAGGCCTCGAAGCGTCATCCTCCAACGAGTCCTGCTACTCGTCGTCTCGTTCGTCGTCCGCGAGCCCGCGCGGTGGCCAGTCGGGCTCGGGGGCATCGCAACGGCTCGAGCAATGGAGCGATGCGACGTTCTGCAGCGGCACCAGGATGTGCCCGTTCAGCTCGACGTGAGGGACATCCTCGATCGAGCAGTAAGCCGTGAGCACGCCCTCCTGATATTCGCCGCCGAAGAGCGCCAGCTCGACCTGCTCACCTTTGTACTTGTTCGTGTAGTCCTCCACGAGAACTCAGTCTAGCCGCCTCAGCGTGCCGTCCCGACTGACGTCGATGCGCGTCACGTGGCAGTTCTCGATCGCTCCGGCCGGCTCGGTGCCAGACGCACGCAGGACGGCGCGGATCGGGCCGCCGTGGGTGGCGACGAGGACGGTTCTGCCAACATGCTCCAGCGCGATCGCACGCAGTGCCGCGATGACGCGCACGCTCATCTCGTCGACGGTCTCGCCGTCGCCCCACGGGCCAGTGCGCGACTCCGGGAAGCGGGCTCGGATGTCGTCGTCGGTCAACCCTTCCCAGGTGCCGAAGTGCCGCTCGCGGAGGTCGACGAGCTCGCGCACGTCAAGGTCGGTTCCGGCGGTTGCGATCTCGGCGGTCTCTCGCGCGCGGGCGAGGTCGCTTGCGAAGACGGCGTCGAGGTGCTCGCCGCTCAGCTGCTTGGCGAGATCGTTCGCCTGTGCACGGCCGATGTCGTTGAGCGGGATGTCGGAGTGGCCCTGAACCCGGCGGTCGCGGTTCCAGTCGGTCTCGCCGTGACGGATGAGGACGAGTGTCGTCGGCATTGGACTACCGTAGCCGCATGCCGCTCCTCGACGTTGCTGCACTCCCGCAGCCCGATCATGTGGATCTCGGAACGGTGGAGGCGGCGTTGATCCAGGCTGTCGCGGCCGAGCTCGATGAGGAGCCGAGCGGCACTTGGGTCGTGTGGCGGGCGCTCGAACCAGGAAGGTATGCGGAAAGCGGCAATGCTCCAGCGCTTCAGCCCGCGTCCACTCATCCGCCGTTGGTGCGCGTCATCGCCTACGAGGGTCGGTCCCCGGAGATTGTCGCGCGCGTCTTGGTGGCTGTCGCCGAGACGCTCGTTCGCGAGCTGGGATTGGCGGCCGGGAACGCGTTCGTCATGTGGGATGAGCTGCATGCCGGGCGGGTCTACACGGGCGGCCGTGTCCTCGGAGCGTAGGCTTCGCGGCCGTGGATCTGCAGCTCACCGGCAAGGTTGCGCTCGTCACCGGCTCGAGCCGCGGGATTGGCCATCGGATCGCGACACGGCTCGTCGAGGAAGGTGCCGAGGTCGTGTTCTGCGCCCGCGGGCGAGAGAGACTCGAGGCTGCTGTTGCCGGGCTGGTCGGCGCGCATGCCGTAGCGGCGGATGTCACGACGGAGGACGGCGCGGCCGCTGCGGTCGCTGCCGCCGTTGAGCGATTCGGTGGGCTGGACATCGTCGTGAACAACGTCGGTGGGGCGGGCGCACGTTCGTTCGAGGAGATGGACGCGGCCGATCTCGAATCGGTGCTCGGTATGAACGTCTTCTCGGCAACGCAGGTATCGCGGGCGGCGCTGCCGCATCTGCGCGTGCGAGGAGGTGGCGCGATCGCGATCATCTCGTCGATCTGGGGGCGCGAAGCGGGCGGCAGCCCGAGCTACAACCTTGCGAAAGCAGCCGAGATCAGCCTGGCGAAATCGATGGCACGCGAGCTCGCGAAGGACGCAATTCGCGTGTTCAGCGTCGCGCCCGGTTGCATCCTCGTTCCCGGCGGGAGCTGGGAGCGGCGCTTACGCGAGGATCCCGACGCGATCGCCGAGTTCGTCGAGCGCGAGTTTCCGTGGAAGCGGTTCGGGACGGTCGACGAGGTCGCCGATGTCGTCGCGTTCCTTGTCTCGCCGCGCGCGTCGTGGGTCACAGGCGCGTGCATCACGATCGACGGCGGCCAGTCGCGGGCGTTCTGAGCGAAGGCCGGCGGGTGCGCGTCGTCGGTTTCTCGACCGGCCGCGTTCGGCCGAAGCGCGCGGCGCGTGGGGCTCGCCGGTATCTACCGGGCGGATGGTCTGCTGATACGGAGCCGGTCAACGTATTCGCGGTCACCCATCCAGACGGCGTCCTCGTGTTCGACACGGGGCAGACGGCTGCTGCTGCGCGGCCTGGCTTTTTGCCGCGGTTGCATCCGTATCTGCGGCTTGCTCGGTTCGAGCTAACGCAGGAGGACGAGGCGGCGGGGCAGCTCCGCGGCTTCGGATTCGATCCGGCAGCGGTTCGCTGGGTCGTTCTGTCACACCTCCACACCGACCACATCGGTGGTCTCGGCGGGTTCCCATGGGCTGAGGTGATCGTGTCGAAGGAGGAGTGGGAGTTCGCGCGGGGTCTCGCTGGGCGGCTCCGCGGCTACGTTCCGCGGCAGTGGCCAAACGGGGTCGTGCCGCGGCTCGCCCACTTCGACGGGCCGGCGGTTGGTCCGTTCTCGCGCTCCGAAGATCTCGCGGGCGATGGCCGGCTCGTGCTCGTTCCGACGCCCGGGCACACCGCGGGTCACGTGTCTCTTCTCGTGCGCGCGGACGATCGCGCGTATCTACTCGCGGGCGATCTGGCTCACACCGCTGCCGATCTCGACACGACGGCGCCGGAAGTCGCCGCCTACTGCCGGACGAATGACATTGTCGTGCTCACGACCCACGGGGAAGCCAGAGTTTGATGCTGCCATCGCCGATGCTTCCAGCGAGCGTTTCGGTCGGTGACCAGCCGTTGCGGATCCTCCCGTAGACCTGCGGCCGGCCGATTCGAAGAACGCGCTCCAAGGTCGTGAGCGCGACGGCCGGGCGGCCGTTTGCTGCGGCAAGCGCCCGCTCGAGCGCGGGGACGGAGCGAACGATGAAGAGCGTCTTGCCGAGGACGAACGGCGTACCTCGCGGGTGCTCGATCCCGTAGTAGAGAGCGCCCTGCTTCATCGTGTCGACCGCGAAGACAACGCCGCCCGGCCGTAGCGCTTGGGCGCGTGCCAGCGCCGCGCGATACGGCTGTTTCTCCAGGCCGTAGTAGCGGATGAGCGGCGCGGCGAGGACGACGCCGGCGAACAGGGCGCCGACGATCTGGACTGCCGCCGGCCACGCTGTGCGCGCAGTGATCCGCCCGAGCCAGGCACCGAGCAGGCGGAGCGTTTCGACAAGCGCGAGGATCGCGGGAAAGGCGAGGAAGAGCAGGAAGCGTGGAGAGAACGCAAGCCCGCGCGCGATCACTACTGCGACGTGCAACAGCGGTCCGAGGCTGAGGCCGAGTGCCAGCGCCCAGTCGCGACGCAGCACCGAGAGGGCACCGAGGAGCCCGACGATGGCGACAGGGATCGCCACAACGAGCAGCAGCGGCCCGGCTCCGGAGGTGAGGCTCTGCCCGAACTGGTGGGCGAAGCCACTCGTCAGGGGCTTGAAACCGGCTTGCGGGTGCTTCCACGCGTCCTCGACGATGCTGCCAGCGTGCGCCAGGACGGGCGCGTAGAGCTGCACGGCGAGGACCCCGAGCGCCGCGTACACAGCCGTGAGTCGGCAGGCGAGTGGGAGCAACGGGTCTCCACGGCGCCGAGCTGAGATCAGTGCGATCGAGACGACGAGGAGGTGGCCGACGATGATGAACGCGCCGGTCGGGACGGATGCGAGGCACAGGAGAGCGGTCGCGACGTACCCGATCCACCACCGGAGCCGGTCTGCGCGGAGCGCGCGCGCGAGGAAGGTCGTGCAGAGGACGCCGAAGAGCAGGTAGCCCGCATAGCCACGCGCGTTCTGCGAGAAGAAGACGTGTTGGAAGGACACAGCCAGAAGCGCAGCGGCCAGAACACTCCGCAGCCGGTCGAAAACAAGACGAGCGGCGCCGTAGAAGGCCGGAATCGTGGCCACGCCGAAGACAAGCGCCGGCAGCCGGATCGCCCATTCGCGGTAACCAAACGTCTTCACCGCGGCGTGGACGAGCAGCGAATTGAGCAGGTGATTGTTGGGGTCGTGGTAGGTCGAGAGGATGTGTCGCACCGAGCCGCTCGCGTACTGGCGGACGGTGTAGACCTCGTCGACCCAGAGGTCGTCGCCGAGGTGGATCAGCCGGAGCGCGAGCGCGACCAACGTGACGCCCGCGAGGAGCCAGGACGCGCGCCGCCTGCTCAACCGTTCGGCGGGTTGCTTAGCACGCACCCCGCGCCTTGGCAGCGGTGTGAAGCGCACGCCTGTACCGCCGACGGCGACGAGAACGAGCCCTTCGAGGACGAGCAGCGCCTTGATCAGCCCCGCGCCGGAGACGAGCCAGCCGGCTGGGACGAAAAGCCCGGCCGCCGTGAGCGCAAGACCGAAGGGGATGAGGAGACGGCGGCTGGTCATCGCGCGGGCTTCGTGACCCTATCCACGCAGGTGGCTAGGACTTCGACTCTCTAGGAGGTGACGCCCAGAAAGCGACGCTAGGGTAGGCGTTGATGAGAACGCACTGGAGTCCAGCCCCGTGAAGCCCAGCCCGTGAGATTCGGGATCGTCGGTCTTGGTTGGGCTGCACGCTCGTTTCACCTCCCGGCGCTGCGGGCGATTCCCGGCGCTGAGATCGTGGGTGGCTGCGACCCCTCCGCGGAGCAGCGCGACGAGTTTGGAGGTGCGACTGGGCTGACGACGTACGCGAGCCTTGCCGAGTTGCTCGAGCAGGGACGTCCTGAGGTCGTCGTAATTGCCACGCCGCCCGGGTCGCACCGCGATCTGTGCATCGAGGCCCTGCGCGGCGGTGCGCACGTGATCTGCGAGAAGCCGTTTGTCGAGACCGTTGCGCAGGCCGACGAGGTGATCTCAGTCGCAACCGAAGTGGGGCGATGGGTCGCGATCAACCACCAGTACCGCGAGAAGCCGGTGTTCCGCGCGGTGAAGGAGCGGATCGGCGCGGCCGACGTGGGAGAGATCGCGTTCTGCCAGATCTCGCAGCTGATGGATCTGACGCCATGGGACGAGCCGGTTGAGTGGCGGCGCGCGATGCCGAACCGGACACTCTTCGAGGGCGGCGTCCATCTCGTCGATCTGATGCTGATGCTGTACGGCGAGACGCCCGAGGCGGTGTATGCCCGCCACTCGCCGGGACTCGATCAGTCGCGGAAAGCGGACGCGATCCATCTCGTGCTGCTCGAGTTCTCGGGTGGGCGGCTCGCGCAGATAACGATCGACCGGCTGTGCAAGTCGGGCACGCGCTACATCGAACTGCGCGTCGACTGCGAGCACGTGTCGCTGCGCGCGTCGCATGGCGGGCGCGTCCTGCTCCAGATCGGGATGAAGCGGGCCGCGCGGGCTGGGGTGAAGCTGATCTACGGGCTTGGCGGCGTCGCGTGGGAGGAGCGCGGCACCGCGCGAAAGTCGCTGGCGCGGAATCCGCGCAATCCCGGGATCGTCGCCACCAAAAAGCTCTTCCGGCTGATGGCGCTCGCGTTTGCGGAGAATCGCGAGCCTCCGTCGAGCGCGCGCGAGGCGCGCGAGAGCCTACGGGTGATCGAGGCCGCCTACCGCTCGGCTGAGACCGGCGAGCGGATCGTCCTTGCGCCTAACGCGTAACCGTGAGCGTCGCGCGGCGGCGGACGACGATGCCGTCGCTCGTCGTGACCTTCAGTAGGAGCTCGTAGCTCGCCGGGCGCAGGCCCGCGCCGATTGTGAGCGTCGACGCGCCGGGCGACGCCGCGCGCCGCACCCGAGCGACGACAGCGCCGCGCCGGACGATACTCAGTTCTGCGACCGCCGCACGTGAGACGCTGAACGTGAAGGCGACGCTGTGTCGTGTCCGCGTCTTCAGTTTCGTCGTGTCGATTTGAACGGCCAACGGTGTGCGCAGGTCGACGGCGACGAGGCGGATGCGATGGTTGAGTGCGTCGCCGATGACGAAGCCGCGCCGATTGGGTAGGAGCGCGAGTGCCTTCGGCGCATCGAGCTCCGCTGCGGCAGCCGGGCCGTTGTCGCCGGAGAAGCTCGCCACGCCGGTGCCAACGATCGTCGTGATCGTGCCGTCAGGCGCGACGCGGCGGACGCGGTTGTTCGACGCATCGGCGATCAGGAAGCCGCCGTCGGGCAAGGCGAGGACGGCGTGCGGGTTGTTCAGCATGGCTGCCGTCGCTGGGCCGCCATCGCCCGAGTAGCCAGCCGTCCCCGTTCCGGCGACGGTCTCGATCTTGCCGTCCGCGGACACGTGCCGGATGCGGTCGCCGGCTTGCTCGGCGACGAGGAAGCCGCCGTCGGGCAGCGGCGCGACTGAGAACGGGACGTTCAGCCGGGCCGCTGTCGCGGCGCCTCCGTCGCCGTCGCCGCCGACGAGCCCGATGCCGGCCACGGTGGTGATCGTCCCGTCGAGCGCGATCCGGCGGACGCGGTTGTTGCCGGAATCCGGGATCAGGATCACGCCGTCGGGAGTCGCAGCGACACCCCGCGGAAGCTGGATCACACCGGCGGTCGCTGGGCCACCATCACCGCCGAAGTCCTTGCGGCTCGTGCCGGCGACGGTTGTGATTGTGCCGCTCGCGTCGACCCGCCTGATTCGGTTGTTGAACATGTCGGAAAGGACGAAGCCGCCGTCCGGCATCGCCGCGACACCGTGCACGAAGCTCAACTCTGCGTCGACGGCTGCCCCCCCGTCGCCCGTGAACCCGGCGGTGCCGGTACCGGCGACCGTGGTGACGATCCCGGCGGGCGAGATGCGCCGGACCGTATTTAGGAACGGCTCGGTGAAGACGAGGCTGCCGTCCTTCAGGAAGGCGAGGCCGCGCGGATGGTCGATCTCGGCCGCAAGCGCCGGGCCGCCATCGCCGGTGTCGCCCGAAACGCCAGTACCGGCGATCGTCGTGATTGTCGGTCCAGCCGTGCCGGCGGCCGACGAGGTCGAAAACTGCGCGCCCGAGGCAGCGACAATCGCGGCAAGAAGCGTCAGCGCGAGAGCTCGAGTGCGGCGGATCACGACGCTTCCGCGGGACGGTGCGCTGAGATCACGAGTTGCGTCGCGAGGAGCTCGGCCACACGCGAGCCGCTTCGGGCAAATCGTCGGGCGACCACTTGCGGCAGCGGCCGCGGTCCGAGTGGGACGACGGAATCGACAACGAGGCCCGCGGCCTCGAGCAGCCGTGCGAAAGCGACCGGTGAAAGCAGGTGCTCGCGAGGTTGAGGAGACGGCCTGCCGATCGGTGCTGCGCGCTTCACGAGCCGAACTGCCGGATACCAGAGCCGCATCTGCGCGACCGTAAAAGGGGCGGCGTAATCCGGGAAGCTGGCGACGACCCGTCCTCCGGGACGCACGACCCGAGTAAGTTCCCCGATCGCCTGCCGGAGATCGATCGCGTACTCGAGCGCCCCAGTCGTCACGGCCACATCGAAGCACTCGTCGTCGAACGGCAGCGCTTCGAGATCTCCCTGGCGAAGCGATTCCCGCCGCTTCGGCAGCCGACGTTGCGCGAGGGCGACCATGCGCTCGGAGATGTCGACGCCGGACACCGTCCAGCCGCAGCGGTCGAGTTCTTCGACGAGCCGCCCGCCACCCATGCCCGCGTCGAGGACATTGCCAGGCCCGTCGCCGATCAGTTGCAGCGCCGTCGCAAGCCGCGCTCGCAGAATGAATCCACCGGCGCTGCTTGCCTCGTAGACGTTGTCGTAGCGCACGCTCTCCTCGTCGAAGAACTCGCCGGGACCCGAGCGAGGGCGGCTCGCCGGCGTGGCGAGCGCGAACAGTGTGTGCCCGAACGGGAGCGCGCGGTCGTGGCTGCGCAGGAGTCGTGCTTCGAGTCCGAGCACTCGCGACCCAACCGCGGTCGCCAAGCCACCGGCGGGCCCGGGAATGCCGTGGCTGTCGGCGCCCGGGAGCCGAGGCGCGCGACCTCGAAGTTCGCCCCAGGCCGAAAGGACGGCATTCGCGTGGGTGATTCGCTCAATGCTGAAGCCTCCCCGCTCGAGTTCGGCCCGCAGTGTCTGAGTGTCGTACACGCGCCAGTCCGCTGCGTCGCGCCGGCTGTGGTGCGCCCCGTTGGTTCGCAGGATCAGCGCGCCATCAGGGTGGAGCACGCGTCGTAGCTCGGCGAGGCTCGCCGCGAGCTCGTCCTCGTGGATGTGCTGGAGAACGTCGTTCAGCGCGACGAGATCGAACGACTGGTCGGCGAACGGGATCTCGCTGGCCCCGGCAAGGGCGAGCTCGGCGTCCGGCACGCGTTCGTGGGTGAGCTCGAGCGCCTCCGCGCTGATGTCGATCCCGGCGAGGCGCGCGAAACGTCCTGTTGCCTTCAGCCATTCGAGGTACCCGCCGGTGCCGCAGCCGACATCGAGCACGGCCTGGCAATCGCGGGCGAGACGACCTTCGAGGAGTGAGGCGGCGATGTCCCGCATCCCGCAATGCCACCAATGCTGCTGCTCGACTCGCGCGATGCTGCGGTAGTAGTCGGGCGGGAGCGCCGTGAGTTCACGCTGCTCAGCCACGGTCGAAGTATTCCGGGTCGCGCTGCGGACGGCGCGCGAGCAACGTGCCGCGGATCGGTGGCGCGAGACCGTGGCCGACCGCGGATCGGTAGTTGAGGCAAAGGATCACGACCGTGGTGATCAGGCTGACCATCGCGACGCCGTAGATGCCGATCGTCGACGCGGCAATCAGGTCGCCAACGATGGTGACGATGGCCGCGATGACGTGGTTCCACATCAGCGACATCTGCCTGTCGCCGACGAGGAGCACACCGCTGTACGGGCTCGCAACCGCCGAGAACGGGATCTTCCAGGCGAGGATCGCGAGGACGGGCGCCGCGAGCGCGTACCGGTCGTCGGTGAGGAACGGGACAACGAACTCGGCTCCGATCGTGAGGGCGACGGCAACAGGGATCGATAGGCCCAGGCCGACACGCACCGACCGCCGGAGGAGATCGGCGGCGGCCTCCGGGTGCGCGGCGCTGTACGAGGCGAGAAACGAGACGTAGAAGAGCCCGATCGCTTGCATGACGAAGAACGCGGGCTTCGAGCCTGTCGCGTAGTAGCCGGAGTGGGCGGGATCGATCAGCAACGTGATCACGACCAGATCGAACGAGTAGAGGACGCCGCGTGCGGCCGCGCTCACCATCAGCGGGAGGCCCGAGCGCAGCGTCGTCCGCCACTCCGCGAGGTCGATGCGCGGGCGGAGGATCCCGTAGCGCGGGATCAGCAGACCGAGGATCACGAGCGCGAACGCGAGCTCGCCGGCCGCCGCGATATAGGCCATCCGCGGCGTGTCCGCCGAGGTCGTGACGAGGAGCACTACGCCGATGAGGATCACGACCTGCGCGGCGACGTTCCCGATTGCAATCAGCCGTGCCCCCCGGATGCCGAGGGCGAGCCAGCGGACGTTGAGTGCGATCGCCGGCACCCCGACCGCGAACCGGATGTATGTCGCGCGGTCGTAACTCGAGTTGGACAGCGCGTACGCGCCGCCGATGAGCGCCGCGACGAACGGCACGCCGAGCGCAAGCCGCAGCGCGAGCATCCGCTCGGCGATGAAACGGAATCGCTCAGGGTTGCGCGCGATGTCGCGTGTCGGTGTCAGAGTCGTGCCCTGGTCCGCGACGAGGCCAAACCAGCTGATGATCGACAACGCGGTCGCGACCAGGCCGTATCCCGCCGGGCCGAGTCTCCGCGCCAGGAGCACGAACGTCAGCAGCCCGAACACGCGCGCGGCGCCCTCGCCGAGGAGCAGCGTCATGAAGCTGCGCACGAGCGCGCGCCACCAGACGTTCGGGTCCGCTGCTGCGGGCGGCTCGGTGGGGACGGGCTCGCTCATTTGCTGGCGTAGTCCGTTGTGATCAGCCTGCGCGCGCGCGCGGCGAGCCGTCGCACGGTGAGATAGCCGGGCGCGCGTCCTTCGAGAACGGCGGTGAGGAGCGCTCCTCGGCGCAGGTAGTGCGCGTCGACGCGCGGCAACGCGAGCGGGGCGACGTCCGGGTTGACGGCGGCGACTCTCGTGGTGCAGGCGGCGTCGTAGCCAGCCTCGCGCAGCTCCTCCTCGGCGCCCGCGGGGACGGCGCCGTACGGATAGGCGAATGCCTTGACGGGCGCGCCGAGCAGATCTTCGAGCGTGCGGCGCGAGTCTTCAAGCTCGTTCTGGCGTCGCTCCGGATCAAGTCGGGTGAGCGGCTCGTGCGAGACGCCGTGCGAGCCGATCTCCCAGCCGGCCGCGGCGAGGCTGGCCAGCGCGCGAGCGTCGGCGAGTGATAATCGCGGCGCCGACCCGGGCTGCGATGCCCAGTCGCTCGTGCCTCCAATGTGCCCGGAGACACAGAAGATGGTCGCCCGCAGCCCGCGCTCCGCGAGGAGTGGCGCAGCGTTCTCGCAGCTGCTGAGGAAGCCGTCGTCGAACGTGATTGCGGTGGCTTGTGTGGGAAGCGTGCCCGCCCGCAACGCGGCCGCGAGCTCCGACACCGTGAGGACGACAGCGCCCGACGCGACAATCCGATCGAGATGCTCGGCAAACAGCGCAGGGTCGACGTAGAGCGGCGCGGGACCGCGCGCGATCGCGTGATACGTCAGAACAAGTGCCGCAGAACCCACCTAGCGGGCAGTCTGTCGTGCCGCGGCGATCGCCGCGAGATAACCCTCCATGTGCGGCTCTTCCGACCAACGCTCGAGCCATGCCTTGCGGCCGTTCTCGCCGAGCTCGCCACGCAAAGCGGGATCGGTGCGGAGGCGCTCCATCGCGTCGAGGAGCTCGGCGTCGGTGCTGTAGGCGATCCCGCCGTTGCTGTCCGCGATCACCTCCGGCAGGGCTCCGAGGTCGTGGACGATGGCGGGCGTTCCCTGCGCGAAAGCCTCGAGAATCACAATCCCGAACACCTCGAAGCCGACCGACGGGACGAGGAGCGCGATCGCGTCGCGATAGAGCGGCCCGAGCTCGGACGGATGCAGACGGCCGAGGAAATGGACGTTGCGCATTCCGGCAGCCTGTTGCCGCAGCTCGTCGCCGTACGCGCCATCGCCGGCGATCACGAGGTCGGCTCCGTCGTAGTCGCGGAACCGCTCCAGCAACTTCTGCACGCCCTTGAGCCGTTCGAGCCGGCCAACGACGAGGAAATACGGCCGCTCGGTTGGCAGCTTCGATGTGGCGTCGCCGCCCGGTGCGTCGCTCGTCGGGAGAAAGTACGGCAGGTGCGTGATCGGTCTCGTGAAGCCGCGCTCCCGGTGGGCGTCGATCGTGAACCGGCTGGGCGAAAGGAACAGATCGACGTTGTTGAGCTCGCGTTCGAGGAGCCCCGTGTAGCGCCAGAGTTGCGGTGGCCGACGGAACGACAGCGTGCAGCGCAGGCATTCTGGCTTGCGGCAAGGCTCGCGGTTTTGCTTCCAGAGCACGTGCATCGGGCAGACGAGCCAGTGCTCGTTCATCGTGTAGAGCTTCAGACCGCTGCCGTAAGAGAGGACGCCCGCGCCGCCCACGAGCGACACGTTGTGGAAGTGGGTGATGTCGTAACTGCCGTCGAGAGCCTCGCGGAGTTGCGAGCCGTTCAGCAGAGGACGGCCCGTGAGGTACGTCGCAAGTGGGTCAAGCCGACCGCGCGCGGTCTGAAGCGGGCGAAGAGTGACTCCGGGTTCGTTCGGAAACACGCCGCGAGCCGGCCCAGGGCCAAGCAGGGCGTATGCGGTGACACTGTGAACGACCGTCACCTTGTGGCCGCGGCGGGCGAGCTCGTTCGAGAGTCGGTAGACGTGCATCCCGTCTCCACCGAAAAAGTGCGGCGGGTAGAAGGTCGTGACCATGCAGATCGAGAGCGGCTGCTCAGGCATCGGCGGCCTCATGGACGAGATCGCGTAAACGCAGAGCGGCGGTGTCCCAGGTGAGGGCCGCGACTGCGTGGGCGCAGTTCTCCGCCACTTCGTGCCGCGCGGGCTCGTCGGTGAGCAACGATTGCAGCTGTGTCGCCAGCGCGGGTGCGTCGCGGGGCGCGAAGAAGCGTGCGGCGTCGCCGAGCGTCTCGCGATGCGCGGGCAAGTCGCTGAGCAACAGCGCTGCGCCGCACGCGGCGGCCTCGACCGCGGGGAGCCCGAACCCCTCCGCTAGAGACGGATTGACGACGACCGTCGCTCCGGCATAAAGCGCGGCTAGCGTCTCGTCCGGCACGAAACCGGGGAGAAAGACGCGATCGGCGAGGCCGAGCTCCGCGAGCTTGTGCCGTACCTCGGTGGACGCAGACAGGAACGCGTCGTCTTCGAGCGCGCCCGCGATGACGAGACGTGGCGCAGCGGCGAGCGTGGCGTACGCGGTCAATAACGTCGGGATGTTCTTGTGCGGGCTCACTCCGCCGGCGGCGCAGAGGACGAACGGCTCGCCCGCGCTGATGCCGAGCGGCACCAATGCCGTGTCGATCTCGCCGCGCGAGCGCGGCCCGAAGACCGCGGCCGGCGCCTCGGGCACGACGGCGATATTTGCGGGATCGAGCGACAGTCGCTCCACGAGCGCGGCGCGCGCGGCTTGCGACACCGTGAAGATGCGCGTCGCGTGGCGCAGCGCGTGGCGTTCCTTGAGCCGCCAGAACAGCCGCGCGCGGCGCTCAGGCAAGGTCAGTGCGGGCAACTCGTGAACGATCGCGTCGTGGATGCCGACGACGAACGGGACGCGGCCGACCGAGAAGTACGAGTAGACAGACGGGAACAGGATCGCGGCGACATCGCTCGTCCGGACGGCGCGAGACAGCCGCCGCAGGTCGCCGATGCTGCGGCGCGAGCCAGCCGCGGCCGCATCGTTCGTCTCACGTCTGAGCGAGACATGCGTCGCGGTTGCCGTTGGCGGCGCATCAATCGGCACGTCGGTGAACAGCTCGTAGTTGGTTTCCGGATCGAGTTCGATCAGTCGCCCGACGGCGTTTCGAGTGAAGCGGCCGAAGCCGCGTCGATTTGCCCAGCCGGTTGCGTCGACCCCGATTCGCACGATGATTACCGCACCTCGAGCAGGCTGCGGCCGCCCCCGAACGTGTAGCCGATCGCCTCGCCGTAGGTCCACACCACGAGGTAGAGAAACACGAGCGGGGTGGCCATGACAAGCGCCTTCGCGCGGCCGCCAGCGCGTAGGACGTTCCCGGCGATCCGCACGTAGAGCAGCGGCGGCAATAGCGGCGACGCGAGGACGTAGAGCGCGCGCTTCCAGCCAAGATCGGGGTTGCGCATGCCGGCGTAGGAGCGCGAGTAGTGGTAGCGCTGCGAGAGGAATTCGCGCAGATCGAAGTCCTTCGCGTGGTCGATCACAAGCGCGGGATCGGCCCATAGCTCGAAGCCGCGCTCGAGGAGTCGCGCATGCAGCCACGTCTCCCAGCGGCCCTCGGCAAGGAGGTCGGCGATCGCGGCGACGGCGGTTCGGTCGTACGAGACGTTCATCCCCGGCAGGCCCAGCGCGGGGCCGCTCGGGCCGGGCTCGAGGTACGCGCTGTACTCGCAGAAGAACGCGGCCCAGTCGCGAACCCGATCGTCGATGGCATTGTCGATCGGCCCGCCGACGACCGCGTGACCCTCCTCGTGGAGACGAACGAGCAGCTCGGCCCAGCCGTTGCGGACGACGCAGTGATCCTCGATCAGCGCGACGTACGGCGCGATCGCGGCGGCGATGCCGGCGGCGCGCAGCTCTGGGATCGTCGTCGGCGCGTCGAAGGAGAGCAGGCGCGCGGTGGGCCATGACTCGCGCACTCGCGCGCGCGTGGCTTCGTCGGTCGAGTCGGCGACAATGACTTCCGTCCATGGTGCCGTTCGGGCGAGGGAGTCGAGGCAGTCGCCGAGGTACGGGAAGCCGTTCACCGATGCGACGACAACTGCGAGCCTTGGTTCGCTCATCGCGCGGTCAGCGCGTCGAAATGGCCGCGAGCCTCGCCGAATGCCCACGCGACATCGAACGAAAGCAGCAGCGGCAGCGACGCCATGAAGCGTGCCCGATGGCGTCCCGGTGCGAAGACGAGTCGAGCCGCGCGCAGCAGCAACAGCCACGGCACGACCACGGCGAGCGCGATCCCGATCACATTGCGCGCCGACGAGAATCGCGCACCGCGCGTCCGCCCGTACTCGCGCCCATGCACGAGCCGTTGGCGGAAGAACGCGCCGAACCCAGCAGATCGCCCTTGCCGCACGAGTAGGGCCGGATCGTGGACGAGCGTCGCGCCGCGTTCCTTCAACGCGAGATGCACCTCCGGCTCCCAGAAACCGTTGCTCCAGCTATCGCGCACCTCGTCGAGCCGGTCGCGCCGGTAGGCCGCGTTGTCGCCGGGCAGGTCGAGCGACTCGTGCACGGGGAACGGCGGCATGTCGTTTGCGTAGCGGCAGAAGTACTCGGCCCAATCGGCGAGCCGCAGCCGGTCGCCCGCCTCGATCGCGCCGCCGAGCGCCGCGATCTCACCCGACGTAAACCGGTCGCGGATCGTCGCGATCCAGTTGCTCGCGACTTCCATCGGCGAGATCGTCAGCGCCACGATCTCGCCCGAGCTGGCCTCGATCCCGGCCTGCCACAGCTGCGGCACGAGCCAGCCGGGTCGCGTCTCGAACCGCGCAAACGGGAACTGCGCGCGCAGCGCCTCGTCCGAAGGAGTCGCCTCGCACACGCTCACCTCAACGTCGCCGCCGATCTGAGACGCAAGCGAGGCCAAGCAGCGAGCAACCGATCCGGTAGCGCCGTTCGACCCGACCACGACCGAGATCGCAGGTCTAGGCGCCAACAAGATCGACGTGCAGAAGTTGGTCGACCATCTCGCCTTCCTCGTGGTACTCCGCATCGGCGTTGACCGACCACACGTCGTACTCGGTCCCGTCGAGGTGGTTGAGAGTCGCGAGGATCGCCGTCCACATCGAGTGGTCCTGGTTGTTGTAGCGATGCAACCCGTTGCGGCCGAAGGTCTTCAGGTTCTCGAAGCCCGAGATGTAGCCGTGCAACGTGAGCACGGCGTCACGGTAGTCGCCGTCGTACATCGGGTACGCGCGCGGCACCTGCACCTTCGTGCCGTCAATCACCTTTGCCGGGTCTACGAGGCCGATCGACGCGAGCTCACGCGTCGCGAGCGCTACCGCGTCCTCTGTCGACATCTCCCAGATGTCGTCCCCCTGGAAGCAGAAGTACTCGGCGCCGAGGCACGTGGTCCCGGGCGCGACCATGTCGGGGCTCCACGCGCCGAAGTTCTGGACGCGGCCGGCGCGCGTGCCCGGATCGTGGAGATAGATCCAGTTGTCGGGGAACGGCTGCTCGTCGTCGATGATCAATGCTACGAGGCAGAGGTCGCGGTAGCGGAGCCGGCGCGCTGCGGCCAGCACATCGGCCGGCGCCGGCGGGTCGAGCGACAGGACAAGCTCCGAAAGCGGAATGCTCGACAAGACTGCGTCCACCTGCGACGTCGTCTCGACGCCATCGCTTTCGACGACGATCGCTGTCACGCGTCCAGCGTGATGTCGAATGGCGTTGCAGCGGTGGTTGAGACGAACCGGAATCCCGCTGGCCTCCACGCGGGTCTGGAACGCCTCCCACATCTGGCCCGGGCCGAGCCGCGGGTAGTGGAATTCCTCGATCAGCGTCGTCACCTGTTTGCGCTGCAGGCCCAGGATGTTCAGGACGGCTTTCATGAACGAGAAGTCCTTGATCCGCTGCGCGGCCCACTCGGCGCGGATCTCCGAGCCCGGGATGCCCCAGACCTTCTCGGTGTACGGGCCGAAGAACGCGCGGTACAGGCGGCGGCCGAAACGTGCCTCGACCCAGTCCTCGAATGTCTCCTCCTTGGCGCGCGCCCGGTTTAGACGGCTCCAGAAGTACGAGAGCGCGCAGAGCGCCGATTCGCGCAACCCCAGGCGCGAGAGCACGTCTTTCGCCTCCAGCGGGTAGGCGAAGAAGCGGCCGTGGAAGTAGATGCGCGAGAGCCGCGGCCGCAGTAGGAAGTCATCGCCGATGATCGCCTCCCACAGCTTCTTCACCGGCGCGAGCTTCGTGAAGAAGCGATGCCCGCCGAGGTCGAACCGGTAGTCGCCGTAGACGACGGTCTTCGCGATCCCGCCGACCGTGGTGTCGGCCTCGTAGACCGTCGCCGACGCGCCGCGCAGCGCGAGCACGTACGCCGCGGTCAGCCCAGCAGGGCCCGCGCCGAGGACCGCGACCCCCGCGGTCTCACCTTCGTCGTTCTGCACCTCCCCGGACACGAGTCGAGGAGTCTAGCGGCGCTTCCCGCGCATTCCCGCCGCAGGTCGACGCGCGCACGATCTACGCTGACTGCGTGGAAGCAGATGCGCTGACCGACGAGGGTTTCGCGATGCGCACGCGCGTGGCCGAGAAGCTGCTCCTCTCGCCGCTCGCAACCCGTTCGTACGAGACGCAGGGGCGTGAGGTTGACGAGGAGCCGTGCGGTGTCCGAACGCCGTTCCAGCGCGATCGCGATCGCCTCGTCCACTCGAAGCCGTTCCGCAGGCTCAAAGGGAAGACGCAGGTCTTCATCGATCCGGAGGGCGACCATTACCGCACGCGGATGACGCATACGCTCGAGACGACTGCGATCTCGCGGGTTGTCGCGCGGGCGCTGCGTCTGAACGAAGACTTGGTGGAGGCGATCGGCCTCGGGCATGACACCGGGCACACGCCGTTCGGCCACGCGGGCGAGCAGGCGCTGGATGTGGCGCTGCGTGACCGATTCGACCGGCGCTTCCGCCACAACGAGCAGTCCCATCGCATCGCTCGCGGGTTGAACCTCACCGCGGAGGTCTGCGAGGGGATCCTCACACATACGGGGCCGGTCGAGCCGAAGACGCTCGAGGGGAAGATTGTGCGGCTCGTAGATCGCGTCGCCTACATCAATCACGACATCGACGACGCGCTCCGCTACGGGCTGTTGCGCGAGTCGGATCTACCGCAGGCCGAGATCGCGCTGCTCGGCCCAACCGGGCCTGAGCGGATCGACCGGCTCGTGCACGACATCGTCAACACCTCCGAACGCGCAGGCGACATCCGTCAGACGCCCGAGATCGGCGAGGCGATGCTCTCCCTGCGCTCGTTCATGTTCGAGCGCGTGTACCTCGGCCCCCATGTCGAGCCCGAGCATCAGCGTGCGCGTAAGACCGTGGAGGCGATCTTCGGGGCGCTCGTCGAGGATCCCGATCGGCTGCCACCAGGCGACGACGATGTTGCGACGAGGATCACGGACTACCTCGCCGGCATGACCGATCGCTTCGCGCTTACGTACGCCGGCGCTCTCTAGACTCGCAAGAGTGGCTCGCATCAAGGAGCAGTCTGTCCGCGACACGATTGCCGCGGCCGACATGGTCGAGGTTGTCTCGGCTCGTACCGCGCTGCGCAAGGCCGGCGGGCGCTACGTCGGCCGCTGCCCGTTCCACGACGAGCGCACGCCCAGCTTCTCCGTCAACGCGCCCGACAAGCTCTATTACTGCTTCGGCTGCGGCAAGGGCGGTGATGTCGTCTCGTTCGTGCGGGAGACGGAGAACCTCGATTTCGTCGAGGCGATCGAGTTCCTGGCCGAGCGCTTCCGGCTCCAGCTCGAGTACGAGGAGTCGTCACCCGCGGCCGACGACGCGCGGCGTCGGCGCGAACGGCTGTACGCCGTCTTGGATCAGGCGGCGACGTTCTTCGAGAAGAATCTCTGGGACTCAGCGGCAGGCGAGCCGGTACGCGCCTACATCGCGAGCCGCGGGCTTGGCGAGGCGATTGCCAAGGAGTTCCGGCTCGGCTTATCGCCCGGACGTGGCCTAGCCGCGAAAGCGAAGGAAAGCGGCTTCGTCGACACCGAACTGCGCGCGGCGGGCCTCGTCAACCAGCGCGGCAACGACTACTTCCCGCCGCGCCTGATGTTCCCGCTCGCCGACGCGCGAGGGCGGATCATCGGCTTCCAGGCGCGCAAGCTCCGTGAGGACGACCCGCTGCGCGGCAAGTACGTCAACTCGCCCGAGGGCGAGCTGTTCCACAAGAGCGCGATCCTCTACGGCCTGCACCTCGCGCGGCCGTCGATCGCGAAGGAGGATCGCGCGGTCGTCGTCGAGGGGAACACCGACGTGATCGCGCTGCGGCAGGCCGGGCTCGAGCCGGTCGTCGCGTCGATGGGAACAGCGCTGACTGAAGCACATCTCCGCGAGCTCAAGCGGCTGACGAAACGGCTGTACCTCTGCTTCGACTCCGACGCGGCAGGGGAGGAGGCGACGCTGCGCGGGATGGAGCTCGCCGTTGGCGAAGGGTTCGACGTCAAGGTCGTGTCGCTGCCGAAGGGTCAGGATCCGGCGGATGCGCCCGCGGGGTTCGCCGACCGGCTGGCCGGCGCGTCGAGCTATCTCGTCCACCGCGTGCGGCTCGAGCTCGCGCGCGCGTCGGATCGGCAGGAGGCGTTCGTCCGTACGCGCGAGGTTCTCGCGAAGGCGGCGGATTCGCCGGAGCGGCAAGAGGCGCTGCGGATCATCGGCGACGCGCTCGATCTGCCGCGCGAGACACTTGCGGGGATCGCGCCGGCGCACGGCAGCGGGCGAACGGGTGGCGCCGTGCCGCAGCGGCTACTCGACGCAGGTGCTCGACTGGAGCGCGATGCGCTGGCTGCATGTCTTGCGCATCCGCAACTGCGCGAGGGACTGCGCCAGCTTGGGGCTGAGCTCTTCGACGACGAGCTCCACCGGCGCTTCCGCGCGGTGCTCGTCGACGATGCGCCCGAGGACGCCGATCTCGTCGCGCTGCATGCCGAGCTCGACGCGCGTATCGAGCGCGAGCGGGTCACGGAGCGCAACGGCACCGAGCGGCTGCTGCAGCTGCGCGAGCGGAAGCTGCGACGCGAGCTCGCTGCACCGGGCGTCGACATGGCGCGAGCGAAGGAGCTGCAGGAGCATCTGGCGAAAGTCCGGCAAGCCCTCACCGAGCTGACGTAGGCTCAGTCGCATCGACCAGGTTCACGATATGGGCGGGATGGCGGGTTTCGGCCCGGTAGTCGAGCCTGGCGTCGAGGCGGCGTATCACGAGCGGTGGGAGCCGCGGGTCTTCGCGATGTGGGCCATCACCGCGGCGGAAGGTCTCGGCGCCGGTTCGGGCCGCCAGCTGCGCGAGAAGATGGCGGCGGACGAGTACCTGCGCGCGTCGTACTACGAGCGCTGGCAGTGGAGCAACGAGCGGCGGCTGGTCGCGAAGGGCACGATCGCGGAGGGTGAAGTCGACGGCTGGGTCGAGCGCTTGCGCGGTGGCGAGAAGCTGCCGACGCACGCCGATCCTTCGCAGGCGGCACGCGTTCTCGGCATCGTGCGCACCGCGACCGAGGAGCTTGGGCCGACGTCGTCCACCATTTTTGCCGTCGGCGAACGGATTCGCGTCCGACGGATAGATTCAGTCGGCCACACCCGCTGCCCGCGCTACGTGCGCGGTGTCCTAGGCGAAGTTGTGGGCGTGCGCGGGACGTACCCGTTCCCCGACGAAGGACCGCGGCGTGGCGAGGTCGAGCCGGTCTACGCCGTGTCGTTCCTGTCGCAAGATGTCTTCGGCGAGACTGACGAGCCCGGCTGGGTCGTCTATCTCGATCTGCAAGAGAGCTACCTGGAGGCCGCATGAGCCACGACCACGACCACCACGATCACGATGGGCATGAGCATCATCCGCAGGAGAAGTCGGAGAACGAGCTGCGAGCGGAGGCGCTCGAGGCGCTACTCGCTGCGAAAGGGCTCGTGTCGGCCGAGGCGATCGACGCAGTCGTCTCGTACTACGAGCACGACGTCGGCCCCCAGAACGGTGCGCGAGTCGTCGCGCGCGCTTGGGTCGATCCGGCGTACAAGGCCCGTCTGCTCGCCGATGGGACGGCCGCCGTCAAGGAGTTCGGCTTTACCGGCTTCGAGCTGAACACGCTTGTCGCGGTCGAGAACTCGCCGGCTGTCCACAACGTCGTGGTGTGCACGCTCTGCTCCTGCTACCCGTGGCCGGTGCTCGGCCTGCCGCCGACCTGGTACAAGAGCGCGCCGTATCGCGCGCGTGTGGTGTCGGAGCCGCGGGCAGTGCTGCGCGAGTTCGGCTTGGAGCTGCCGGCGGAGGTGGAGCTTCGTGTGTGGGACTCGACTGCCGAGGTGCGCTACCTCGTGGTGCCCGAGCGGCCTGCCGGGACCGAGGGCCTGAGCGAGGACGAGTTGATGCGCCTCGTGCCGCGCGACGCGATGATCGGGACGGCTAAGGCGATCGAGCCAGAGTCGCTTGCCGCATGAGCCAGCTGGCCGATCTCGATAGCGCGCTGGCCGAGTCTGCGCCGCTACCGCGATCGAACGGCGAGCTCGTCTTCGACGAGCCGTGGCAAGGGCGTGCGCTGGGAATGGGCGTCGTCGCCCTTGAGCGGGCGGATATCTCGCTCGTCGAGTTCAGCGGCTTCCTGGCGGATGCGGTCGCCCGTCACGGCTACGACCCGGACGAGCCGGCGGCGACGGCGTACTACGCGGCGTGGCTCGATGCGCTCGAGGCGTGCCTGGCCAGCCGGGGCGTGTCGGGAGTCGTTGGCTAGAATCTCGCCCGTTACCTTCCCCGGTAGCTCAATTGGTAGAGCACTCGGCTGTTAACCGAGTTGTTGTTGGTTCGAGTCCAACCCGGGGAGTTCGACAAACGCCCAGGGGCGGACCGATTGACTCGCTCTAGATCGTTGCTTTAGTGCGGATTGGCTGCCAGCAGGGCGCTGGCTCAAAGATCGGCGTGTCGCTTGATCTCTTCCCAGAAACCTTCGCGGAGAGCATGTCGAGTTGGTTGATCACCTCGAAGCGATTGGCCCATCGCCTCCTCCGCGCGAATCAGGAGTTGGACATCAAGAGCCTGCGGAATCGACGGATGATGGAGCAGCAGCTCCCTGATCTGTGTGAGGTCACCGGCATTGACCCAACCCAGAGCAAACTCAGTTCCGAGCTTGGCCGCTGTCAGCGCGAACTCGCCGATGTCGTGAGCGTCACTAGCCGATCCCTTGTCGATCGCTTCGGGCACGCCCGCAAGCTCAAAGTGAGCGCGGAGGAGCGCGGCGTCCAAGAGGCAATGCTCATCAGCCTCACGGATAAGCGGTTGCGACTGGTTCGACTTGCTCGTCGGAATACCGACTACGACGACCTGAACACCTAGATGATTGATGCCACGGGTTTTGTGGCGGCCAGGGACGAGGTCGAGCGGGTCGAAGTCGGCGTTGCCAATGCAACGTTGACCGGGAGGCCTCGATGCGCGCCGACCTCGAC